>JBDUEI010000128.1:0-15396 GCA_040002515.1 Rudaea sp. | reverse complement strand
TCGCCTCATCCGCATACTTTTGCGGTGAATTTCGTCGTCAACACCTTCCCTGCTCGATCGCACAAAATTCTTGGCGACGCACTGTCCGCCGCGACCGGCGATCCGCATTTTTTTATCTGTCGGATAGGTCCGGACTCGACGTTCAGAGTCCCGGCGGGATGCACAGGAATCTGGTGGTCGTGCCGAGGCAGCGCAAAAGCGATTTACGGCGACGCGGTGACGTCACTCGATCGCCGATCGATAGTGGTCTCGGATTCGCAGCGGCCGCTGGACATCGTCACCGGTGCGACAGGACGTGTGATCGGTTTCGTCGCCACCATCGCGCACTGGCGAATTCTGATGAGCGGAACGGATTTCGGATCGTGCCGGGAGTCGTTGCTGTTCCCCGCGCTGCACCGCGCGACTCGCCACGCGTGCCGCCTGATCGTGCGTACGCTGCGCGCCTCGGAAGACGACGCATCGCCGATCTCAGGCGCGGTCAATCGCGTCGTCGTTGTGACGGAATTGATCGACCACTTGCAGCGCCCTTTCGAATCGCTCATCGCGCGTTGCCCGGGTCGTAGCCTGCAACAGAAGCGCACCATATTCATGCGACTTCAGCGTGCGCGAAACCACCTCGTCAGCAACACGCATCGTGCGCTCAACATCAAGAGCCTTGCATTCAGCGCGAACTATTCCGTGTGGCGGTTCATTCGACTTTACGGAACGGTGTTCGGAGAAACGCCTTACGCGGCGATCTCGCGGTGCCGGATTGAACAGGCGCAGCAACTTCTCCAAAGCGCCGATACCTGCGTCGGCGATGTCGCGTCCGCGGTCGGATTCGAGAGTCGCTCAGCGCTCACTCGCGCTTTGAAAAAAAGATTCGGCGCCAACGCGACGCAATTGCGCACGACATCCCGTCGCTCGCAGCGCGTGCGTTCGCCGGCGGCATCGCTGCCCCGGATCGTGCAGAGTCATAAGAGCAGGAAGTCGTCATGATTTCTTCGCGGGCGGGAAGTTTCGATATCTGGAAATCACGACGCGTGCGGTATCGATATCCGGATTCGCTGGTCGGGCTGGCGCGCATACTCTCACTGCAACGTGGCAAGCGCGATGCTTCACGCATGCTGTCGCTGCCGCTGAGCACGATTTGTCGTTGGACAGCAGAGCCTCTTGCGCCGATGGATGGCGATCACCTCGTGATGATCGACGCGCTCGTGCAGGATTGCGAAGACCATGGATTCCAGCTTCGTCGGATCATTCGCGAAATCTATGCGATTCCCGAGCGGCGCGATTCGAATCAGGATGCCGATTCCGATCGTCGGCAACTTGGCGACGCATCTGACGGTGCGCTAGCGCATGCGACAGAAACTTCGACGCGCCCTTCTCGAGCGCGAATCGCAGCAGACCTCGCGCGGCACCTGATTCACGAACAATACTACGAGAAATTTTGCAGTTCGCGTTTCGCCGACGCGCACGGGCTATCGACGTTTCATTTCATCCGCGTGTTTCGTTCTCGGTTTGGCCGATCGCCTTATCACTATTTGATGAGCATCAGGATTCAGCACGCATCTCGCCTCATCGTGGAATCCGAACAACCCTTGAGTTGTATCGCCGCGGCGGTGGGATTCGAAACCGTCTCGTCGCTGGCTCGTGCGTACCAAAGCGTGCGCAAAGTGAGTCTTTCCCGTGCTTATCTCGGCAAACGCTTCAGACGCGCACGTTGAGTAGCCGCATGCGCAAGCCTCTCGATCTACAAAGCGTCCGCGCCGCCAAGGAACTCCGCAACGGGACCGATCGGCACGACGTCCAGTCGGAATTCGGATTCAACGCAAGAATCCTCGAGCGCATCGAGTTGGCGTATGCCGACGCCTCGCCCGACCTTCTGCGAATCATCGAACGTCTGCTCGATGATCGACAGAGGCTGAGGAAAGTGATCTCGGCGTTGCTGCGCGAGTCGAACGATCCGCATTGAATCCGCAACGATCGACGCGAGCGATTGAATAGCCCGGTTCGCGCGCGCAACGCGACGCAAAGACCGATTCCGCTCGTGGCATGTCGAAGCCACACGGCCGCCTCGAATCAGCGGCCGTTTTTTTCCAGTAGCGGTCCGAATCGATCCTTCAGCCACCCAGAACCGTCCATGAGGGTTTTCTTCCAACGTTCGCGGGCGTACTTGACCTATGGATACATACAAATAGTTATGAATTGGTGTCACAGTGAGAGGATTGATCGGAATCGCTGATTTTGGCCGCGATTCCCCCTTCGCTCACTGGCGTTATCCATTGGAATTACTCGTGATGAAATCGAATATTCAGCGTCTTGCTCTCGTTTCGCTGGTTTTGCTCGGCGCGATGGGGACGACAACGGCGGCTCATGCCGATGTAGGCATCAACAAGGGCTTCAACCCGATTTCGGTTTCGGTCGGACAAAAATCGACGCTGACGATCTCGCTGATCAACACGAGCAGCAGTGCGGCGACGGCCGTTTCGCTCACCGATTCGCTGCCCTCCGGCTTGACGGTGGCAACACCGCCGAACACGACCACCTCGTGCGGCGGCACCGTGACCGCTACGGCCCGCGGTACGACGGCTGCGCTCAGTGGCGGCACCATTCCGGCGGCCACGAGCACCAATCCGGGTACCTGTTCTTTCAGCGTCGATGTCGTTGCGGCTGCATCGAGCAGCTACGTCAATACGATTCCGGCCAATGCGGTAACGTCCTCGCAAGGCACCAACCTGCAAAGCACGCAGGCGACGTTGACCGTCGTCGCGCTGGCACCGGTGGCCGGCAGCAAAGCGTTTTCGCCGACCACGATTCACGGCAACGACACCGCGCCGAGCCGCCTGACGATCACGCTACCGAACAGCAACGGCATTGCGCTCACCGGCGTCGCACTCACCGACACGTTGCCCGCGCAACTGGCGGTTGCGGCGACGCCCAATCTCACCACGACCTGCGTGCCCGGCACCACCAGCAGCACGGCCAGCTCCGTTTCGATCAGCGGCGCCACGATTCCTGCGAATGGCTCGTGTACGTTTTCCGTCGACGTCGTGGCGGCCAGCCCGAATGCGGTTTTCAATACCAACGTCACGAACTCGATCGCCGCAAACGCGCTGACTTCCGATCAAGGCGTATCCAACACGGCTTTTTCGGCTTCGGTCCGCGTACAGACCGGCGCTCAGGTAACCAAAGCGTTCTCGCCCGCGACGATCCTCAGCGGCGCGCAATCGACATTGACGATCACGTTCGGGAATTTGAACGTCAGCACGCTGACACCGATCAACTTCACCGATACATTCCCACTGGCGCCCTACATCATGACCGCGGTTCCCGGAACGGCGGCCACCACCTGCACGGGCGGCACGGCAAGTATCGGTTCGGGCAACGCTTCTGTATCCATCTCAGGAGGCAGCCTCGCCGGCGTCGCAAGCGGCGCGGGCAATACGTCCGTGACGTGCACGCTGACGGTCAAGGTAACCGGTACCAACAGCACCGCCGGTCCACTGGCCGATTCGAACACGTTCCCCGCCGGCAATTTCGGTGGTGTGAATTATCCGGCGAACAATGCGACGCTCACGATCAATCCGCTCAGCAATATCACGGCGTCCAAAGCGTTCACCGGCAACGTCGTTCAAGGCAATACGCTCAACTTGACGATCACGCTGACCAACGCGTCGGCGACGCCGGCAGCGATCACCAGCGTCACGGATTTGCTGACCACGATGGGAGCCGGTTTCACCGTCGCGGCCGCGTCCACCACCACCTGCGTCGGGACGACGGTCACCGCACCGGTGGCCGGAACATCGATCACGGCGGCCGGCGGCGTCATTCCGGCGAGCGGTTCGTGCACGATCGTGGTACCGGTTCTAATCGGGCCGACGGCCGCGACGGGCAATCACACCAACACGATCGCCACCGGCGGAATCGTCACGGATCAAGGCACCAACACGTCCCCGATCACGGCGTCGGTGAGCGTCGCTGCAGCACTGAGCGTGTCCAAATCGTTTTCGCCCACCACGGTTTTTGCCGGCCAGGATTCGCTGCTGACGATTACCGTTACGCGGGCGGCTAATGCGGTTGCCATCAGCGGCATTGCGTTCACCGACAATTTGCCGGCCGGCCATACCGTGTCGGCGACGCTCCCCGCGACCACGACCTGCACCGGCGGCACCGTCACGGCCGCGACCGGCGCGACGTCCGTATCGCTATCCGGGGCGAGTCTCGCGGTCGGCCCCGCGGGTGCGGCGACGAGTTGTACGGTGACCCTGCGCGTCACCACGCCCACAGGAAGTGCGGGTACGGCGACGAACACAATTCCCGCCGGCGCAGTAACGACAACAGAAGGTTTCACCAATGCCGCCGCCAGCGCGACGTTGACGCGCGTCACCACCTTCCTGAGCCTGAGCAAAGGATTCAGTCCGAACCTCGTCGCGATCAACGGCGTGTCGCAGATGACGGTACAGATTCTCAACAACAATCCCGGCGCCATCGCGTTGACCAACGTCGGCTTGATCGACGCGTTGCCTTTGGGCATGGTCATCGCGCCGACACCAGCCGCGTCGTTCAGCGGCGGCGGTTGCAGCGGCGCGACGCTCACCGCGGTCGCCGGCGGCACTACATTGCAATTGGCGAATGCGAATGTCGGAATAGGATCGGTGTGTCTGTTGAACGTCAACGTCGTGGCGACGGCAGCGGGCAACCTGATCAACTCGTTGCCGGCCAACATACTCACCAGCAATCAGGGCATCACCAATATCCTGCCCGTTTCGGCGACGCTCGCCGCCACCGGTTCGGCGGATCTGTCGATTTCGAAAGATGATCACGTGACGCAAGTGAACGCGGGCGGCACGACCACCTACACGATCATCGCGACGAACAATGGGCCGAACGATGTGGCCGGTGCCAACGTCATCGACACACCGCCGGCCGGGATGACCTTCACGAGCTGGACCTGCACACCATCGGCAGGCTCCGCGTGTCCCGCCAGTGGAAACGGCGCGATCAATGCGCTGGTGTCGTTGCTGAAGAACGGCACCGCGACATTCACGGTGAACGCGGCGATCGCATCCAACCTGACGGGATCGATCGCAAACACGGCCACCATCGCGGTGCCGGGAACCGTCGTCGACAACACGCCGGCGAATAACCAGTCGACCGATACGGACACGCTTGTGGTTTCGGCTGATCTTGCCGTGACCAAGACCGCGACGCCGACATCGACATACCTACCGAACGGTCCACTCAATTACCAGATCATCGTCACCAACAACGGTCCGAGCGATCTCATCGGCGTGACCGTAACCGATACCGTTCCGGCCACCGTTACCGTTTCGTCGTGGACGTGTTCCGCGTCGAGCGCGGGTGCGGACTGCGACAACATCGCGGCAGGCACCGGCGCCAGCGGAGCGGGCAATAGCATCGTCTTGAACAACGTCACGCTCGCCGCCGGCGCGAGCATTCAGATCGATGTCACCGGCATCGTCGCGCTGGCGACGACGGGCAACATCGTCAACACCGTCAACGTGACGCCACCGGCCGGAACGACATGCACCACACCGCCCTGCACGCGCAGCGCGACGGTGACGAACACGAACGGCGGCGCGCAGCGCCTCTCGATCATGAAGAGCGCGAGTCCGACCTCGTTCGCGGTCGGTCAGACCGGCACGTACTCGATCCTGGTCGGTAACGTCGGCACGAGCAGCACCGCCGGCGCGATCAGCGTGATCGACCCGATGCCGAGCGGCATCACGATCACCGCCACACCGAACGGCATCAACTGGAACTGCGCGGCGAGCACCACGACGCAAGTCAACTGCACCTACGCATTGGTCCTGCTGCCCGGCTCCAACGCTGGTTCGATCACGGTACCGGTGTCGATCGGCGTGGGTACGGCATCGCCCGCCACCAACACGGCCACGGTGAGTGGCGGCGGCGATCCTTGCACGGGCGATACGCATTGCCAGAGCACGATCAACACGCCGGTCAACGCGCCGCATCTCACCGTGCAAAAAAGTTTGCCGGGCAATCTCACGGTCGGTGTGCAGAACACTTACACGATCATTGTCTCCAACACCGGGCAAGCGCCTGCGCTGGCCGGAACGATCACCGATACGCTCGACGCGAACCTCGTCATCGGAACGTTGACCGGCGGCTGCACGAACAGCGGCCAGACCGTCACGTGTCCGCTCGCGGCGGGGCTCGCTGTCGGCAATAGCGTGAGCTTCTCGATTCCAGTGACGCCGACCGCGGCCGCCAGCGGCCAGAGTATTGCGAACACCGCCGCGCTCACCGGCGGCGGTGATCCGAGTTGTCCGGGCGGACCGAATTGCACGAGCACGATCAACAACACGGTCACCGCACCGCAGTTGAAGATCGTCAAAACCGCATCGCCGTCGACTTTCGTGATCAATCAACCGGCGATCTATTCACTGCAACTCACGAACATCGGCACGGCGGCGACAACCAGTGTCGCGACCGTGATCGATCAGATTCCTGCCGGCTTGACGATCGGCACCTTGCCAGCGGCCTGCACGAACATGTTGCAGCAAGTGACCTGCACGCAGCCGGCGCCGCTGGCGACGAATGCACCAGTGACGTTTGCGATTCCGGTGACGCCGCAAGCGTCGCTGTCGGGACAATCGCTCACCAACACCGCGATCACGACCGGCGGCGGCGATCCGGGATGCCCGAACGGAGCGACGGCGGGCACGTTGCCGGCCAATTGCGTCAGCACGATCATGACAACGGTCAGCGCGCCGCAACTCTCGATTCAGAAGACCGCCAGCGCCGCGTCGTTCGTCATCAATCAGCCCGCGTCTTACACGTTGCAGGTGACCAACACTGGCACTGCGGCCACGACCGCCGCCGCGACGATCTCCGACAACATTCCGAACGATCTGACGATCGGCACATTGCCCGCGGGTTGCACGAGCGCGGGACAATCCGTGTCCTGCACTATCGCGCCGGGCCTGGCCACAGGAACGCCGGTGAGTTTCGTCATTCCGGTTACGCCGACCGCCGCGGCGAGCGGCACGATGCTGATGAACACGGCGACCGTCACCGGCGGCGGCGATCCGACCTGTCCCGCGCAAACGCGCTGCACCAGTTCGGTTACCACGCCGGTCGATGCGCCGCAATTGACGATCGTCAAGACCGCCAGCGCGGCCAATTTCGTGGTCGGTGTTGCGGGTTCTTACACATTGCAGGTGACGAACACCGGCACCGCGGCGACGACCGACATCACTACGATCACCGACAACATTCCGGGCAATCTCACGATTGGAACCATGCCCTCAGGCTGCGCCGTGGCCGGACAGATCGTGACATGCACGATCGCCTCGGGTCTCGCCACCGGTTCGCCGATCAGCTTCGTGATTCCGGTCACGCCGACTGCGGCCGCGAGCGGCACCACGCTGACGAACACGGCCGATGCCACCGGTGGTGGCGATCCGACATGTCCAGGCCCGACGCGCTGCACGAGCACGGTCAGCACGCCGGTCGACGCACCGCAACTCTCGATCCAGAAGACCGCGAGCGGAAGCTTCTTCGTCGTCGGAGTTCCGGCGAGTTACACCTTACAAGTTACCAACACCGGCACGGCGGCGACGACCGATGTCACCACGGTCACCGACAACATCCCGAGCAATCTCACGATCGGAACATTGACCGGAACCTGCAGCGCGATCGGCCAGCAAGTCACGTGCACGATTCCTGCGGGACTCGCGACCGGTTCGCCAGTGAGCTTCGTGATTCCGGTCACGCCGACTGCGGCGGCGAGCGGCACGACGTTGACGAACATTGCCAACGTGACGGGCGGCGGTGATCCGACCTGTCCCGGCGCTGCGACCTGCACGAGCACCGTCAACACGCCGGTCGACGCGCCGCAACTGACGATCCAGAAGACCGCGAGCGCGCCGAATTTCGTCGTGGGTGTGCCGGCGATCTACACGTTGACGGTCACCAACACGGGTTCGGCTGCCACGACCGATATCACGACGATCACCGACAATATTCCGAGCGATCTGACGATCGGAACGGTATCCGCCGGATGCACGACGTCCGGTCAACAGGTTACGTGTACGATCGCGGCGGGTTTCGCGACCGGATCGCCGGCGTCCTTTACGATCCAGGTCACGCCAACCGATTCAGCCGACGGCACCACGATTCTGAACACCGCGACGGTGGCTGGTGGCGGCGATCCGACCTGTCCTGGTGCGACGCGGTGTTCGAGTTCGGTCAGCACACCCGTCGACGCGCCGCAGTTGACGATTCAGAAGACGGCGAGCACATCGAACTTCGTGGTCGGTGTCGCCGCCAGCTACACGCTGCAAGTCATCAACACCGGCACCGCGGCAACGACGCAAGTCGCCACCGTCACGGACAATATTCCGAGCGGACTTACACTCGGAACGCTGCCGCCGGAATGCTCCAATGCCGGCCAGCAAATCAGTTGCACGATAGCTGCGGGACTGGCGACGGGCACACCTGTAACGTTCACGATTCCGGTAACGCCGAACGCCGCTGCGAACGGTACGACGCTCGTCAACACGGCGACCGTATCCGGCGGTGGAGATCCGACGTGCCCGGCCGCGAGTCATTGCACGAGCACGGTTAGTACGCCAACGAATGCGGTGCAATTGTCGATCGTCAAGACAGCGAACACGACGAACTTCGTGGTCGGCGTACCGGCGACGTATACCTTGCAGGTAACCAACACCGGTTCGGCGGCAACGACATCGATCGCAACCGTCACCGATAACGTACCGAGCGATCTGCAGATCAACGGACCTGTTGCCGGCTGCAACGTCACCGGTCAGCAAGTCAGTTGCACCATCGCGGCCGGTCTCGCCAGTGGTGCGCCGGTGAGTTTCACGATTGCCGTAACGCCGCTTGCTAGTGCGGACGGGAAGACTCTGGAAAACACCGCCACCGTGAGCGGTGGTGGCGATGTCGGTTGTCCGCAAGCGACGCGTTGCTCGAGCACGGTCGACACGCCGGTCGACGCGCCTCAATTGTCGATCCAGAAAACGGCCAGTTCGAGCGCCTTCACGATCAACGTTCCGGCGAGTTACACCTTGCAGGTGACGAACGTCGGCACCGCAGCAACGACAGCCATCGCCACGGTCACCGACAACGTGCCGGGCAACTTGGTGATCGGCACCTTGCCCGCCGCGTGTTCGGCGATCGGACAGCAAATCACCTGCACGATTGCCGCGGGATTGGCGACCGGCTCGCCGGTGAGCTTCACGATTCCGGTGACGCCCACGGCCGCCGCGAGTGCCAGCACGCTCGTGAATACCGCGACGGTTTCCGGTGGCGGCGACACGACGTGTCCGGCCGCCGCACATTGTTCGGGTACCGTGATCACGCCGGTCGGCGCGCCGCAGTTGACGCTCGTCAAGAGCGCGAGCACGCCGACCTTCGTCGTCGGCACGCCGGCAACTTACACGTTGCAGGTGACCAACACCGGCGCGGCGGCGACCACGGATGTCGCAACGATTTCCGACAGTATTCCCAGCAATCTGACCATCGGCACATTGCCATCAGGATGCACGTCTTCCGGACAACTGGTGAGCTGCGTCGTGCCGCTCGGTCTCGCGCCGGGTGGGTCGGTGAGTTTCATCATTCCCGTTACGCCGACAGCGGCGGCGAGCGGAACGACATTGGTGAATATCGCGTCCGTGGGCGGCGGCGGCGATCCGACATGTCCGAACGCCAGCCGCTGTTCGAGCACGGTCGACACACCGGTCGGAGCGCCACAACTTACGCTCGTCAAGACCGCGAGCGCATCGAGTTTCGTCGTCGGCGTACTAGCCAGCTATACGTTGCAGGTAACCAACACGGGCGCCGCCGCGACCACGGCCGCCGCGACGATCACCGACAACGTCCCGAGCAATTTGACGATCGGAACGTTGCCGTCCGGATGCACGGGTTCGGGTCAGCAGGTCACATGCACGATCGCGTCCGGCCTCGCGGCCAACGCGACACTAAGCTTCATCGTCCCAGTGACACCGACGAATGCGGCCGACGGAACCGCGTTGGTGAACACCGCCACCGTGAGCGGCGGCGGTGATCCGACCTGCCCGAGCGCGGCGCATTGTACGAGTACGGTGACAACGCCCGTCGGCGCTCCGCAGTTGACGATCGTGAAAACCGCCAGCACTGCGCAGTTTGCGGTCGGCGTTGCGGCGAGCTACACGCTGCAAGTGACGAACAGCGGTGCGGCCACGACGACATCCGTCGCGAGCGTCGTCGACAACATTCCTGCTGATCTGACGATCGGCACATTGCCCGCTTCCTGCACGGCGAATGGTCAGCAAATCACCTGCACGATTCCATCTGGATTTGCGGTCGGAGCGACGACAAGTTTCATCATCCCGGTTACGCCCACAGCTGCCGCCAGCGGCACCACGCTCGTCAACACCGCCAGCGTTAGCGGCGGCGGCGATCCGACGTGTCCCGGTGCGGCCAACTGTTCGAGCACGGTGGTCGTACCGGTCGCGTCGCCACAAATCCAGATCGTGAAGACGGGACCTGCGACAGCCACGGCGGGCGGCACCATCGCCTACACGATCACGGTCACGAACGCGGGCGCGAGCATCGCATCGAACGTGACGTTGTCCGACACGCCACCGGCGGGACTGACATTCGTATCGGCCAGCGCGCCGTGCGCCGGTGGATTCCCGTGCAATCTCGGCACGCTCAATGCGGGACAAAGCGTTACGCTGTCGGCGGTGACGTTCACGATCGGCGCGAATGTCACCGGCACGATAATCAACACCGCCGTCGTGACGAGCGATCAGACCACGCAGACGAGTTCGAGTGCATCGACCGTCATTCGCGGCGGCACGAGCGCCACCGTACCGGTACCGGCGAATGCCGTGTGGACACTGCTCGGATTGCTCGTGCTGCTAATGGGAATCGGCGCACATCGGACGCGCCGGATGGGAATCTCGACGCAACGCAAAGGTTGAACTTGTGAGAAACCGAAGTGACCATAAAACATGGTCACTTCGGTAAACCGCACTAGAAATTCGTGCAGCCATAGGCGGAAAGTGTCGCCTTCGCCGTTTGCTTGGCCTGCACGCACGCTTGCGCGAGACTGTCTTTCGCCGCCGGGCTGGACGCGGCAGCTTTCCAGCTCGAGCGCATCTGATTCAGCGATGTCGTCAGCGCATCACGCGATTGCTGCGGAACTTTATCGTTCACGCACGCCTGATACTGGTCGATGTAATCGTCACACTCTTTGATTCCGACGCGATCGTCGGCCGCCATCGCCGCGACGCCGGACGCGAGCGAACCGATAAGCACCAAACACGTTGCAAACTTCTTCATGGATGTCTCTCCGAATTGAGGTCTTAAACCGGGCGTCTGATTGGCCCGGTTCGCCCACTATGAAGAAATCGCAGTCTCGAAAAGCGACACGATGCGGCCGCGAAGCGGACACCGCAATATTTCGCTTGGTGTAACTTGCGCAAGATTCACGCAGCCGATTCGTCTTCTTCAGGCACGTTCGAGCTTAAGAAAGCGCGGGCAAAAGCCCAGTCGCGATCGACGGTGCGTCGCGTGACGCCGAGCAGCTCGCCCACGCGCGAGAGCGAGAGGCCCGCGAAATAATGAAGCTCGACGACTTTGGCGGCGCGCGGATCTTCCCGTTCGAGTTGGCGCAGAGCCGCATCGAGCGCAAGTGCGAGGGTCGGACTATTCGTGACCTTGCTCAATTCCGGATCGGTCAGATCCACCTGCACCAGATCGCCTCCGAATTTCACGCGGGCGCGGCGTGTGGCCCGGTCGACCAGAATGTGACGCATCGCGATCGCTGCGTAATTGTAGAAACGCGCTTCGCTTTCGAACGCCAGCGCATCGTTGAGACAAATCTTCACATAGATTTCGTGTACCAGCTCGGTGGTGTAGAGCGTGTGTTTTGATCCACGCCGCAATTCGCGTCGCGCGAGTTTGCGAAGCTCACCGTACACTTTCGGAAACGATTCGTTGACGCCGGACGACGCGAAAGCCGTGCCGTAGAAATAATCGTCATCGGCCGATGGAGCCATCGTCATGGTGCACGAATCTGAAGCCGTCATGTAATCCATATTTACCGATGCCGGACCGATGATAAGAAAGAAGACGCCGGAGCCTGACCGATGCGCCGACCATTTACGATGAATTTCGTAGAATCTAGCAATACTTCGCAGCGATGTCGAGCCGGTCTCCGATAATGCTCGTCGCCAATATTGTTATAGCCTCGACTGGACCGGATTCATCACCCTCGCCCGTTCTCATTTTGTTCGTGCATGGATACGTCGTTTTGGGATCCGTGCATGTCGTAATGCCGCGCGGCTGCAGACGCATTCAATTCGTATCGCGACATCCACAGCGCGCAAACGAGCGCGCCTAGAATGAACGTCGCCGTCGGAAGAAGGTACGCCGACAGCGAACGACGCAAACCCGCGATGAGATCGACAACGCTTCTCGAACTCGCGCGCGGCATCGGCCGGGCACGATTCACGAGTGCCGCATCCAGCACGTCGGCAAGTTCGCCAGCCGATTGATAACGATGCGCAGGCGTCGATTTCAGCGCCGTGGATACGACACGTTTCAACGCGCGCGGCATGCGTCGCCAACGTTCGCGAACGACATCGGCGATCGGTCCTTTCGGCCACGCGCAATCCGGACCGAGCCGCACACCCAGCAACAATTCCGATGCCAGCACACCCAACGCGTAGACGTCTGCGCTTGGGCGCGCGACGCCGCCTTCGTACTGCTCGGGCGCCGCATACGATGGCGTGAGCGCAACTTCGATGGTCGCGGTTGCGTCGTCTTCGTTATGAAGTTTGCCGATGCCAAAATCGACGACCTTCACGTCGCCGTCGACGGTGACGAGGATATTGCCCGGCTTGATATCGCGATGGACGATGCGTTGCGCGTGAGCCGCATTCAATCCGTTGCAAACGCGCACGAGCATGGCGACGCGTTCGCGCGGGTTCAGTGCATGCAGGTTGGCGTAGGCGATGATGTCCGTGCCTTCGATATGTTCGAGTGCAAGGTACGGCATGCCCCACGCGGTTATGCCGAAGTCGAGCAGCGCGGCGATGTTCGGATGTTGCAGTTGGGCAAGAATCTGCGCTTCGCGCTGAAAACGGCGTCGGCCGTTCGGCGAATACACGCCTTTGTGGATGAGCTTGACCGCCGCCACGCGACGCTCGCCCCGCACTTCGCGAGCACGATAGACGTCCGCCGAGCCACCGCGACCGATCACTTCTTCCAGCGTGAAGTTGCCGATTTCGCGTCCATAAATCGCCTTCTCCGAATACGCGCAGTTCTCGAATTGTCGTACCCAGTCCAGGACGGGAGTATCGAGGACCACCGAGCGTTTATCCTGCGCACGCAACAACGCGCCGACGGCCTGTCGTTCTTGTGGCGTTGCATCCATCGAACGCAACAGCGTTTCGTGATCGACGCTCGTCCGCTCTTGCGCGGCGTTGAAAAGTTGCTGCAGCCGACCCGGATTTTTCTTTCGTGCGCCGCTTTCGAAAATCCCGGCACGTTCCGCGCTATGCATAAAACAATCCTCGAACTAGGCGCGACTGCGCGGCACGATGAGCGGAAACTCCGCGGGCAACGACGCAACGCTGCTCAGATAACACGACCATATAGTGAAAGCGATGTGCTGCACGATTTCAATAATGTTTGTTTTTGTAAATCCCGCTTCGTGCAGTGCGTCCAGTTCGCCTGACGACACCTGTCCTTTGGCATGTAGAACTTTCAACGCGAATTTCAACGCGGCTTGACGTTGCGGATCGCGAGATTGTCCATCACGGTTGGCGACGATTTCCTGCTCATCCAAACCGACATCGCGTTTGGCGAGAAACCGATGCATCGATAAACCGTACGAATCCTCATGCGCTTCGCAAACCGCCAACGCGATGCCGGAACGCAACGCCGGCGACAACCCGTCGTCGTGCGCGGCGCGAAAAACGGCGGTGAATCCATCGAGCGCAGTGGGGCTCAACGAAACCAGGCGAAACAGACTCGGCACGATGCCGAGTTGCGTCTGGATGCCAGTGAGCAATGCTTGCGAATGGCGCGGTGCGGATTCTATCGAGTCGGGAATTTCATTCGTCATGCAGCATAGACCGACGAGCAGCGTTTTTTATTCCTACGCGACGATCATCGCATCGGGATGGCCGGAGAAAATCCGGGAATAAAATGCTTCGCTGCGTGATCTTGAACATTTCCGTGGCGCGAATCGAACGTCGTCTTGCCGACGAGCGCGATCGGAGTTCGCGCACATCGCATTTGAATAATTTCTATCGCCATAGAGGAGAAACCATCATGGGCGCAGCCGGGTTCAGCCACTGGATCATCGTCGCCTTGATCGTCGTCATGCTGTTCGGTTCGAAACGTCTGGGAAGTCTCGGCGGCGATCTGGGCGCGGCGATCAAGAGTTTTCGCAAGAGCATGCACACCGAGGCCGACGACGACAAAACACGTCCCGCCGATTACGCGGCGTTGGGCAAGGAACGCTCTGCCGACCAGAGCTGAAACGGTCGAGAGCAATCGAGCAGGTCGCCCGTCGCTAGCTGCGACGGGTGACGAAACTCACCAGGTCTTGCAGCCCGGCCCCGGCGGCATCCGGCATCGCGCCCAGTTCTTCGACGGGTAGATTCAGACGGTTCACCCAAAACGTCGGATAACCAAACAACTTGGCGCCCGCCGCATCCCAGCCGGCGAACGCGACGAAAAGAATCTCTTCGCGCTTGACCTTGAACGCGTCGATGGCGAGCTGATACGCGCGCGGATCGGGTTTGTATACTTTCTTCTGATCCGTGCTGAGAACTTGCTCGAAAACGCCGTGGAGCCCTGCGTGGGCGATGTTGGCATCCAACATGCCGCGCGTCATGTTCGACAGAAAGGCAAGACGCAGTCCGGCATCTTTCAGCGCATGCAATGCCGGAACGACATCGGGCCAGGCATTGAGCTGTTCGTACGCGCTCATCAACTGAGTGCGTTTATCTGCCGGAAGATCGAGCTTCAACTGCTTGGCCGCGTACACCAGCGCGTCTTCCGTCGCCTGACGAAAATCCGCGTAGTGACCCGTGATCGATCGCAGCCATTGATACTCGAATTGTCGAGTCCGCCACACGTTGTTCAATTCCGCGGCTTTTTGCGGGAATAGCTGTTCGACCAGCGCAGAAACCGAACGAGGATCGAAGATCGGAAAGGCGTCGAACACTGCAATCTTCCACGCCGGACGAACTGGCGCGCCAACGGAAACGGAAGTCGATAGAAGCGATGCTGCGCCGACGAGCGCCGGACCCACAGTGCCGAGAAATTCGCGTCGATTGACGATCATGATGGTCTTCCTGAGAAAGGAACCGACGCGATTGGCATCGAGTTCCGAAAGTGAGTTTT
>JBDUEI010000127.1:0-12590 GCA_040002515.1 Rudaea sp. | reverse complement strand
CGTTGCGCTACAACACGAAGGAATCGCTGCTCAATCCGGATTTTCTGGCGTGCGGTGATCCGAGCGTCGATTGGCCGGGATTGATCGCCGGTTCGGCCGCGTGAGCGAGCGTTCGATCGACGATTTGCTGAAGATCATGGCGGCTCTGCGTGATCCGCAAAGCGGTTGCACGTGGGACATCAAGCAGACTTTCGAAACGATCGCGCCATATACGATCGAAGAAGCGTACGAAGTCGCCGATGCGATCGATCGTCACGATTACAGCGATTTGCGCGACGAGCTCGGCGATCTTTTATTGCAAGTCGTATTTCATGCGCGCATGGGCGAGGAACGCGGCGATTTCGATTTCGCAGCGGTGGTCGAATCGATTTGCGACAAGATGATTCGCCGCCATCCGCACGTATTTGCCGATGGCGCCAAACTTGAAGACGTCGAATCGCAAACGATCGCGTGGGAAGAACACAAGCGGCGCGAACGCGAATCGAGTGGCGATAGCGATACGAGTCTTCTCGCGGGTATTTCGCGCGGCATTCCGGAATGGCAGCGCGCGCTGAAATTGCAGAAACGCGCGTCGCGCATCGGATTCGATTGGAGCGATCCGCTGCCCGTGCTCGACAAACTTCGCGAGGAAATCGATGAAGTGCGCGCAGAGCTCGAGTCCGGTGCCGATCCGGCGCGCGTTGCCGACGAAGTCGGCGACGTCTTGTTCGTCGCCGTGAATCTCGCCCGTCTCACCCACGTCGACTATTCCAGCGCGCTGCGCCAGGCCAACGCGAAATTCGAGCGCCGTTTTCGCCGCATGGAAGCGCTGGCCGCTGAAGAAGCCACCCAACTCGACGGCAAAACGCTTGCCGAGCAGGACGCGTATTGGGATCGCGCCAAGGCCGACGACAAGGCAGGCCGGCTTAAACCCTGAAGCGCGGGCATGCATCTGAACCGGTAATTCATGCGGAGGTGCACCATGCGTTTTGCGATCGTTTCGACTTTGATCCTGTTTTCCGCCAGGGCGGTAGCGGGCGAATGTGCGTTCCAGGAACCGCGTAATCTGGACATCGATGCGGCTGGACTGCGCACGCTCGAAACAACGCTCGGTTCCAGCGACTTACGCGCCGAGGGCGTTCCCGCGCTGACCAAGATCGAAGTGCGCGCGCGGGCCTGTTCATCGGATGCGTCGCGCCTGGCCGGCCTGACTATCGAGCAGCGTCGCGATGGCAACACCGTCACGCTCACCACGCATCAAGCGGAGCAACAGACATTCAATCTGGTCGGCTCGAACTACGCCTATATCGATCTGGAAGTTCGTTTGCCGATGGCGCTCGCGTTGCGTGTGCGCAGCAATTCGGGTGACGCGGATTTGAAGAATTTGTCGTCGCTGGATTTCTCCTCGCACTCAGGCGACGTGATGATCAATCGTGTCGACGGTCCGGTGATCGTCGACGTGCATTCCGGCGACGTGCAGGCGCACGACGTCGGCTCGCTCGATGTTCAGCACTCAGGGTCCGGCGACATCCAAGCCACGAACGTGCGCGGTGATGTTCATGTCGGTCGCGTCGGTTCCGGCGATCTGACATTTACCGAAGTCACACAAGGCGTGCATATCGAAACCGTTGGCTCCGGCGATGTCACGGTGCGAGGCGCCGGCGCCACGGTACAGATCGATTCGATCGGTTCGGGCGGTGTGGTCGCCTCGGATATCGGCGGCGATCTCATCGTGAAATCCGCCGGCAGCGGCGATGTGCATCACAAGAATGTGCGCGGCAAAGTCAGCGTCCCGAAAAATCACGAGGGCGACGAAGACTGAATCCACGAAGAAAACAGCGGCGGGCCGGGGATGGTGCCCGCCGCTGGCAAAAGGATCCCGCTCGCAACGGGATCCGTCGGGGCAGGGCGCCATCGCGAAATTGTTGACGCCGTCTGCACGCGTTACAACGCAGCGCACCCGTTGCGGTTGACTTGCACGCACGTCGGCGTAAGCAGAGAATCCGCGCATGCCGAGCCGTTACGCCAGCTTCCGCGATTTCTATTCGTTCTATTTGACCGAGCATTCCAATCGCACCAGCCGCCGCCTGCACGTGATCGGCTCGACGCTGGTGCTGGCCGTGTTGATCGTCGCGCTCGCCACGCAGCGCTGGACGTGGCTGTGGCTGTTGCCGTTGATCGGTTACGGCTTCGCCTGGGTCGGCCACTATTTCTTCGAGCGCAACCGACCGGCGACGTTCACCTATCCGCTGTATAGTTTCATCGGCGACTGGGTGATGTGGTGGCAAGTCGTTACCGGCCGTCTGAAGTTCTGAAATCGGTTGGGGAATCGCACGATGATTTGGGTCGATGTCGTCACACTGCTCGCGCTGCTCGAATATTTCTTTTTCATCTTCCAGGTTTCGCGCGCGCGAACGCGCTACGGCATCCGCGCGCCGGCGACGACGGGAAACGAGGTATTCGAACGCTATTTCCGCGTGCAACAGAACACTGTCGAATCGCTGATCATGTTTCTTCCGTCGATGTGGCTTGCGGTGCGCTATTGGTATCCCACTTATGTCGCAGCCATCGGCGCAGTGTTCGTGATCGGTCGGCTGATTTATTCCTTCACCTACGTCAGCGATCCGAAAAAACGCACGCTCGGCATGATGCTCTCGACACTGCCGATCGTCGTGTTCTGGATCATCGCCGGGTTCGGCATCGTTCGCGCGCTGATGGCCGGTTAGTGGTAGTTAGGCTCCGGCCGGAGTTTGCGCGACAATAGAAACTGCTGAATCTTGAGGTATCTCCCATGCTTCTCACCGCAGTTCTGCTTCCTGCTCAAGAAGGCGGCTTTACAGCCTTAAATCCGGAAACTGGCTCAACCTCTCAAGGCGAAACTGTCGAAGAGGCGCTGGTTAATCTTCGCGAGGCCACTGAACTTTTCCTCGAAGAATTCCCTCTCTCGTTTGTAGGGCACCCACTCCTCACGACTTTTGAAGTAGCGGTGCATGCCTAGCCTGCCTCACGTCTCCGGCGCGGAGGTCGTGCGTGCTCTTCAAAGTCTGGGTTTTGTAATTGCTCGGCAAAAAGGCAGTCACATAGTTCTTCGTCGCGGCAGCGCTGGTTGCGTGGTGCCCAACCACCGTGAAGTCAAGGTTGGCACTTTAGCTGGCGTGCTGAAGCAAGCTGGTCTATCCGCGGAAGAATTCATAGCCTCATTGAAGGCGTAATCAGACTATTGGTTCAGCGCGACGCGCATGAGTAACCGCAAGAATCCTGCGCGCGCGGCGCCAGCATGACTCAGCTACAGCACATCCCGATCCAGAAATCTGGATTCGTACAACAGACTCTCGATACGTTCATTCTGATCCGGCGTGAATTCCACACCGATCTCTTCGTCCGTCGTGCGCATGATGCGCGCGTCGATGCCGATTACCGTTTCCTGATCGAAAATAAAGAACAGTCGGCACGCCGCCGGTGCCGAGGCCGGCCAGTTTTTCGGCCGACCGATGCACGCGCCGCTTTGCGAAAGGTCTTTGACGTCGGACAGGTATCCTTCGCCATTGCTGACGGCGAGCGCAGCGGAGTAGATCGACAAGCGCGGGTGGCGGCGTTTTTCGGCTTGGGACATCGCTTAGGACAGACCTCGTTTCGTCAAGAGTAATGGTCGCTGTCTGGCTGAAGCAAGTTGTCAGCCGACAGGATTTGCTGGCAAAGTCCGAAAGTTGTCCGATTCATATTTGTTTTCGCGTCTCTTAACCCTGTTACCGTCAAATAACTGTTCGTGAATAGAGACCGCAAATGATTATCAATGCCACAGCTCCCGCCCGCACAGCATTGGCCCTTTCTATGGGCTTGGCCTTCGCGGTCCTTTCGACGGGGCAGGCGGCCCCACTTCAGGCGGACATTCCACCTCATTGGGTGCCGGGCGATCGAACGGCCGTAGCGTCTCTGTTCCGAGCTATGGATGCAAAACACAAAACAACGCCTCGCCTGACCTCGGACACGCTCGTGGTCACCAGCTGCGCCGATGACGGCACGCCTGGAACATTGCGGTCTGTCATCAGCGGCGCTGTCGATGGCGATGTGGTCGATCTGAGCGGCTTGACGTGCGCGGCGCTAACGTTGTCCAACGGCGTCATCCCGATTTACGCAGACTCATTGACGATCCAGGGCCGCAGTGCCGCCGATACCGTCATCGGCGGGAACGGCGCAGATCGCGTTTTTTTGCACTACGGGTATACCTCTCTGGTTTTGCGCGACGTCACTGTTCGCGATGGATTCAACCAAGTTGCGGGCTATAAGATCGCCGGTGGCGCGTGCATTCTTTCGAATGCTTTGGTCACGCTCGATCATTCTGTCGTAAAGAACTGCAAAGCCGTCGGTGAAGGTGCTTACGGCGGCGGCATTCTTTCGCCTGGGTTGGCGATGTATACAAGTACACTTTCCGACAATACCGCGCAGGGCTCGTTGCTGACGACGCTCACAGCATCGTACGGCGGCGGTGCGTTCGCCTATCGCAGCACCGCGGCGGTATACGACAGCACGATCAGCGGCAATCGGGCCATCGGCGATCCCGCCGGCATGTTCGGTACGTACGATACGGGTGCCGGCCTGTTTGTCGACGATGGCGGCTCGATTACTCGCTCGACGCTCTCTAACAACTATACCGACGGCACCGGCGGCGGCATCGCCACGCATGCCGGCCTGACGATCGGTAACAGCACGATTTCCGGTAACACCGCAAAATTGAAAGGCGGCGGCGGCATCTTCGCGCGGGTATTCAACGATCTTGTGATCACATCTTCGACGATTGCGCAGAACACGGCCGCGAAAGGCGGCGGTGTCTACGTCGCCGCGCATGGCGGCGCCGGACAAACTCTGCAATCCACGATCATCGCGAACAATCACGCGACGGTGAGCGGAGACGATGTGTCGGCGCAATACAGCGTCACCTTCAGCGGCGCGAACAACCTCGTCATGGCAGCGACGATGACGACGTTGCCCTCAGATACGCTGAGCGCCGATCCGTTGCTGCTCCCGCTTGCCGACAATGGCGGCCCGACTCAGACTCACGCCTGGTTGCTTACCAGTCTCGTGCGCAACGCGGGCAACAATGCTGCCGGCTCAATCGTAGATCAGCGCGGATACACGAGAGTCTTCGGTGTTGCCGCGGATATCGGCGCCCTCGAATATGCGCCGGACGACATCTTCGTCGACGACTTCGAATAACTCCATTCACGGCCCGCTCACCGCCGATCCGGCATTCTTCACAAATGTGAAGAGGGCCAGTGCCATGAAACAGCGCGAAGAGCAGGCGGGACTCATTCTTCTCGTCGAAGACAACCGCGGCATTTCCGAGATGGTCGGCGAGTTTCTGGAACGCCGCGGCTATAGTCTGGATTATGCGACTGATGGCGTGACCGGACTGCACCTGGCGGTATCGAACAGCTATGACGTCGTCATCCTCGACCTGATGTTGCCCGGCATGGACGGGCTCGAAGTGTGCCGCAAGCTGCGCGTCGAAGGAAAAAAATCGACGCCCGTGCTCATGCTCACCGCGCGCGATACGCTCGATGACAAGCTCACTGGTCTCGATGCGGGCGCAGACGACTATCTCGTCAAGCCATTCGAAATCCGCGAACTCGAAGCGCGTGTTCGTGCGCTGATCCGTCGCGACCGGCGCCAGGTCAGTGCCGAAGTGCTGCGTGTCGGCGATCTGGTTTTGGATACGGCGACATTGCGCCTCACGCGCGAAGCCCAGGAACTGACCGTGTCGCCGATCGGGTTGAAGCTGCTCGGCATCCTCATGCGCGAATCGCCGCGTGTGGTCAGTCGCCGCGATATCGAGCGCGAAGTGTGGGGCGATCTGCTGCCGGATTCCGATACGTTGCGCAGTCATTTGTATAATTTGCGCAAAATTATAGACAAGCCGTTCCAGAAGCAGTTGCTGCACACGATCCACAGCGCGGGCTATCGACTGGCCGATCTGGATGCCGAAGTGGCGGCCAGCAAGATCGCCTGAGCCGCCGATGTCGACGCGCTCCGGCATCCGTCGCAAAATCTGGACGGTCTACATCCTGCAGGTCGCAGCGATTAGTCTCGCCACGATCCTCGGCGTGTATGCGGCGGCGACGGTTCTCGAAGACGTGCTGATCAAACACGCGCTGATCGGCGAGGCGGATTTTTTCTGGAACAGCGTGCACAACAATGCGCTGACGCCGGTTCCGGTCACCGCGAACATGACCGGTTACCTCGTTCCGGACGGCGCTGAAAAAACCACGCTGCCCGAACCGTTGCGCACGCTGGAACCCGGCTATCACCGCATTCAGCACGCCGGCACCATGCTCGTGATGGTTTCGGATGGGCCGTCCGGACGGCTATATTTGGTTTTCAATCAGGAACAGGTCGCCAGGCTCGCTTTCATGTTCGGCTTCGTGCCGCTCATCCTGGTACTGGTGATCATCTACATCACGACGTGGCTGACGTATCGAGCCTCGCGCAGTGCATTGTCGCCGGTCATCACGTTGGCGAAGGTCGTGCGCGACTGGAATCCGAAACATCCGGATCTGGCCGCGCTGGATCCGCAGAATCTGGCCGTTGAATTCGATGGCGATGTCGAAACCCTCGCGCGCGCGCTGCACGCGTTCGCCACGCGCATCGAGGAATTCGTCGATCGCGAACGCAATTTCACGCGCGACGCGAGCCATGAATTGCGAAGTCCGCTCACCGTCATCAAGGTCGCCGCGGACGTTTTGCAGGAAGAAGAACTTTCGGAATTCTCCGCGCGCGCCGTACAACGGATTCGCCGTTCTGTGCGCGACATGGAAGCGACGATCGAGGCGTTTCTGCTTCTGGCGCGAGAATCCGACACCGGTCTGGCGGAAGAGGATTTTCTGGTCAACGAAGCGGTGCGCGAAGAAATCGAACGCGCCCAGCCATTGATCGCCAACAAACCCGTCAATCTCGATCTGACCGAGCACGCCACATTACTCCTGCACGCGCCGCCGAAAGTCGTCGCATCGATGATCGGAAATCTCATCCGCAACGCGTGCTTGTATACCGAGGCGGGCGACGTCAAGGTCGACATCGGCGCCGACTACGTGCGTGTGCAAGACAGCGGCATCGGTATGAGTGCGGAAGATCTCGGCAAGGCATTCGAGCCGTACTTCCGCGGCGGCAATACCAAGCGCGGCGGTTACGGCGTGGGCTTGAGTCTGGTGCGTCGCCTATCGGACAGATTTGGCTGGCCGGTCGAGATGAATAGCGAACTTGGCGTCGGTACTACCGCGACGATTCGATTTCCGCAGGCGATGATCTCGCGGCATGCGCTGACGTGATGGCGGCGATATACTCGCGCGATCCTCGCTGATCGCGGACCCACGATGAAAATGTCGCGCCTGATTCTCGCCGCAACGCTCGCGTCCGCCACCGTCATGACGCATGCCACCGCGCCGGTTTTCATCATCCACACCGGCGCCGGAATCGAACGTGCGGGTCTCACGCCTGAAACCGAAGCGCACATTCGCGCCGTGATGAAGACGGCGGTCGAAACCGGCTACAAAATCCTGAAATCCGACGGCACGTCGCTCGATGCGGTGAGCGCCGCGATCGTGATTCTGGAAGACGAACCGGAATTCAACGCCGGCAAAGGCGCGGTGTTCAATCATGAAGGCAAGAACGAACTGGACGCATCGATCATGGATGGCGCGACATTGCGCGCCGGCAGCGTCGCCAATGTCCACAAAGTAAAAAATCCCATTTTGCTCGCGCGCGCCGTCATGGAAAAATCGCCGCACGTGATGCTCGTGGGCGACGGCGCCGAAACGTTTGCCGAATCGATCGGCATGGCTCTGGTCGATCCGAAATATTTCTACACGGAACGGCGCTGGAACGAGTTGCAGCAGGCGTTGAACGAAGAAGCCGAGAAAGCGAAATCGCAGGCGTCGCATCACGGCACGGTCGGTGCGGTGGCGCTGGACATGAAAGGCAATCTCGCCGCCGGCACCTCGACCGGCGGCATGACCAACAAACGTTACGGCCGCGTCGGCGATTCGCCGATCATCGGCGCGGGCACCTACGCGAATGCGAAGTGCGCCGTATCGGCGACGGGTTGGGGCGAGTTCTACATTCGCGCCGCCGCTGCGCGCGACATCTGCGCGCGTGTGGAATACCGCGGCGAGCCGTTGCGTCAGGCCGCCGATGAAGTGGTGATGGGTGTCGTTCCGAAACTCGGCGGCGACGGCGGCGTCATCGCGATGGATGCGAACGGCAACATCGCCGCGCCGTTCAATACCGAGGGCATGGGCCACGCGTGGATGGACAAGGATGGAAAATTCCATCTGCAGATTTTCGAGAAAGAAAAATAATCCGCGACGCCGATGGCGCAGCGCACTATTTCAATCGCGCTTGCATCCGGTACGGTTTGGATAAACGCTCGACAACGGCGTTCCAGCGCCGTTCGTTTACATCTGCTTACAGCCTTTTACGGTCTCGCAACTGCGATATAGTCGCACGCGCGCTAACGTGCTTGGCGTTCCATCCATCACTCAGTTGCCGCATCGATGAACATGAATCCGAACGATCGGGACCCCTCGCGTCCGCGGCCGAAAGGGCGCAAGCGCGCCGTTGTCATCATCGTCATCGTGGCCCTTGTGCTTGCGCTGGGCGGTTACTGGCTCGCGCATCGTTCCGCCGACACTGCGGCGCGCGGCGCGCGGGGTGGCCGCGGTGGTGCCGGCGGCGTGGCAGGCGGACCACCGATGCCGGTGGGCGCGACAAAAGTCACGACCGGCGACATCAATATTTACCTCAACGGACTCGGCACCATCACGCCGTTGCGGAACGTCACCGTGCGTTCGCAAGTCAGCGGCACGCTGCTCAGCGTCAAATTCAAGGAAGGCCAGCGCGTCAACGAAGGCGATCTGCTCGCCGAAATCGATCCGCGCCAATACCAGGCCACGCTCACGCAATCCGAAGGCGCGCTCGCGCGCGATCAGGCGCTGCTCGCCAACGCGAAGATCGACGCGGCGCGTTATCAAACCCTGTTCGAGCAGGATTCGATTGCGAAGCAACAACTCGATTCGCAGAAGTCGCTCGTGCAGCAGTACGAAGGCACGATCAAAGCCGATCAAGGCCAGATCGACATGGCCAAGCTCAATATCACATACAGCAAAATTACCGCACCGATCAGCGGACGCGTCGGTTTGCGCACCGTCGATTCCGGCAACTACGTGCAGGCCGGCGACAGCACCGGTGTGGCCGTGATCACGCAGACCAAACCTATCGATGCGTTGTTCACACTGCCGGAAGACAAACTGCCCGACGTGATCAAGAAAATGCACGCCGGCGAAAAACTTCCCGTCGATGCGTTCGATCGCGCCAAGAAAAACAAACTCGCCAGCGGCACGTTGGCCAGCCTCGACAATCAGATCGACACCAGCACCGGCACCGTGCGTGTGAAAGCCGAATTCGCGAACGACGACGAAAGCCTGTTTCCGAATCAGTTCGTCAACGTGCGCGTTTTGCTCGATGTGTTGCACGACGCGATGGTGATTCCGACATCGGCACTGGAACGCGGCACGGACAGTTTGTTCGTGTACGTCGTCAACACCGATCACACCGTCGCGCAGCGCACGATCCAGACCGGCCCGACCGAGGGCGAACGTGTCGCCGTAACGAGCGGACTAAAAGTTGGCGAAACCATCGTCACCGACGGCGCCGATCGTTTGCGCGAAGGCAGCCGCGTCGAATTGCCTGGTGAAAATCCCGCGGGCGATGCGCCGCCGGCGAAAACGCCGGAACAATCGCCGGACGGACAGAAACATTGGCGCAAAGGCGGCACCACGACGCAGCCCGGCCAGCCGCAGGATCAAGGAACAGGACGCCGACCTCCCGCAGGCGACAATGGTGGCGCGCCCGGCACCAGTCCGCCGGTTCGCGACGGCGGCGCGCAGCCTGCACAAAGCGGCTCTGCCGCACCAGGCAACGGATCGAACGCTACACCGTCGGGCGGCTGATCGCCGGCCATGAATCCGTCACGCATTTTCATCCTGCGCCCCGTCGCCACCAGCTTGCTGATGGCGGCGATTCTACTCGTCGGCATTCTCGCGTATCGATTCCTGCCGTTGTCGGCGCTGCCCGAAGTCGATTACCCGACGATCCAGATCACCACGTTGTATCCCGGCGCGAGTCCGGAAGTGATGACGTCGTCGGTCACCGCGCCGCTCGAAAAACAGTTCGGCCAGATGCCCGGTTTGAACCAGATGTCGTCGACGAGTTCGGCCGGCGCATCGGTGGTGACGCTACAATTCAGTCTCGATCTCACGCTCGATGTCGCCGAACAGGAAGTGCAGGCGGCGATCAACGCGTCGGGCACGTTTCTGCCCGCCGATCTGCCGTCGCCGCCGATCTACAGCAAGGTCAATCCCGCCGACGCTCCGATCATCGCGCTTGCGCTGATGTCCAAAACGCTGCCTTTACCACAAGTGGAAGATTTGGCGGACACGCGACTCGCGCAGAAAATTTCGCAGATCACTGGCGTCGGTCTGGTCACGCTGTCGGGCGGACAACGCCCGGCGGTGCGCGTGCAGGCCAATCCCGTCGCGCTCGCCGCGTACGGCATGAGCCTCGAGGACCTTCGCAACTCGATCGGCAACGCGAACGTGAATGCGGCGAAAGGCAGTTTCGACGGACCGACACGTTCGTACACCATCGACGCCAACGATCAGCTCAAATCCGCCAATGACTATCGCGGCATCGTAATCGCCTACAAGAACGGTGCGCCGGTGCGCTTGAGCGATGTCGCCGATGTCGTCGACGGTGTCGAGAACAATCGACTCGCCGCATGGAAAGACACCACGCCCGCGATCATCATGAACATTCAGCGCCAGCCGGGTGCGAACGTCATCGATGTCGTCGATCGCATCAAGCAGTTGTTGCCGAGTCTTACCGAATCGATGCCGGCCAGCGTCGACGTGCAAGTGCTCACCGATCGCACCGTGACCGTGCGCGCATCCGTGCACGACGTGCAATTCGAATTGCTGCTCGCCGTCGTGCTCGTCGTGCTCGTGATTTTCCTGTTCCTGCGCAACTTGCCGGCGACAATCATTCCGAGTTTCTCGGTTCCGTTGTCGCTGGTCGGCACGTTCGGCGTGATGTATCTGGCCGGCTTCAGCTTGAACAATCTGACCATGATGGCGCTGACGATTTCCACCGGCTTCGTCGTCGACGACGCGATCGTCATGATCGAGAACATCTCGCGCTATCTCGAAGAAGGCGAAAGCCCGCTGCAAGCCGCGCTAAAAGGATCGAAACAAATCGGGTTCACGATCATTTCGTTGACGATCTCGTTGCTCGCCGTATTGATTCCGCTACTTTTCATGGGCGACGTAGTCGGACGTCTATTCCGCGAATTCGCGATCACGCTCGCGGTGACCATCATCATTTCCGCCGTCGTCTCGCTCACGCTGGTGCCGATGTTGTGCGCGAAAATCCTGCGTCATCGCACGCCGGATCAGGAGAGCAAATTCTCGCGGCGCAGTCACGAATACATCGAACGCGTGATCGCCGTGTACGGCCGCTGGCTGAACTGGGTGCTCGATCGTCAGCTCGCCACGCTGATCGTGTTCGGCATCACGCTCGCCGTCACGATCATTTTGTACATCGTGATCCCGAAGGGATTTTTCCCGATCCAAGACACCGGCGTGATCCAAGGCATTTCCGAAGCGCCGCAATCGATTTCGTTTCCGGCGATGGCAGACCGCCAGAACAGACTCGCCGCCCTGATCTTGCAGGATCCCGCGGTCGATTCGCTGTCGTCGTTCATCGGTGTCGATGGCACAAACACCACGCTCAACAGTGGCCGCTATCTCATCAATCTCAAACCGCACGGTTCGCGCGACGGCGCCGAAGACGTGATCCGCCGATTGCAGGACAAGGCGGCAGACCTGGCCGGTATAACTTTATACTTGCAGCCGGTGCAGGATCTCACCATCGAGGATCGGGTCAGCCGAACGCAATACCAGTTCACGCTCGAAGATGCCGACATCAACGAACTGAACACCTGGGTGCCGAAATTCCTCGACAAACTGCGCCAGCAACCGCAGCTCGCCGATGTCGCGAGCGATCTGCAATCACAAGGTTTGCAGGCTTTTCTCAATATCGACCGCGACACCGCCGGCCGGCTGGGCATTACGCCGGCGGCGATCGACAACGTGCTGTACGACGCCTTCGGTCAGCGCCTGATCTCGACGATATTCACCGAAGCCAATCAGTATCGCGTCGTGCTCGAAGTGAAACCGGAATTCCAGAACGGCATCGCGTCGCTCAACGGCATCTACATTCCGGGTTTGAGCAACGCCAATCAGGTGTCGCAAACGCCGCAAGGTTCGGTGTCGTCGCCGGGCGGCGCGCAATCCGTGACCGGCGGCGCACCGCAAGGCGCCACGCCCAGCGTCACGCAAGGCAATACGCAAGCGCCCGCCGCGAACGGCCAGGTGCCGATCACCACCGTGACGAAACTCGAAGAGCGCGCCTCGCCGCTGCTCATCGATCATCTCGGCCAATTTCCCGCGACGACGATTTCGTTCAACCTCGCGCCAGGTGCGTCGCTCGGCGCGGCGGTCGAT
>JBDUEI010000126.1:0-93206 GCA_040002515.1 Rudaea sp. | reverse complement strand
AGGGGCTTTATATCCAACCCTCTCATCGCACGATGAGGGGGTTTTTCTTTGGGCGGGTAAAAGCTGCTTCTTACCATCAGGCTCGAATCTGCTCAGGATTTGCCCGACTCGCAAGGGTGCGGCTAAAGGCTTCGTCCGCCCATGGCCGCGAACATCGCATTCGCAAAACTTCCAGACTTCGCGCATCCCGCGTCTCTTTCTTGGCTTGAAAGTGTCAGTTTGGTTCATGAAATCGATTCTAGACTTTCTCCCGACATCTACGTCGGCTGAGAGCCATCTGCAAATGTTCTTTCAATTTCGCGTTACTGCATCTGACCCTGCCCTTCCTCACGCAATCCTAAGCCCATCGAGCCGAACACGTGCGGCTCGCTTCGCTACGGCAGGTTGCGCACTTCTTCTCCTGCTTGCAACTGCGTCCGTGGCCGGAACCTCGCTCTCGAGCACCACTTACCTGGGCGGAAGCGGACCGGACCTGGTTAAAGCGATGGCGTTCGACGCTGCCAAGAACATCTACGTCGTAAGCGCGACGGGTTCAGAAAATTTCCCGGGCCTGACGCGAGGAGCCTTCGCCGGCTTCTTGTACAAAAGCAGCATGCAGTGCGTGGTGACGAAGCTGGATCCGACAGCCACACATGTCATCAACAGCACGGTGCTTCCTGCCCCGGGCGTTACTTCTTCGATCTACTTTGACGGCGTCCGCACGTCGGACGTTGCGTGGAGCGATAGAGATTGCAATCCCACCGCGATTCGCGTCGACGCAAGCGGAAATATTTATGTCGCAGGCTCGACAAGTCTGCTCCATATCGAAGGCGACGGAAATCACGCCGCTGCCAACTTGAGCGGAACCATGATGGGCTTCGTTACCAAGCTCGACACTCGTCGCAACCTCGCTTATTCAACAGTTATCGGCGCATACACCCATTCTGCAGCCGACGGGAAAAATCACTACACCGGAGAAAAAAGCAAAACGTTCGTTACCTCACTCGCCCTGGATGCGTCGGGCAAGGCGTACGTCGGTGGCTGGACGGATTCTCACACGTTGCCTGGCATAGCCGGTGCGATGCAGGCAACCATACATTCCAACATCGTGGCCGGTTTCGTCACGGTGATCGATACGGATGGCACGGCGATAGCGAGCACCTACTCGGGCGGATCGCCATTCGATACAAAGCCACTTCCCGTTACCACGCACGTTAACGAGATCGTGCTCGACAGCGCGGGAAACCTGATAGCCGTAGGGAACACGAATTCCAACGAATTGCAGATTTCCCCCGATGCTGTCGGCAAGACTGCCGAACACGCCACCAGCGGTTTTGTGCAGGTACTCTCAACCGACCTCAAAAAGCTCGTCTATGGCAGCTTCATCCACCCAGGTCTGGACCCGGCTTGTCTCGCGAACCTGCCTGATCCGCTGACCACGCGGTTCGTCGCCGTTACCGATGCCACGGGAGTTTCGCTCGACGCCACGGGCCGAATCTATGTGACCGGAACGACAAGTTCGCCTTGCCTTTCTGTCACGGGCAACGCCGTCCAAAAGTATGCCCGTTCCGGCAGCGCCGGATATCTACTGCGCCTCGATGTCGGGAAGGCATTGGATTGCGCCACGTACTTGGACCTCGGCGACGATGTGGCCGGCTCGATGAAAGTGTTGACCGACCCGACCCTCTCGTCTGGTGGCGACGCGTCCCTCTACATCGTTCATAGCGCAGTCGGCGCCGAGCCGACGGTCTGGCCAACCTATTCGGTCCCGGCCGGCCAGCTGCGCAATCTGAAGACAGCGAACGTTTTTCTCGAACATCTGGCCATCGCGCCGGATGGTTCGTCGTCTGCCGTGGACTCCGTCACCGGGCTTGGCGGCACTTATTCGACGGCCCTGATGGGCGTCGCAATTGCCGCGGACGGAAAAAGCCTAGGCATTGCAGGCACCACAAAGACGGGCGATCTGCCCACGTCGGCCGGAGCTGTGTCTGCGCTCCGTGACGGAGCCAGCGATGGCGTGGTGGCTCTGTTCTCACTGCCGTAGTCGACAATCGTGCCACACCGAATTAGTTTGTATAAAGGTATACTATGAGTAAATGTACAATAATCTGTTTCTACCTTGCGAGTTTTTGCTCTCCATTATTCGCGGTCGCCGCGCCGACTTTGAATTACGCGACCTTCCTTGGCGGAAGTGGCGAGGACAATCCCACTTCATTGGCTCGAGACTACTTGGGCAACATCTACGTTGGCGGCTCCACGAATTCTCGCGATTTCGCAGCGCTTGGAGGCGGTGCGTTTCCTGCGACATTGCACGGTGAGCAACAGCTGTGCTTCGTCAGCCGCTTCAACGGCGACGAAACAAAAATCGACTTCAGCACAATACTGCCGTCTCCCAAGCCCACGTTGGAGCCTCTGCCTGGAGCGTCGCGCCTCGATCGGCGAGCATCGCTTCAGAACGGCGAGTGCCGGATTACCGGGTTGGCGACTGATCTGTGGGGCACGCTTTACGTTTCAGGCATCACGACGTTGGTCGATACCGGCGATGCGAATCACGCCGCGAGCGTGCCGCCGGGTAGTGCGCTCGGTTTCGTCCAAAAATTCCAGCCGAGATCTTCAGGCGACCCACCCGGTCCCGCGTTGAAGCTGCAGTGGTCGAAACTATTCGGCGACATTCCGACGCCGAGCGGCGATCCGCTTCGCCCGGCGACCAGTGTCACAGCCATCAATGCACTGGCGACCACGCCGGCAGGCAACATCGTCATCGCCGGCAATACAACATCGAGTTTTTATCCCGTAGTGAACGGGCCCGTTACCAGCGGCGGTTCCTACCAAAAAATGCTAAGCGGCCGGCAATCCGGCGTGGTGACGATCCTCGATTATGCCGGCAACGTCGTCAGCAGCACCTACCTAGGCGTACAAGATACGGAAGATCAACAAAGCACGGTGACGCTTTCGAGCGTGGCCGTCGACTCGCGCGAAAACGTGATCGTCGGCGGTTCCTTCAACCACATCGACCGATGGTGGTGGGAAGTGGTCGAGGGATACCCGACGGTTTCCAAATTCCCGATAACGTCGAATGCATACGTGCCGATCGAGGTGTCTGAAGCCCTTACGCTCAACGGCATGGTCGGCATGACCGACGCCGTCCTGACGAGATTCGACGCTGAATTATCCTCGGTGAACTACAGCGTCGTCGATTCCGCGGCCGGAGACTGCAGTGCGTCGAATCCGCTCCGCATCAATCACACGATGGGCGAAAAAGTCGCCGTCGACTCGAACGACAACATGTATCTCCTGGCGTTGACCAATTCCTTCTGCCTGTACACGACCAAACAGGCGGTGCAATCACAACTTACTGGCCTTCGCGATCCGGTTCTTCTGAAAGTAACGCCGGAAGGCCATCTGAAAGGTGAAACCAAACCGGCATTCGCGTACCAGACTTATCTTGGATTCGGCCTGCAGAGCGCAACGAATCACTGCGGTCTCGCCGTCGCGCAGGGTTTGGCTCCGGACGCTGACGACAACGTGTATATAGCCTGCAGCGTGGTCGGTGCCCGGCGGAAGTCGCTTACGAATTTTGCGATGAACAAAATTCCGCACGAGAACATATCCGCAGATGATTCCCAGCCCATTTTCACCGGCGAAAACTTTTTTCTCGTTCGCGTGGAAACCTCGGAGAGCGCATCTCGAGTTACTTATACCGCCGGCTTCGGTGGGACTTACGCCAATAGCCTTGGCGAGATCGTATTCGACAGCACGAATACGGCGGTCTACTTCGCGGGCAGCACGGAAAGCGCCGATTTCCCCGTAACGGGCGACGCCTATGACCACAATGGCAGCACTCAACGCGATGGGGTGATGGGAATACTGGGCGCGACACCATGATGAATCGGAGACGGAAAATGATCGGCAAAGGGATGCGCATCGCACGACAATGGTGCCGGCCGAAACTGCTCGGCAAGATGTGGATACTGCCATGGCTGCTCGGCAGCGCGGTCGTTGCGCAGGAACAGGCCTTTGCTCAAGAGTGCTCGCCGTTTAGCCCGGACTGTGTTCCCGGAGGCATCACACCTCCCGCAGGCACTTGTCCCACAGGGCAGGCGCCGGTGGGATTCTGCACCGTAATCATATGCATCGAGGTGTGCAGCCCTGTTGCCGGCAATCCACCTTCTTTCTCGGGAGGCAGCGGATCAACGTCGGGTGGCGGCGGTCATGGCGGTGGAAGCACAGGCGGCGGGTCGTCCGGCGGCGGAACAGGAAGCAGTGGCGGTACCTCGTCGCCGCCTCCCTACAACTATTTTGCCGATACCCGACAACTGACGACCGATGACATTGGCGCATTGCACTGGACCAGGACGACGGGTGCTACGCCCGATGGACGGCCGCTGGAAACAATCAGCAACGCTCCGTTGGACGGTGGATTGGGAGAACTTATGGATCCCGAGGGCAAGGAACGCGTCGTCGCGGAACGCCAGAACTATCTCAATGCTGTCGAAGGCGGATTGTGGCTTTGCAATCCACATGACGATATCGAATCGATGACCACCTCGGTCGCCTGCCAGCAGATTTCCTCCGGCTACGAGCTGCCGTCGGGATATACCACTGTCGTCGGCTCGAACCGAATCGATGGCGACTATCCAAATCAGGCCAACAAGCAGACCTACAGGAACTGGCAGGATATTGAAGACGGCCTCACCAGCGGCCGACTGTTGGATGATCCGACGAATCAGACGATCATCCTGGCCGCGTTGACGGCATCAGTGCCTGCGATTTATTTGCTGGGTGCGGCGGGCGACGGCGCGCTGGAAATGATGTTCGAGTCCGAAGAACAGGCCGTAGCTGGCCTGAAAGCCGGTCAACAAGTCCTTGCGGCGGCGGCAGTGCCTGGCGCCACGCTAAGTTCGCTGGTGCAAGCGGCCAGCAATGCGATCGCGACCGCCAACAAATTGACCGGACCTCAGCTGACGAAACTGGCTGACCTTATGGAAAAAGTCGAGGAAGGATTGGAGAGCTCTCCCCGCGACATTCAGGTCAAGCTATTGGAAGAAACGGCCAACATGCCGTTTCCCTGGTTGACCAACTGGATGTCCGGCGATCCCAGCCGAATCGCCAGATTCATCAGCACCGTGTCGCGAGCGATGCAAGAGGCGCCGATCAGACAATTGCTTGAAATGAGCGTGCGCGTGAGGGATTTGCAGAACGAAGAACTCCAGGCGACAGCACTTAGAACCTTGTCCGAACAAGCCATTGGCGCACTGCCGCTGGAGAATCCGACGCTTGCGTCCACGCTTCTGCGTGGTTTGCCGAGTCAAATCAGCCAGTCACTCGGTTACGTAAACGAAGCACTGATCGAGGCCGACGGCTACATTCCCGTAAGCGTCAGGTTCGAGCCCGGCATGATTCAGACCCAGGCAATCGGGCCAGACGGTGTGCTCCGAGTCAACGTCGTCGTCAATGCGCTCATCGAGGCTGTCGATGCGGCAGGCGCCAGCCGATGGATGATGATGGTTTATAGTTTGCCAGTTCCCGTGACACGCGGGCCGGTCAACTGACCGGACTGTGCTCCCAGCGGTGAAGCAGCGCGAGGACTTGGCGGAGTGAATCACGAGGCGACAATGGTGTTTATTCTCACTAACGTTACGACCAGTACATCTCGAAACGCAGCTCGTGTATCGTCGACGGCCTGCACCGGCGTCACGCCATGGAACACACGCTCGTCGTCGACGAGTGCGGCGTCCAACGGCTGCGTCAGCGTGAAACTTCCGAGTTGCGTTCCGTCGGCCGTATGAATCGTCGTGGTGCCGCTGGCAATATTGTTGCGCGCGATCAATAGCACGAGGACATAGTCGACACCATCGCGATGCACGCCCTCCGGCGTCGGCAAACCTTCCTGATCCGCGCGTGCCTCGATGCGGAATTGATGCACTTCAGCACGCCAATCTGCAATCGATGGCGCGATACTTCCGAAAATATTCCCGCAGTATTTCAGAACTACAAGCAGGACTTCCCCCGCGCCAATTGCCGGTTCGATCGGCTCGAACCATCGCTCGATGCCGCCCTGCAAGGTGTTGTAGGTTTTGCTTTGGTAGTGTGGCTGATGCGCCTGACGCTCGACCTTTCCGCTGCGCGACAAGGAATACACCGCATGACGACGTCGGCGATACGTTCCGTGCTCGGCCAAGTAGTTGTCCAAGGGCAGGCGATTCCAGCTATCGGAAAAATCATTCCACGGCGCGCTGCCGAGGATGTTTCCCAACGTCCCGTTCATTTCATCGCCGCCGACGAACGAGAAGCCCTGACCGTTCAACTCACCGGTTCGGGACGATGCGGGATTGTGCGCTGTCCAATCGTTCATCCGGCCATCATAGGACACCTGCCCGTATTTCCCGTAGCCTCGTGACCGAGCTACACTTTATCGAAGCTCGGGGAGTACCGATGAGCATCGAAGCCAACGATCTGGCCAGATTCTATCCGCTGGACAAATTGCGTCCGGAAAATCTCGAACAGCTTGCGCGCGAAGCGCAGGTGGAAGAAGTCGCGCGCGATCACGTCCTGTTCCGCGCCGGAGATACGGACGATTCGACGATTTTCCTGCTCAGCGGCAAAGTGCGCTGCGACTATCCCGACGGCAAACAGAAAGAGAGCGATGCGAGCTCCTTGCAGGGTCGCTACGCGCTCGGCGATCTGCAGCCGCGACGGTTCACGGCCACGGTGACATCATTTACGGCGCAGATCATCAAGATCGATCGCCGCTACATGGAGAAGATTCAGACCTGGGATCAGCTCTCGCGCTCGGAGAACTTTCGCCATTTCGATCCGAGTCCGGACGCCAACCGCTGGGTGTTTCGTTTGCTCCAATCGCGCGCGCTGCACAAATTACCGACGGGAAATATCGAGCGCATGTTCCAGCGTTTCGAAGAAATCCCGGTGAAAACCGACGATGTCATCATCCGCGAAGGCGAGGAAGCCGATTACTACTACGCGATCAAAGAAGGCGCGGCATCAGTTTCCAAGAGTCTGGAAACCGGCCACGCCGTGGTCGCGTATCTCGTACGCGGCGATACGTTCGGTGAGGACGCGTTGCTGGCCAACACCGCGCGCAACGCAACGGTGACGATGATCAAGGACGGCAAGCTAATGCGGCTTGCCAAGAAAGCGTTCGACGAAGTGATGAAGCCGCCGGTCGTGGAGTGGTTGACGCCGGGCATGGCGTCGATCATGGCGCGACAGGGCGCAGTGGTGCTCGACGTGCGTATGCCGGAAGAGCACGCCGAGCGCGCGATCAATGGTGCGCTAAATGTGCCTTTGTATACTTTGCGCGAAAACGTCTCGGATTTCGATCGGTCGAAAAAATACATCGTGTATTGCAACACCGGTGAACGCAGCGCGGCGGCGGCGTTTATCCTGAGCAAACTCGGGTTTAACGTGTTCGCGCTGCACGGCGGATTGTCGGGAATGATCCGGCAGTTGCAGAAACAGGGCTGATCAGCCCATCACGGTATCGCCGATCAGCACGATGTCGGCGGGACGTTTGGCAAACAGTCCGACACAAACGACGCCCGTGATCTGATTGAGATCCGCTTCAAGCGCCACGGGATCGGTCATCTGCCAGCCGTGAACGTCGAGAATGATATTTCCGTTATCGGTGATCACGCCATCGCGCCAGATTGGATTGCCGCCACGTTTCACGATTTCCCGCGCCACGTATCCACGCGCCATCGGAATCACTTCGATCGGCAATGGAAATTTGCCGAGGAGTTCGACGCGTTTGGCCGCATCGATCATGCACACGAATGTCTTCGAAGCGGCGGCGATGATTTTTTCGCGCGTCAACGCCGCACCGCCGCCTTTGATGAGACGTTTGTGCGCATCGCATTCGTCGGCGCCGTCGACGTAAAGCGAGAGCGCGCCGACACTGTTCAGATCGACCACGCGAATGCCGTGTTCCTTCAAACGCGCTGAACTTTGCTCGGAACTCGAAACCGCCGCATCGACGAGGTCGCGTTTTCGGCCCAGTGCCTGAATAAAATAGGCGACGGTCGATCCGGTGCCGACGCCGATCACGCTGCCTTCCTGCACATACGTCAGCGCGCGTTCGGCGGCGAGGCGTTTTTGTTCTTCGCGCGGGTCGCTCACGCCAGACTCACGATGAAATCCCATTGCTTTTTGGTTACCGGAATCACGGAAAGGCGATTGCCGGGATGCAACAAAACGAAATCGTGCAATTCCTTTTTCGTCTTGAGTTCCGTCAGCGTGATATTGCGCTTGAATTTTTTCTTGTATTTGACTTCGACCATCGACCAGCGCGGTTCTTCGCGTTTGCTCTTCGCATCGAAGTAGTCACTTTTCGGATCGAATTGCGTGGGATCGGGATGCGCTTCCTTGCTGATGACCGCGATGCCGACGACGCCCGGTTCGGCGCAACTGGAATGATAGAAAAACACGCCGTCGCCTTTTTTCATCGCGCGCATGTGGTTGCGCGCCATGTAATTGCGCACGCCGCTCCACGGTTCGATTTTGCGCGCGGCCAGATCGTCGATCGAAAAATCGTCCGGCTCGGTTTTCATCAACCAGTAATTCATGACGTTTCGTTGTGTGCCGTGCAGTCGATCAGTTCACGGTCGGTGGCGATGAAATCCATCGGCACGTCCCACGCGTTCGGCGACATCGTCGCCACTTCCTGGAAATGGTACCCGATGCCGACCAAAAGCGGTTGCGCAGGCCGCGCGCCTTGACGCAGGAAGGTGAAGGTCCGGTCGTAATAGCCCGCGCCGGAACCTAGACGATTTCCCGCGCGATCGAAACCGAGCAGCGGCACGAGCACGAGTTCGAGCGCATCGGCGCCTATCGCACGCAACGGCTCGGGTTCGGAAATTCCGTAGCGGTTGATCGCGACCGCGTCTCCGTTTTTCCAGGATGCAAACGCAAGGGTTTTATCGTCTTGCAGAATCGGCAAATGGTAAATCTGTTCGCGTGCGCGCGTGCGCGCGTAGACAAGATTCAACGGTACTTCGCCGCGCACCGCCCAGTAGCCTGCGATGTTGATGTCGACCAGAAATTCCGGCAACTGTTCGAGGCTCGAAAGAACGCCTTGCGCCGCCGCGATGCGCTCGGCCGCGCCGAGATGCTCGCGCGATTCGCGCAATCGTTTGCGAAGTTGCTGCGTGTTGAGATCGGTCATGCGAGGTAGAGGACGGCCGCGACCGCGTGCCGCCAGGAAGTGGCGCCCTCCGCGATGCCGGTGCACACCGAACGACCTTGATCCCTAGGATCAGGTGGGGCAGCTCGCAGGTCTTTAGGCTTTCCGCACGCGGCGGACTTGCACACGGACTCAGACACTGCTACCCCGGGGTCGTATATAGGAACAAGGCAATATGGTTGGATGTGCTGTCGCACACCGCAGGGGACGCGCGTCTATTTTACGTGGGTTGCCAGTGCGCCATCAAGTTTCGTGCGCAGCATCTGCAGGTGTTGTGCCACCGTTCCGGAATGTGAATCGCTGCTGTTTTTGAGTTGCAGCAACTCGTGGGCGAGGTTCAGCGCGGTCAATACCGCGATCCGATCCACGCCTTGCGCACGCGTGGCATTTCGCGTTTCGCGCATTTTTCCATCGAGATAGCTCGCCGCCGCGATCAACCCTACACGCTCTTCCGCCGTGCAGCCGATGAGATATTCGCGATCGAGAATGTTGACGCTGACCGGGGTGTCGGCACTCATGCGTTGTTTTCCAGTGCGCGAAGGCGCGCGATCATCGCCTCGACGCGCGATCGCGCCTGCTCGTTTTTCGCCAGAAGATTCGAACGTTCGGTGGACAATTGTTCCTGGCTCACGCGCAAGCTCCGATTCTCTTCGGCCAGCCGATGGCAAACCTCGAGCAACTTATCCAGACGCCCGCTGATGTCCTGCAGGTCGGTCAGATGCGGATGGGATTCGGACATAGTGTGCTCGACTATAGGCGGCGGTTGGGAAGCGGTCAACGCACGGCGTCTTGCGGCTGGGCGACCGGCCGGCTGCGCTGGAATTCGCGGATAAAGGTGAAGCACACATCCGGCGGCAACGGCGGCGACAGCCAGTGTCCCTGAATCGCATCGCAACCGTGTTCGTGCAGGTATTCGAGCTGTTCCAGCGTTTCGACGCCTTCGGCAATCACGTTCAGATCGAGCGAATGCGCCATCGTGATGATGGTCTTGGTGATGGCCTCGTCGTCCGGATCCGTGGTGATGTCGCCGACGAAACTGCGGTCGATTTTCAGCGTGTCGATCGGCAGGCGTTTCAGATAACTCAACGACGAATAGCCGGTTCCGAAATCGTCGATGGCGATGCTGACGCCGAGCGAATGCAGACGATCCAGCGTATGGATCGCCACTTCCGGATTGGCCATCAGCACGCTTTCGGTGAGTTCAAGTTCCAGCTGTTGCGGGGTCAGATTGAATTCGGCAAGCACTTCGCACAAACGTTGCGTCAACTCGTCGCGCAAGAGTTGAAGCGCCGACAGATTCACCGACATGCGCAATCCGGGTAAACCATTCGCCTCCCACGCGACCAATTGCTTGCACGCGTGATAAAGGACAAATTCGCCGATGCGTTCGATCAAACCGGCTTCTTCGGCGAGCGGAATGAAAACGCCGGGCGGAACTTCGCCGAACTCTGCACTGGTCCAGCGCAACAACGCCTCGACACCGACGATACGTCCCGCATCGAGATCGAGCATCGGCTGATAGACGATACTCAGTTCGTTGCGTTCCAGTGCCAGCCGCAATCCACCGAGCATGCCGGCGCGCTGGCGCGCCACCGCGTCCATGGCCGGCGTATACAACATGTACATGTTGCGGCCGGCTTCCTTGGCCTGGTACATCGCGGTATCGGCGTATTTCACCAGATCGGTCGGAACCTGCGCGTGATCGGGATACAGACTGATCCCGATCGATGGCGAAATCACGACCTGTTGCCCGCTTTCCAGTTCCAGTGGGTCAGTGAACACCTGCAGCAATTCAGCGCCGATGCGTTCGGCTTCATCGCTGTGATGGATATCTTCGAGCACCACCGTGAATTCATCGCCGCCGAGTCGCGCGACCGTCGCGCCATCGCGAACGCTCGAACGCAAACGCTCGCCGACGGCCTTGAGCACGCGATCGCCGATGGCGTGGCCCATCGAATCGTTGACGTGTTTGAAACGGTCCATGTCCAGGAACAGAACCGCGACTTTGCGCGACGTGCGCCGCGCACGCATCACCGCGTGCGCGAGCCTTTCGCCGAGCAGCGCGCGGTTCGGCAAACCGGTCAGCGTGTCGTAGTTGGCCAGATAACGCAGTTCCTGTTCGGCGCGTTTGCGCTCGGTGATGTCGTTGGTCACGCCCACGTAATGCGTGCGCCGGCCCGCGGCATCGCGCACTTCGCTGATTTCGATCCAGCTTAAGAATTCCTCGCCGTTCTTGCGCCGCTGCCACAACTCGCCGTGCCAGTGACCGCTGGCCAGAAACGCCTGACGCATGCCGTTGTAATGTTCTTGCGGGTGTTGACCCGAATTCAGGATCGACGCCGGACGCGTCAGCACTTCGGTTTCCTGATAGCCGAACATGCGCGTGAAGGCGCGGTTGACCGCGACGAAGTTGAAATCCAGATCGGTGACGCTCACCGCCTCGTTCATGCTGTCGATCACTTCCGTCGCGATGCGGCGTTCGCGTTCGGCCAGTCGCGCGGCGGTCACGTCGCGGGCGGTACCGCACACGCGCAACGCTTTGCCGTCGGCATCGCGCGCCACGACTTTGCCGCGCGACAACACCCAGATCCAGTCGCCGCGACCGTCGCGCACGCGATGTTCCATCTCGAAAAATTCGGTGCGACCCTGAATATGTTCGGCAACGAGTTTCTCCACGAACGGCAGATCTTCCGGATGCGCCATACCGTCGCGCCAGTCGGCCACGGTGATCAAACGCTCACTGCGATTACCCTCGACGCGATGCGTGCCCAGTAAATGCACGACTGACGCTGCGATATCCCAGTCCCAGAATTCATCACCCGATCCCCACAACGCCAGGCGCAGCCGATCCTCGCGCTCCTGCAATTCGCGGTGAAAGCGCAATTCGCGCAAGCGGCGCTGGCGATAGGCGAACCAGAGACTGCTGAGCAGACTCGCCAGCAACGCGAAGTAGACGATGCGCAACGGCGTCGACGCCCACCATGGCGGCGTCACGCGCAGATGCACCGACGTGCCTTCCTGATTCCAGATGCCGTTCGCGTTGCTGCCGCGCACATCGAAATCGTAATCGCCGGCGGGAAGATTGGTGTACCTGGCGGTGTGACGTGAGCCGCCGTCGATCCAGTCCGGATCGAAACCGCGCAGACGATACGCGAATCGATTGCGTTCCGGCGCCGTGAAATCCAGTGCGGCGAATTCCAGGCGCACGATGCGTTGGGACTGATCCATCACGAGTCCTGCCATCGGCACTGGACCGAGTGCCGAATCGCTGCCCACACTTGCACCGGTGACGACGACCGGCGGCAGATACGTATCGTGCCGCACGATGTCCGGCCGAAACAGGTTGATGCCGTGCAGACCGCCGAAGACAAGCTCGCCATCGGCGCGGCGGAAACTGGAACCCGCGTTGAATTCCAAGCCTTGTAAACCATCGCGCATAGCGAACGACATGAACGCACCGAGCGCGCGGTTGTACGTGGCGATGCCTTCGTTGGTGCTGACCCAGATATTGTGATGCGCATCTTCCAGAATGCCGAACACCGTCGATCCGGGCAGACCGTTTTTCGTCGAGTAGTGCTCGAAGTGGATTTTTTCCGCACCCGGAATATCCACGCGATCCATGCCGCTCTGCGTGCCGATCCACAACGCGCCGTCGCCGCTTTGATAGAGCGTGCGAACCAAATTGCTGGCCAGCGAATCGGGATCGTTGCGGTCGTTGCGATACGAGCGCATCCGGCTTTGCGCCACATCGTAGACGTTCAACCCGTCCATCGTCCCGATCCAGATCCGGCCGCCGTCGTCCTCGAACAGCGAGACGATGACGTTGCTGGCCAAACTGTCCGTTTGAGCCGCGTCGTGTCGAAAGATTTCCCATCGTGCGGGCGCGTCGCGTGTGGCCGGAATCCAGTGCGACAAACCATGCCCATAACTTCCAAACCAGACGCTGCCATCGCTGGCGACGATCACGCAGCGCGCATTGGCGTCCGGCAATCCGGCGATGCCCTTGGGATCGATCGGCAACGCTACCGCGCGCCGTGTCGCCGGATCGAACTGGAACATGCCGCGACTCGTCGCCACCCACAGCTTGCCGCCGCCGGCATGGGCCAGCGAGTCGATCTGCAGCTGCGCATCGCGATCCTGTCCCGGCGCCGAGGTCTTGAACACGCCGTCGAAATATTCGAACGCATCGCGCGACGGGTCGTAGCGTTTGAGACCGTCGCCGCCGGTGCCGAGCCACAGTCGTCCGTCGGTATCTTCGAGCACCGCGCGCACGTTGTTGCCCATCTGATTGCGCGTGGACGAAGGATCCATCACGTAACGGAATTGCGCGCCGTCCGGATCGGTCGTCGCCACGCCGGAAATTTCACCGCCCACCCACAGCAAACCGGAACGATCGATCAGCAACTGCGTGACGAAGTCGTCCGGCAGCGAGCCGGGCATGGCGATGTCGTGGTGCATCGACAACGTGCTGCCGTCGGCCGGGTCGTAGATCGTCACACCGGCGCCGAAAAGGCCGAGCCACAAACGGCCGCGGTTATCCTGCGTCATGGATCGGATCTGCGCGGCGCCGCGGCCTGCGTTCACCGGCCATATGGCGTGCGCGCGGCCGTCTTGCTTGTCGATGCGGTACAGACCCGATTCGCCACCCGCGTAAACGGTGCCGTCGCCGGCGATCAGCACGCAGTTGGCCAGCGGCAGTTCGCGCGCGTCGATCAGTTGCGCGGTGTCCGCGTGCGGCGCGAAGCGAAGCACGCCGATCGACGTGGCGCTCCACAGTGTCCCATCCGGCGCGAGCGTAAAACCAGAAACACGCTGAACGGCATCTTCGCCATCGAAATGGAACACCTCGCGACGAACACGCGACTCCGGATCCATGATCTCGATGCCGGCGTTGGTGCCGATCCACAAACCGCGTGCCGGATCGAACATCAACGCGGTGATCAGATCGCGCCGCGACGCCTGCGCATCGCCGATCAGCGAGGTGGCGACGACCTTGCCCGACACGAGATCCAACGCCGCCAAGCCGCGGGCATTAGAGCCGGCCCACAGCCGCCCGTGATTGTCTTCGGCGACCGAGGTGACGACGCTGTCCGGCAGCGTCGCATCGTTGTTGGATTCGTGCTCGAAACGGCGGAAACGATAACCGTCGTATTGATGCAGGCCGCTGTCGGTGGCGATCCACATGTACCCGACATGATCCTGATACAACGCGTTGACCGAATGCGACGCCAGGCCGTGTTCGCTGTCGGCATCGTCGAAATAATAGCGGCGTTCGCTGGCCTGAACGCCTAGCGCCAGCAACAGTAAGACGAGCCAACCGACGGCGAGCGTTTTCCCCATAGAAAAGCGGCACAACAGCGATGCCATCGAAGGCAGGAGGTGGATGATAGGGGCCACGCGCGAGCGCAAGCAACCTATACCGCGCGGCGGGCTGCTAAAATGTGCGCATGACCGAGCATCGCGCCACCGAAGCGGCTGTCAGCGAGATCACGCACGCCGAACTCGGCGCGGAGCTGGCGCGCCTGCATTTCGGCGTCGGCGCCAGCGATCTGCACGGCTCGCTGACCGGCTTTCTCTGCGCCGGCGGCAACACCGATTCGCAACACTGGCTGCAAGCGCTGCATATCGAAACGCCGCCGAGCGCGGCATCCAACGAGGTGTTGTTGCGCATGTTTCAGGATTGCATGTCGGCGCTGGGTGATCCGGACCTGCACTTCGAACCTTTGCTGCCCGATCAGGAAACTCCGATCGACGAACGCGCCAGCGCCCTGGTCGAATGGTGCCGCGGTTTTCTCGGCGGTCTCGGTCTGGGCGGCAGCCCGGCCGCGAGTGCATCCGACGACGCATCCGAAATCCTGCGCGACATCGGCACTATTGCCGGATCGCGTTTCGAATACGAGAATGAAGAAGAAGACGAAAGCGCGCTGGCCGAAGTGATCGAGTTCGTGCGCGTCGGCGTATTGCTGTTGCACACCGAGCTTACGTCGTCGAAGCGGCGCGACGTGACGGTGCATTGAACTTCAGGATTCGACATCGGGGATTTGGGATTCGATGAAAAGCAAGTTGAGTCACTCCGAGCGCACACAGGCTTTTCCCGAATCCCCGATTCCGAATCCACCACCCCGGCTCCGTCCATGATCGACCCCAAAGAATTCGCCCGCCGCCGCACGCAATTGATGCGCATCATCGGCGACGATGCCATCTGCATCGTGCCCGCCGCGCAGGAAACCGTGCGCAACAACGACAGCCACTATCCGTACCGGCAGGACAGCGATTTCCATTACCTCACCGGTTTTCCCGAACCCGATGCGGTGCTCGCGCTGATTCCCGGCCGCGAACACGGCCAGACGATTCTGTTCTGCCGCGAACGCGATGCCGAACGCGAAGCGTGGGATGGCCCGCGCGCCGGACCCGAAGGTGCGGTCAGCCGTTTCGGCGCCGACGATGCATTTCCGATCGACGATATCGACGACATCCTGCCCGGCTTGATCGAAGGCCGCAGCCGCGTCTACTACCACTTCGGACGCGACGTCGAATTCGATCTCAAACTGATGGCGTGGGTTAACAGCGTTCGCGCGCAAGTCAAACGCGGCGCCGTCGCACCGCACGAATTCGTCGCGCTCGGGCACATCCTGCACGACCTTCGCTTGTATAAAACGCGCAGCGAACTGCGCCTGATGCGCAAAGCGGCCAAGATCGCCGCCGGTGCGCACACCCGTGCCATGCAGATCGTACGGCCGGGCATGAACGAGCACGAAATCGAGGCAGAACTCCTGCACGAATTTCGCCGTAACGGCGCCGTTGCGAGCTACGAACCGATCGTCGGCGGCGGCAAAAACGGTTGCGTGCTGCACTACCACGCCAACAACGCCGTATTGAACGATGGCGATCTGTTGCTGATCGACGCCGGCGCCGAATTCGATTGCTATGCCTCCGACATCACACGCACCTTTCCCGTCAACGGAAAATTTTCGCCGGAACAACGCGCGCTGTACGACATCGTGCTCAAAGCGCAAAACGCTGCGATCGACGAAGTGCGTCCCGGCCGGCCGTTCGGCGCGTATCACGATGCGGCGGTCAAGGCGATCGTCGTCGGACTCATCAAAATCGGTTTGCTCAAAGGCAGCGTCGACAAGAACATCCGCGACCAAACCTATCGTTCGTTCTACATGCACAAGACCGGACATTGGCTTGGCCTCGATGTGCATGACGTCGGCGACTACCGCGTCGACGGTGAATTCCGCGAACTCGAACCGAACATGGTCGTGACCGTCGAACCCGGCATTTATATCGCGCCGGATGCCAAGCACGTTCCGGCGAAATGGCGCGGCATCGGAATTCGCATCGAGGACGATGTCGTCGTCACACGCGGCGATCCGGAAGTGATCACCGCATCGGCGCCGCGCGATGCCGATGCCATCGAAGCATTGATGGCCAAGGCACGGCGATAGACGGAACGTTCACCATGCGCAGGATGTGCCTGTTGTTCGCGATGATGTTGTCGTGCCTGAGTATCGCGCACGCCGCGACGACGCCAATCAAGTTCGGTCTGTTCGGCAACGTCCACGCCATTGTTCCGAGCCATCCGTTCACGCAGGCGGCCGTACTCATATCCGACAAGAACGGTTGGGACGCGCGCGCCGAATCGCTCGCCGCGGCACTCGGCGACAACGGCGTGATGGTGCTCGGCATCGATCTGCCGTACTACCTCGCGCAGATGGAATCGATCGGAGACAAGTGCTCGTTTCCCGCCGGTCATTTCGAGGAAATGATCCACTGGATACAGCGCGATCAAAAAGTACAAACGTATATTTATCCCGTTTTGGTCGGCGACGGAGCCGGCGCGGCGTTCGCCTACGCGGTCGACGCGCAGGCGCCGTACGGAACCTACGCCGGGCTGATCACGCTGGGCTGGGATTCGTCTCTGCGTTTCCCCAAACCGATCTGCACCGCCGACGCGGGTCCGATGACTGTTCCCGATAACGCCAACCCCGGCCAGTTCCGCCTCGCCCCTGTGAAGAAATTGCCCAACGCCTGGTCGCCGCGTCCGTTCGCATCCGGCGCGCACACGAATGGTCTGCTAGGCAAAGCGCAGCGCTTGATCGCACCCTTCTCGCAGACGGAAATCACACCGGGTGCAGCACTCGCCGATGCGTTCGCAAAACTGAGCGCACCGGCCGCCAGCGCGGTGAATTTGCCGCAGGACGTCGCCGACCTGCCGCTCGTCGAAGTCGATGCTCAAGGCACGTTCGCCAATCGCGTCGCCATCGTCCTGACCGGCGACGGCGGTTGGGCAGGGCTCGATGTCGCCGTCGCCGAACAGCTCTCCAAACGCGGCATCGAAGTCGTCGGCCTCAACACACTCAAATTTTTCTGGCAGACCCGCAAGCCCGAAGACGCCGCCGATGCCGTCACACGCATCATCGGACACTACGGCGCCAAACACGCGCAAGCCGATTTCGTCATCCTCGGTTATTCGTTCGGCGCCGCCCTCGCCCCCGTCGTCATCAATCGTCTTCCCGCCGCCGCACAAGCACGCGTCGCCGCGCAAGTTCTGATTTCACCGGACTCCGAAGCCGTCTTCGAAATCCACGTCGGTGACTGGTTCGGATCCACGCATCACGAAGGCGCGATTCCGATCACACCCGAAATCGACAAAACCAAAGTCCCCGTCATCTGCGTCAACGGCGCCGACGAAGGCACCGACGCGTTCTGCCCCACCGTCGCAAACAAACCCATCGTGAAATTGCTCACGCTACCCGGCGGGCATCATTACAACGGGGACTACGACAAACTCGGAGCGAGCATCGTCGCGAGTTTGCCCGCGAAGAAGTAGAGCTCGGACTTCTAGCGTCCGCCGCCGACCAGGAAATTTCGATATCCGCCCGACACCAATGCCGCGATATCGATCAACAATCCCGGTACCCACAACCCGCGTGGATAGGCCAGATACGCGCCGACCCATTCGGGTTTGAACTTGTCTTTGTATTTGCGCACGCCTTGATAGTTGTAGAAGCGATTGCCGTAGCGGAACGCGAGCGCGGCGAGGCGTTCGTTGGCGCGCGCATACGGGTTGTCGCCGACGCGCGATAGCGGCGCCATGCCGAGGCTGAAGATTTCGTAGCCTTGCTCTTGCGCCCACAACATGACTTTCGCGAACAGATAATCCATCGTGCTGCGCGGTGCGTCGGAGGTGTGGCGCATGAGGTCGACGCTGGCGTGGCCGCCCGGGCCGTACGGCGGGAGCACGTTGGCGAATGCGATGAGTTCGCCGTCGCGATGCACGAGTGCGATCGGACTCCAGTTCAGATACGCCGGTTCGAATGCGCCGAGCGAAAAACTTTTTTCGGTGCCGCCTTTGTCGGCGAGCCACGCGTCGGAAACGCGTTCGAGATTGTTCAACAGCGCCGTGTCGAACGGCGGGTAGGCGAGGGCGAACGTCATTTTTTCTTTGTCGGCGCGATTGGTCGCCTGACGCAAATCTTCCCAGCGTTTGCCGGCCAGGGAAAATTCGTCGAGTCGCACCAGCGCCAGTTCGCCGAGTTTGAACAGGTCGAAACCGTGATCGTGATAGCGCGACAGATCCGGTTCGAGCACTTCGTAAAACACCGGCATGCGATCTTGCGAATCGGCGAAGTGTCGGAAATCGAGAATCGCGCGATCGATTCCGGTGTCCGTGCCGCACGGCGAGCCGAGTGCGACGAGACGATCGCGCACACTGCCGTAGGCGATCACGGCCTGATGATCGGCGGCCCAGAATAAGTGCTTGTCGCCGAGGAAGGTGAGATGCGCGAATTCGCCGCCGCCGTGTTTGTTGTACAACTCGCGCGCCTGTTCCAGTTCGGCGTGATCGGGGTGTTTTAGATGCGGCCGCCGCACGGCGAACCATTGCCAGATCAGATACAGGCCCAGACCCAGAAAGGCGGCGGCCAGACCGCGGCCGATGCGCGAGGTGTGCTCGCCGTAGCCGAAATAGAAAAGGTCGAAGGAGTCGTCGCCGAGCACCTGCGCCACGCCGATCGCGAAAAACACGACGACGCAGATGAGAAGTCCGGCATACCAGCCGATCGTGCGCGCTGAAGTGAGCGTCATCGCGCGCCGCGTGAATACGCGTTTGCGTGTGCGCAGCAGGCCCGCGACGATGAGCAGGAACAGCGCTTCGCCGAAGTGCAGACCTTTCGTGATGGCCAACGCCGCGCTGATCAACAGCAGCCATTGCGCGACGCGATAGGCGATGCGCAATCTTCCGTCGATACCGCGCGCGAGTCCGAGCAATACGACGCCGGAGAACACACTGAACCAGTTCGAGCTTTCGACGGCGAGTACCGGCAACGTCGCGCGAACGACTTCGACATGCTCGCTCACCGACGGAATCGCCGCCGATGCGAGCTGCATGGCGCCCGCGCCGAACGTGAGCACGGCGAGCAGGCGTGTGCCGAAATCCGCGAGCAGCGTGACCGGCAATCCGATCACGCCGAACAACGGATGTCCCGACAAACGCGAGCGCAACCGCACCAGCAGCGGCGATTGCGTCGTGAGCATTTCCGATCCCATGTACAGTGCCACGAGCAGCGGTACCAGGTAATACGCGATGCGGAACAGCAGCAGGCCGGAAAAAACCGAGGCCTTGTCGTATCCGGCTTCGGTGAGCGCGAGCAAAATCAGACCATCGAACACGCCGAGTCCGCCCGGCACCTGACTGACCAGACCGAGCACACCGGCGCCCGCGAACGAGCCCAGCAGCAAGCCGGGTTTGACGTGTTCACCGGAGATATAGATGCAGATGTACAACGTACCGGCCGCGAGCACCCAGTCCAGGAACGAGACGATCGTCAATTCGATTTTTAGTTTAAGCGGCGGCAATCCCACGTCGTTCGGAAGCCAGCGCATCAGCGAACGGCGCGTGGTCAGGAAAAAATACAGGGGCAGATAAAGTGCGGCGGCGATCAGCACGAACGTGGCGATCCAGCGCTGCACGCTGCCGCTGGTCAACGGCAACGAACTGGTGCTGAGCGTGATGATGACGAGCAGCGACAATCCGCACAGCAACGACAACGCCTGCATGCCGATCAGCGCGGCGGAGCGCGACATCGGCACTTTCAGCGCGTTGAGTCCCATCAAGCGGATGCTCGCACCCATCGCGCCGGAAAGGTTGAGCGTGTTGGACATGCTGTTGGCGACGAAGGCGAGGCGAAAACAATCGCGCGCGCTGATGCCGAGCTTGAGCCAGCGCGCGACGATGTAATCCACGCCGCCCGTGAACGCGACACTGAACAGCGCCAGCGCCGCGACGCCGAGCGCGGATAACGTCGGAACGTCGAGCAACGTGCGCTGGATATCCGGCAGCGGCAACTCGCCCAGTTCGCGATACAAAAGCCAACCGGTCAGGCTCAGGAACGCGACGGGCAGAATCCAGCGCAGCTTCGCCAGGCGGCTGGAAGCGCCGGATTCGACGCGGGCGGGGGCGTCGGTCATCGGTTTCCGTCGCGCAGGTCGATCAACCCCTGACGGTACTGCGGCATCCAGTTTTTCGGAACGCCGTAGCCGTGCCCGACGTGCGGCAGGCTGACCACTTTTCCATTTTTTACTTTTTCCACAAATGCAATCGTATCCGGCGGGTTGCAGACCTGATCGATTTCGCCCTGCAGCACGATCCACGGCGCACCGGCGACGGGAACGGTGTTGAAGATTGCGGCGTACGGCGGTTTGGTCTGCTTCTCGGCGGTAAGTCCCGCGCCGCGGCAAAACGGTTTGTGGATGATCAGGTCGGGACAGAAACCCAGTGTCATCGCACCGCTGAAATGTCCGGCCTCGGCTTGCGCAAGCGCGGCGTAGGCGACGGTCGCGCCGGACGAATAGCCGATCAGCAGCGGTTTGTGATCGGACGAAATTTTCGCGGCGCCGCGCACCGTGTCGGCGATTCGATCGAGCAATCCCGACGCATCGCTGCACGCGCCACCGTCGCTTTCCAATGCTTTGAGAAATGCCGGCGTGCTGAATCCCGCGACGACATAACCGAGGTTCGCCGCCGTCTGCGCCATATCCCATACGCCGAGATTCCAGCCGCCATCGCCCGACGCGAACAGCACGACGCCGCGTGGCTCGCCGGTCGGCGTGTAGACGGTGACGTCGCCCACGCGTGCCACGCTGACGATGCGCGCGGCGCGTGGATCGTGCGCTGGCGGTTTGGGCTTGGCCGGTCGGACGGCAGCGGATTTTACGCTGCGCGAATTTTTCGCGGCATCCGTCGTCTTGGCATCTTGCGCCTGTACGGAACTCATGGCGGACAGGGCGCAAACGGCGCCGATTCGAATCGCGAGGGATGAGATCACGGCGTTGCCGGAATACCGGCTCCTTGGCAAATGGCGGTCACGCCCGATCAGCGACGTTCCAGATGCGATTATCGCATGATCGCTGCGACCGACAGCTTAAATCGCGATCAGTGATAACCGGCGTCGGCCGTGACCTTGCCGCGGAAAACGCGGTACGAATAGAAGGTGTAGCCGAGCACCGCCGGGATCATGATCAATGCGCCGACCAGCACGAAGCCCTGGCTGCTCGGGGGCGCGGCGGCCTCCCAGATGCTCAGGCTCGGCGGCACGATGTTGGGCCAGATGCCGGCGACGAGTCCGAGAAAACCCAGACCGAAAAAACACAGCGCGAGTACGAACGGCGCGAGTTCCCGATTGTTGAGTACCGCTCGCCACAACATCACCGCATTGAGCGCCGTGAGAATCGGCACCGGCGACAAATACAGAAAATTCGGCCACGTGAACCAGCGTTCGCGCAAGGTGTGGTCGAGAAACGGCAGCCACGCGCTGACCAATAGCATGAACGCGATCACCGCCATCATGAGCGGGCGCGTGAGATCGAACGCGATGCGTTGCAGCCGGCCTTCGGTCTTAAGCACGATCCACGTCGCGCCGAGCAGTGCATAACCGAACACCACCGCCACGCCGGTCAACATCGAAAACGGGCTGAACCATGCGAATGCGCCGTCGAGATATTTTCCACCTTTCAGCGGCATGCCTTCGACCAATGCGCCGAGAATCACGCCCTGCGCGAATGCCGTGAACACCGAGCCTATGTTGAACGCGATGCCCCACAGCCAGCGCGAACTATTCGCCTTGAATCGAAATTCGAACGCGACGCCGCGGAAGATCAGCGCGATCAGCATCAGCAGAACGGGCAGGTACAACGTCGACAAGACGATCGCATAGGCGCGCGGAAATGCCGCGAACAATCCGGCGCCGCCGAGGACGAGCCAGGTTTCGTTGCCGTCCCAGATCGGCGCAGCCGTGCTCATCATCAGATCGCGCTGATCCTCGTCGTCGGCGAACGGCATGAGAATGCCGATACCGAGCACGAAGCCGTCGAGCAACACGTACATCGCCACGCCGAACCCAATGATGAAAAACCAGACGACGGGCAATACGCTTTCCATCGTCATGACTTGCCTCCTTTGTCGGAGGCCGCCGACAGCGGGCGCGTCGGTGTCTGTCCGATCGTCGCGAGCGGCGGGGCGGCGATCGGTCCGGATCGAATCAGTTTGAGCAGATACCAGGTGCCGAAACCGAACACGATCGTATACACACACACGAACGCGACCAGCGACGTGATGACGCTCCCGAGTTCGACGCCACTGAATGCATCGGCCGTGCGCATCAAGCCGTACACGACCCACGGCTGACGGCCGATTTCGGCGGTGTACCAGCCGCACAGCACGCCGACGAAACCGGCCGGCGTCATCGCTGCGCACAGATACCAGTACCAGCGCGAGGTGAACAATTTTTTGCGCCACCACAGCAAAAGGCCGGTGAGCGACATGACGAGCATCAGCACGCCGATGGCCACCATCGCGCGGAACGCGAAGAACACCGGCTTGACAGGCGGGCGCGCGTCGACCGGAAAATCCTTGAGGCCTTTCACTTCGCCGTCCCACTCGTGAGTGAGAATCAGGCTGCCTAGATGCGGAACGTCGATATCGTAACGATTCGTTTCGGCACGCTCGTCCGGCCATGCGAACAACGTCAGCGGCACGCCGCGCTGCGTTTCCCAGCGCGCTTCGATCGCGGCGAGTTTGGCCGGCTGATATTCGCGAACGTTCAGACCTTGCAGATCGCCGAATACGATCTGCACCGGTACCGTGATCGCGGTGAACGCGAGCGCGCAGCGCAACATCAGTTTGGATTTTTCGACATGCACGCCGCGCAACAGATAAAACGCGGCGACGCCACCGATCAGCGTGGCCGTGGTCAGAAACGCGCCGAGCACCATGTGCGGCAAGCGATACAGGAACGACGGATTGAAAATCACCGCCCACCAGTCGGCCGGGAAGAAAACGCCATCGTGCACTTCGTAACCGGCCGGCGTTTGCATCCAGCTATTGGCGGAGATGATCCAGAACGTCGAGATCAGCGTGCCGATGGCGACCATGCACGTCGCGAAGAAATGCGTCTTGTGACTGACACGTCGCCAGCCGAACAGCATCACGCCGAGGAATGTCGCTTCGAGGAAAAACGCGGTGAGCACTTCGTAGCTGAGTAGTGGTCCCACGATGTTGCCGGCCGCGATCGAGAATTTCGACCAGTTCGTGCCGAACTGAAAACTCATCACGATGCCGGAAACCACACCCATTCCGAACGAGACGGCGAATATGCGCAACCAGAAAAAATACAGATCGCGAATATGATCTTCGCGTTTGCGCAACCACAGCGCTTCAAGAAACGCGAGCCACCACGCCAGTCCGATCGTGAACGCGGGAAACAGGATGTGAAACGAAATGACAAATCCGAACTGGATGCGTGAAAGGAGTTCGGCGTCGGACATCACTTCCTCTCCTACGCCATCGCGGCAAACGCATCCCGAGTCAAATTCTCCGGCGCGCTATCCGTGCAAACGACATCGTCCTCGATGCGAATCCCGCCGTACTTTCGGAACCGATCGATCTTGTCCCAATTCACGTCGCGCGATTCGGGTTTGTTTTTCAATTCGGCCAACAGCATGTCGATGAAATAAATTCCCGGTTCGATCGTCATCACCATGCGTGGTTCGATCGTCCGTGTGAGGCGTAGGTAGGGATGGCCGTCGGGTTTTTCAAGCGTGCCGCCGCGATCGGTTTTTTGGAATCCGGCCACGTCGTGCACCTGCAAACCGAGCAGATGGCCGAGGCCGTGCGGAAAAAATGCGGACGATACGCCGGACTCCACCGCGCTCTCCGGCGGCATGCGGATGAAATCCTGATCGCGCAGGATCTTGGCCAATTCGTGATGGGCACGAATGTGCAGATCTGGATAATTCTGTTGCGCGCGCACGCCGGCCACGAAGCTTTGTTGTGCGGTGTCGACGGCGTCGATCAATTCCTGGAATTCTTTCGCGTGCGCCGACGCGTGCGTGCGCGTGATATCGCTCGCGTAACCGTGGAAACTCGCGCCCGCATCAATGAGAAACGAATCGGCGTGCGTGGGCGGCGCGCGGTTCAGATCGGTGTAATGAAGAATCGCGCCGTGCTGGTTCAACGCGACGATATTGCTGTACGGCAATTCCGTTTCCGTCTCGTGCACGGATTTCAGATACGCCATGTTGATGTCGTATTCCGAACGGCCTTCGCGAAACGCGGCTTCGGCCGCACGATGCGCGCGCGCGCCGAGTTTGCTGGCCACGCGCATCATCGCCAGTTCGTAATCGGTTTTATAGGCGCGGTGATAGTGCAGATAATCGAGCACGGCGGCGGGATTGTTCGGTTTGGCCTCGCCGATCGCGGCGATGTCTTCGCCGATGATCGCGCAGCGCGACAGCGGCGTCGGCAAATGCGCGAGCGCTTCGTTGGCGTCGCGCACGATCACGATATCGAAATGTTCGACCCAATAACCCGCCGGCGCGTCGGGCACGACGTGCCAGTAATCACGCGGCTGCAGATAGATGAGTTTCGGCTTCGCACCCGGCGTGTAGACGAGCCACGATCCCGGCGCCTTGCCCGCAGGCACCCAATGTTTGAAGTGCGGGTTCGGCGTGAACGGAAACGGATGATCGTCGAGAAATTCGTAACGCAGAACGCCGGCGGCGATCAGCAGTCGATCGAAACCGCCGCGCTCGAGCGCGGTGTCGGCGTGCTGGCGCAGCGTGCGCAGATGATCGGGATACAGGTGGGCGAGATCGGACATGTCGGCACCGCGTCGTGAAGATGCGTATTGTGCCGCAAGTCGCCTTACGGAATCGTGCGAGTGTCGATCAGTCGAACTGGCCGCCGGGACTTCCGATCCAATTGCTCAGCACATCGTAATCTTCCGGACCGATGTCGATGATGCGGAATCCGGTCCAGAACAGGCCGGGCACATTGGCCGTTTCGCTCCACTGTTCGTGCACGCCGATTTCCAGCTGATGCATCTGGCCCGTCGCCCCGTTGGGCAGATGAAAACTGAATTGGAACAGGGCATCGTCGGCCACTTGCCGATTGCTGATCAACAGCATGCCGTCGGCGGAAAGATTGCCGACGTGACCGATCTGCTGACCGTTGATCGCGTCGTTGACCTGAATGGCTTGATGCGCCCGCTTGCGTTGCGAACGGCGGTGTTCGGCTGTCATGGTTTTGTCTCGCGCGCTCATGCCGGTGCGGGTACTGCGGCCGGATCGCCGCCGACCAGATTCTTCAAGCCGGATACGATCGCCTTCCACGCGCGATCGACCAGCGTTTCCTGCTCGCTCTCGACGATGGCGGCCTGACCGAGCACGACATCGCGCGCGAGCTGCTCCATCGTTTTTTCATCGGTGCGAACACCGCGCTGATTCACGAACAGACAACGACCGGTCACCGTCGAAAACCACGCGAGTTTGCGACGCACGGTGTCGCCTTGCTGATTGGTCTTGAATTCGAACCACGAACCGAACGGCAAGGTGCGCAAGCGGTCGAACATGATCGCTTCGGGACTTCCCGGCGTCAGCGGAGCGCGCTTTTCCGGTTTCGCCGCCGCCGCCGCCGCGGACGCGGGTGTGGTTGTCGACGTTGACGTCGAAGTATTCGCCGTGTCGTCGCCGAACCGCTGTTTGCTCTTGAGCTTGATCGCGATTTCGGTCGACGTGCTCGGATCTTCTTCGTTGGCCGCTTCGTCCGGAAGGAACAGGCGCTTGACCACGGCCTGGATGTCTTCCTTGTGATAGCCGACCTGATCCAGTCCCGTTTCGATTTCGCTGCGCAGCGCCGGCGACAGTTTCGATTCCGGTTCGCCCGCACGCCCGCCCTTGTCGGCAGCGAGCAATTGCTCGGCCACGGACAGGCGCTTTTTATAAATGTCGCTGGATTCGCCCTGGCGCAGCAGCGTCAGCGCGAGCACATCGGTCCACGCCTGTTCGAGCAGCGTGCGAACGAGTTTGCCGGGCTTGGACGTGTTCACGCGTTCGGCGATCGCGCTGCGCGCCTGCTCTCGTGCTACTTCGAGTTTCTCTCGGCCTTTCGCCGCATCGACGTGACGCCGTTCGGCCGCTTCGGCCTTGCGCGCCAACGTGTGCATATGCGTCGACAGATCGCCGAGCATGTTCTCCATGATGTTGAGATTGCCGTCGAACTCCTGCGTGACGCGATCGACCACGATCTGCATCTTGTCGACGAGTTGACGATCCGCCGGACCTTCGCTGTCGTCTACCCAATGCGTGCCGGTTTCGGCGATCGCATTGAGCAATTGACGCGCCGGATGCGCGCGGCGTGTGAAGAAACTCTTGTCGCGCAACGCCACGCGCAGCAACGGCACCTGCAGTTTGGTCAGCAGCGATTGCGTGCTGCCTTCCGGACGCGTGTTCTTCGCCATGTAGTCGAACAGCATGCCGACCAGATCGATTGTGTCGGAATCTTCCGCAGCCAGTTGCGGCGCTTTGCCGTCCGGCGAAATTTGCCGGAGCTGTCCGACCAGATCCTGTTTCAGATGCGCGACCGAACGCTGCGTCAGCTTGCCGTTCATCATGATCGGCGAGATCGGCTTGGATTGCAGTGCGCCCAACACCGATTGCATGTCCTCGCCGGTCGGCTGATAGCCGCCGGCTACCGGTGCGGAGCCGACGCCCAACGCGTGACGACGACCGGCCAGCAATTCGCGCAACGTCGTGAACAATTCGGAATCGCGTTCATCGGCCGGTGCCGTCTGTTGCGGCTGTTCGGTCGCCCACTCCGGCACCTGCATGTTGCGCATGCCGCTCGGCGCGCGCGCACGCGCATCGGCAGGCGCTGACGGTTGCTCCGCGCCCGGAGCAGCCGAAGGCAGGAACGGATTCGGTCCCCGCGCGGGCGCTGAACCCGGCATCGACGGTGATCCTTGACGCGAACCTTCCTGCGCAGCAAATCCGCCTGGCGAATTTTGTGTCGCGTGCCCATCGCCCGGATAACCTTGCATCGGCCCGCCGCGGCCGGCCGACGCGTTGCCCATCATGGCGCCGGAACCCGGACCCATCTGTGCACCCTGCATCGACGAGCCGGGTTGCGCCGGCATCCGCGCCGAGCCGAAATTCTGCCCGCCCGAGCGCTGCGGATGCTGCGGCTCATCGGCTTGCGCCGTCTGCTCTTTCTCTTTTTCCGTCGGAGCCGTCGCGGCCTGTTCTTTCTCGGCGGGTTTCGTGCGCGGCGATTGCACACGCAGATGACGCAGCACGCGCTGTTCGATGAAGTAAGCGTTGATGTCGTCGTACAGCGTCGTGATCGCCGCCTGCCCGGTGCGATCGAATACGCGATACAACAGCACGCGCTGTTCGACCGGGATATCGAGTTCTTCGCTGGCCGAGCGCAGCGCGTTACCGAGATTGGTCGGACCGATCGGCAGCGTTTCGGCATCGAAGATCGGCGCGCCGGCCAGCACCGCGAAACGATGACCCAGCGCGTACAGCGTTTGCGCCTGACGGATATCGGTTTTCGCGGCGAATTCCTGCAGTGCGAGCGATTCTTCCAAATCGCGCGAATCCACGAGCGACAATTCCTGCTTCACCGGCCCACCCGGACGGGTTCGCGGCTGATCCACGTCTTTTGCGCGCGGCTGATCGAAACGCGCCAGGCAATCTTCGATCGCCATCATGTAACGCGGTGCGACATCGGCGCGGCCGCGCTTGATTTCGCGCAGCGTTTCGAAATTTCGGTATTGCTGATCGTTGTTGCGGCTTTGTTCGGCCAGGCGGAACAATTGCGCTTCCAGATCGTCCAGCGTCGCTACGATCGTTCGTTCCAGTCCGCTCGAACAAATCGCCAGGATGCCTTCCAGCAACTGACGCACGCGCGGGCTCAGATCGCCGCGGCTGGCCAGCGTCATAAGCACTCTTTTTTGGGCAGCCGGAACTGGCCCCACCCCGTTCTTTGCCTGGATCATCGTTCGCTTCCGCTACACCCCCGACTCGCCAAGCAGATTCTATGCCGAGCGCCGCGATCCGGCCAGCGCCGCCGCGCCCCGTCGGCGCGGCGGCCAGAATACAGCGGTTTACTGCGGCTGCCAGGCGATTTGAACGAACGCCGAGCGCCCCGGCGTGTTGTAGCCGTGCACCAGCTCATAGTTCCGATCGGTCAGGTTTTCCAGACGCAAACCGACATTCCACGCCGATGCCAGCGCGTAATTGGCGCGCAGGTTGACCACCGCGTAGCCCGGCAGCGTCACGCTGCCGATATCGTCGCGCGGTCCGCTGACGATCAGTTCCGCGCCGGCGTGGATGCGTTCGCCGAATGCGCGATCGATGACGCTGTCGAGTTTCTGCTTCGGCCGCCGCACCAATTGCTCATCCGTATCCTGATTTCGCGGATTCTGCCAGGTCGCCGACGTTTTCACGTTCCACGCCTCGGCCTTCCACGTATGAATCAGTTCGACGCCATCGATCGCTGCACGATCGACATTGATGGCCTGGAAAGTATCGCCGCCGGAAAAATCGATCAGGTCGTGAACGCGTGTGGAGAAGCCGCGCACTTCGACGCGGTTGGCGCCATCAACATGCCAATCCAGTGCGACTTCGCCGCTGCGCGAACGTTCCGGATCGAGGTTCGCGTTGCCGCCGAACAGGCCGCCGAAACCGGGCGAGAACAGCTCGTTCAAATTCGGCGCGCGGAACGCCGTGCCGTAGCTGGCGCTCAGGCGCAGATCGTCGGCGAACGTCCAGCCGATCGCGCCGCTGCCGGAAAACGCGCTGCCGAAGGCGTCGTAGTGATCGTAACGTCCAGAGAGTTCGCCATCCAGCGCACCCTGGTGCACGCGCCAGCCGCCGAATACGCCGGCGTTGTCGCGCGTCACGTCGTACGGCGCGCCGAAGCCGGAGGTGTCGATGCTGATGCCGTGATCGTGGACATAATCCAGCCCGGCGACGAGATGCTGCGTTGTGGACAATGCGACATCGTTCGACCACGACACTTGCTCGCGCGTCGAGCGAAATCCATCGAAAAACGCGGGCGTATCGATGTCCTCGCGCGATGTGCCCACGCTCAATCGATGTTGCCACTGCTCGTTTATCGCTCCGGCGAGATTCGCGCCGATGGACTGATCGAGCGTGTGGGAAATTCCGTCGCTCGCGCCGTTGTCGAAATTCTGCGTGCCGACGCTGCGAAACACATTCGCCGACAACGTCTGTGCACCCAGTTTGTAATCGCCTTGCGCCACCACGCTGTGATTTTGCATTCCGTTGTCGTCCGGATTGAAGATGCAAAACGGATCGTTGGGTCCATTGCAGATACCCGAGTTCGTCGCTGAAAATCCGCCGACGTGGCGCGCGCCGATCTGCACGCTGTAGCCGCCGTTTTCCGACTGCGCACCGAAACCCGCACTCCCATCAGCACTGCTGTAACTGCCATAACTGGCCGCGATTCGCGGTCCGTCGAGCTTGCGCGTGAAAACCTGGATCACGCCGCCGATCGCATCGGATCCCCAATAACTCGCGCGCGGACCGCGCACGATTTCGACGCGCTCAATGGCATCGAGCGGCAGGTTTTCGAATGCAAACGCACCCGTGTTCGCCGACGCGACGCGAACGCCGTCGATCAGCACGAGCACGTGATTCGAATTCGTACCGCGCACGAACACACTGGTCTGCTCGCCGGCGCCGCCGGTGCGCGTGACATCCATGCCGGCCTGCAAGCGCAACAGATCGAACAGATCCTGCGAGCCGCTGCGTTCGATGTCGGCGCGTGTGATGACGTCGACATCGGCCAGGCTGGCATCGACGGTTTCGATCACGCGCGATGCGGTGACCTCGATCGTTGGCTGCAGCGCCGCTTCATCGGCATGCGCCGATTGAACGATCAAAAAAATGGAAAAAGATAAAAGTGACTTTTGCAACATTGTGAAACCTCCGAACGCTCACCCGCGGTAATGGCAGGGCTGCAGAGGTGCGGAAGGGAAGCGGCGAGTCCGGTCGGAGGCGCAGCAGCCCGCCCGTTGCCCGCCGCAACGCCTGGACGTGGAGTCTTAAGACTCCGTCGCGGGCCGGTCTCCGGGCTTGCAGGTGCATCGATCGATGCTGCTTCGACCGCCTTCCCATGCGTACGCACAGTGGCGAATGGCCGAAGCGAACCTGCTTACCGTTGCGGGGGCAGCGCCGGAATCTAACCGGCTTCCCGTTTAACCCCGTTCGACGATGACATGACGACGTCGCGATGACGCGCCGATGCATGCGTGCGAACAGGACACCCAAACGACGCGCGCAGTGTAGGGGTGCGACGCACGACGTGCAAGACGAATTCCGTCATATGTCGATCGTGACGCGGCTACTCGCGATCGGTTTTCGCGCGAACGTTTTCCAGATTGCCTTCGTCGTCGACCGACAATGAAATCTCAATCGGCCGGCAACACACCGCGCAATCTTCCGTGTACTGCTGCGCACCGGCCGAGACGTCGACGACGGTCTCGAATCCTTCGCCGCAATACGGACAATGAATGACGACGGTTTCGATCATCGGTTAGACGCGCAAACCCGCCGGCGCGGTGAGCACGTCGTCGACTTTGTCGCCTGTATTGCGAACCGCGGCCGGTTCGAAAATCATCACCTGGGCTTCCTCGTCGGCCGCCGTGCGATGTTCGACGCCGTGCGGCACGATCAGGAATTCACCTGCGCGCAGCTCCACACTTCGATCGCGAAAGTCCACGCGCATCGCGCCGTTCACGACGTAGAACATCTCGTCTTCCGTCGCGTGCGTGTGCCAGAGAAACTCGCCCTGGAATTTCACCAGTTTCACTTCCTGACCGTTCAACTCACCGACCACATGCGGCCGCCAATGTTCGTGAATGCGCTCGAGTTTTTCGGCGACGTTGATTTTCGTGCTCATGCAGCACTCCTGCGCGAAGGCGTGTCGGCCAAGAATAACCCGATCGTATCGTTCAAAAAACGCTGACCGAATTCGCTGGCCCGCACGCGTTTCCCGTCGATAGCGATCAAGCCGCGCGATGTCGCTTTGGCCAACGTCGCCTCGATATCGCGCGCCATCAATCCCGTGCGCGATTCGAAATCGCCGAGATCAAAGCCCGCATTCAATCGCAACGCATTGAGCATATATTCGAACGCGATCCGATCGCGCGCGACGACATCGTCGCCACCGACACCGCGCGCCGATCCGGCATATTCGAGAAATCCGTTCGGCGAACGTACTTTCCAACGGCGATGGATCGTGCCGTCGGCCTGCGTCAATTTCGCATGCGCACCAGCGCCGATGCCGAGATAGTCGCCGAAATTCCAATAATTCAGATTGTGCCGGCATTGCTTTCCGGCTTTCGCGTATGCCGAAACTTCGTATTGCGCGAGTCCCGCTTCGGCCAGACGCGCCAGACACGCCTCCTGCATATCCCACGCGCTATCGTCATCCGGCAGCGGCGGCGGATTCGCAGCGAACGCGGTGTTCGGTTCGAGCGTCAATTGATAGTGCGACACATGCGGTGTTTGCAGCGCGATCGCTTTATCGATATCGGCGAGCGCGCCCTCAATGCTCTGATCCGGAAGCGCATACATAAGATCGAGATTGATATTGGAGATCCCCGCATCCTGCGCCATCTTGATCGCGCGCTCGGCTTCATTCGCATCATGGATACGTCCGATACGCTTCAACGCACCATCGTCGAAACTCTGCACGCCGAAACTGATGCGGTTCACGCCGGCTTTGCGGTAGCCCGCGAACGGACCGTGTTCGACCGTGCCCGGATTCGTCTCCAGCGTGATCTCGATATCGCGCGCGAATTCGAGCCGTAACGATGCGCCATCGAGAATGCGCGCGATTTGATCCGGCATGAACAGACTCGGTGTGCCGCCGCCAAAAAATATACTTTGCAGCATCCGTCCACGCGCGAACGAAACATCCTGATCAAGATCGCGCAACAGCGCATCGATATATTCGCTTTGCGGCAACGTCTGTGGTGCGTTATGCGAATTGAAATCGCAATACGGACATTTGCGCACACACCACGGAATGTGGATGTAGAGCGACAGCGGAATCGAATCAGGCGCGATCATTGGATGGCGTGAGCTGCGCGCGCAAGCTCGCCAACGCCTGGCCGCGATGGCTGATCCGGTTCTTGATCGACGGATCAAGTTCGCCGGCGCCGGTATTCAATGTCGTGTCGAGAAAAACAGGATCGTAGCCGAAACCACGTTCGCCGCGCGGTGCGTGCAGGATGCGACCACGCCAACGTCCTTCGGCGATGATCGGCGCGGGATCGTTGGCGTGCTTCAGTAAAACGATGGAGCAGTGAAAATGCGCGGTGCGGTTTTCGTCCGGTATCGCGCGCATCGCGTCGAGCAACTTCGCGATATTGGCCGACGAATTGCCGTGTTCGCCGGAATAGCGCGCGGAATACAAGCCCGGCGCACCATCGAGCGCATCGACGCACAAGCCGGAATCGTCGCCGAGTGCCGGCAATCCGGAGCGTTGCGCGGCGTGGCGTGCCTTGAGTAGCGCATTCTCCACAAATGTACTCGCCGTTTCTTCAGCGTCGGGAATGCCGAGAGCGGTTTGCGGCACGAGTTCGAACTCGTCGCCGAGAATGTCCTGGATTTCGGCGAGCTTGCCGGCATTGCTGCTGGCCACGACGATCTTCACGGCAGTGCCAGTGCTTCGCGCTGTTTTTCGTTCAATTCCGCAATGCCTTTTTGGGCCAGGCCGAGCAACGCGTCGAGTTCTTCGCGCCGAAACGCGTGGCCTTCGGCCGTGCCTTGAAGTTCGATGAAACCGCCGCCGTCGTTCATCACGACATTCATGTCGGTATCGCAATTGCTATCTTCGGCGTAATCCAGATCGAGCACGGGAACGCCGCGATAGACGCCGACGGAAACCGCGGCGATCGCGCCGTGAATCGGATCGCGCTTGATCATGTTGCGCGATTTGAGCCATGAAATTGCATCGACTAGCGCGACGTACGCGCCCGTGATGGCGGCGGTGCGCGTTCCGCCGTCGGCCTGGATCACGTCGCAATCGAGCGTGATGGTGCGCTCGCCGAGCGTGGCGCGATCGACGCACGCGCGCAAGCTGCGGCCGATCAGGCGCTGGATTTCCATGGTGCGTCCGCCTTGTCCGCCGCGTGCGGCTTCGCGCTGCGAGCGCTCGTTCGTCGCACGCGGGAGCATGCCGTATTCGGCAGTCACCCAGCCTTCGCCTTTGCCGCGCAGGAAAGGGGGCACGCGTTCTTCGACGCTCGCCGTGCACAGCAGGCGCGTTTCGCCGAAGGAGATCAGCACAGAACCTTCCGCGTGGCGCGTGAAGCGACGTTGGATCGACACGGCGCGCAACTGATCCGGCGCGCGGCCGCTGGGACGAGAGAGGGAAGTCATCGAAAAAATACCGACAGGCGAGGTGTACAGTTTACCATTGCATCATTCGTATCGACGGGGAATTCCATGATTCGCAGCATGACCGCGTTTGCTGGCGCGGAGACGGAAACGCCGTGGGGCGCGCTCGCATTCGAACTGCGCTCGGTGAATCATCGATATCTGGAATTGTCGCCGCGTTTGCCGGACGATTTGCGTGCGATCGAACCGGCGGTGCGCGAACGGGTCGCGGCGAAACTGACGCGCGGCAAAGTCGATGTGACATTGCGTTTTCGTCCGATCGACGCCGCCGCGGCGGAAGTTCGTGTCAATGAAGCGGTGATCGACAAGCTCGAGCGCACCGCAAAATCGCTCGGCGATCGTTTCCCGAATCTGTCGACGGATTTTGCCGGATTGCTCGCTTTCCCCGGCGTTCTGCTGCATCAGCAAGTCGATCAGGAGGGGTTGCGTCAGGCCGCACTCGATCTACTCGATCGCGCGCTCGCCGACATGCTCGCCACGCGCCAGCGCGAGGGCGAACGCCTCGTCGCGTTCATGCGCGAGCGGCTGGAAAACGTCGCGCGCATCGTCGCCGACGTGCGCACCTGGCTTCCGGAAATCCGCATCGCGCTGCGCACGCGACTCGAAACGCGATTGGCCGAAATCAAACAACCGGCCGATCCCGGAAGGCTCGAACAGGAACTCGTGCTGCAATTGTCGCGCATGGATGTGGACGAAGAGCTCGATCGCCTGAGCGCGCACGTCGACGAGACCAAACGCGTGCTCGCCTTGCCCGAAGCGGTCGGCCGTCGTCTGGATTTCCTGATGCAGGAATTCAATCGCGAGGCGAATACGCTGGGTTCGAAATCCGTCGATCAACGCACGACGCAGGCGGCGGTGGAGCTGAAAGTATTGATCGAGCAGATTCGGGAGCAGGTGCAGAATATCGAGTGAGCGTTATAGTGTTATGATGATAAAACGTCAAAACACTTTGGTGATTCATGCATACCGACACGACTCGGGCGACGATTTATCTGGATAAGGATTTGCACAAGGCTTTGCGTATAAAGGCGGCAGATTCTCATCGATCGATATCGGACATCGTTTCGGAAGCCGTTCGGGAATCGCTGCGCGAGGATGAGGTCGATCTGGCCGTCATCGCCAAACGCAAGAAAGAAAAAACCATCAGCTACGAACAAGTTCTCGCGACGTTGAAGGCGAATGGCAAAATTTGAAGTCCGATTCAAACGCTCAGCCGCGAAAGAACTTTTGAAACTTCCTCACCTCGACAACCGCCGAATCATGAGCCGCATACAGAGCTTGGCAGAAAATCCAAGGCCGCCAGGATGCGAAAGACTCGCCGGTCGCGAAAGCTATCGGGTCCGGCAAGGCGATTTCCGCATTATTTATACGATCGATGACGAGCGCGTCATTGTCGAGGTGATTCGTGTTGGTCATCGCAGCGACGTCTACAAACACTAGGGCATGACCGGCACCCTGTACATCGTCGCGGCGCCGTCTGGCGCAGGCAAAACCAGCCTCACGCGCGCGCTGCTCGAGCGCGAGCCGAATATCGAACTGTCGGTTTCGTACACGTCGCGTGCGCCAAGGCCGAATGAGATCGACGGCGTTCACTATCATTTCGTCACGCGCGCGGAATTTGAATCGATGGTGTCGCGCGGAGAATTTTTCGAGCATGCGATCGTGCACGGTGATTTGAAAGGAACAGCGCGTGCACCGGTGTTGAAGACGCTCGCGCAAGGTAAAGACGTTCTGCTGGAAATCGATTGGCAAGGTGCCGATCAGGTACGTCGGCAGATGACCGATACGCTGAGCATCTTCATCCTGCCGCCGTCGCGTGCGGAACTCGAAAGACGATTGCGCGGCCGCGGTTCCGACAGCGAGGAGACGATACTGCGCCGGCTTGCCGATGCGCGCCGCGATCTGGAACATGCGAAGGAATTCGATTACGTCGTGGTCAACGACACCTTCGATTCGGCGCTCGACGAAATCTGCGCGATCATCGAACATCGCCGTCGCGGCGGCACGATGCCGAAAGCCGATCGGTCCGCGTTGCTCGCCGATCTGTTGCGCATCTGATCGCGTGCTGACGCTGCGCTTAACCGCGCTGCGGCGGGCGCTTCCGCAAACTGGACGGGTCGGGTAAGGTAGCCGTCTTCGCTTCGCGCCCTCGCGCATCCATGAACCAAGAAACGCTGCCAGGCCAGGACGACAACTCGGCCGGCGATCCGTTGATCCGGATCTCCGGGTTGAGCACCGTGCTGAATGGCAAAACCATTTTCGACAACGTGAGTCTGACGATTCCGCGCGGCAAGATCACGGCCGTGATGGGTCCCAGCGGAACCGGAAAAACCACGCTGATGCGGCACATCACCGGTCAGCTCGCGCCGGATGCCGGCGACATCGTCGTCGACGGATTGAACGTGACCACGCTCGGGCGTTCGGAATTGTTCGATCTGCGCGAACGGATCGGTTACTTGTTTCAGAATTCGGCGTTGCTCACGGATTTTTCGGTGTTCGAAAACATCGCGTTTCCGTTACGCCAGCATTTGAAGCTGCCCGAAGAATTGTTGCGCATCATCGTGCTTAACAAGCTGCAGGCGGTCGGTTTGCGCGGCGCGGCCGAGTTGATGCCGAACGAACTGTCCGGCGGCATGGTGCGACGTGTCGCGTTGGCGCGCGCGATCGTGCGCGATCCGATGCTGATCATTTACGACGAACCGTTCGTCGGGCTCGATCCGATCGCGTTGAATCAGATTCTGCGCTTGATCCGAACGCTCAACGACACGCTCGGCGTGACGAGCATCCTCGTTGCACACGAACTGGCGGCGGTGCGGCGCGCGGCCGATCAGATTTATCTTCTTGCCGGCGGAAAAATCGCGGCACACGGCGATCCGGAACAACTCGCGCGCGGCGAGACGCCGTGGACACGGCAGTTTTTCAGCGGCGAATCCGATGGGCCGGTGCCGTTCCAATATCCAGCGCCGGATTACGCGACACAACTCGGCTTGGCCGGAACCGCCGCATGAGCGCGGTTCGCAAAAATCCGATGCGATGGGCGGGCGGCATCACGGCCGGCATTGAGCAGATCGGTCAATGTGGCATTTTTCTCCTGCAGATTCTGCGCGCGTTGCCGGGCAGCTTCCGGCACATCGGCGAAATGGCGCGCCAGGTCTGGTTCGTCGGCGCGATGAGTCTGGTCATCATCATTACGTCCGGTCTGTTCGTCGGCATGGTGCTCGGGCTGCAACTTTATTATGTATTGTCGATTTTCGGCGGCACCGCGGCGCTGGGTAGTGTGGTGTCGTTGTCGCTGTATCGCGAACTCGGACCGGTGGTCACGGCGTTGTTGTTCGCGGGCCGTGCGGGCACATCGATCACCGCTGAAATCGGTTTGATGCGCGCCACCGATCAGCTCGACGCGATGGAAATGATGGCGGTCGATCCGATGCAATTCGTGGTCGCGCCGCGTTTCATAGCAGGCATCATCGCGATGCCGGTCCTGGCGTGCGTCTTCAATTCGATGGGCATCCTGGGCGCGCATCTGGTCGGCGTGTCGTGGCTCGGACTGGACAACGGAACGTTCTGGTCGAACATGACGTCGAGCGTCGACGTGTGGAAAGACGTGGTGAACGGACTCTGGAAATCGCTGGCGTTCGGCGGCGTCTGCACTCTGATCGCGACGTTCCAGGGTTACACCACCGCGCCGACCAGCGAAGGCGTCGCCTATGCGACGACGCGCACGGTTGTATTTTCGTCGATCGCTACGCTGGCGATCGATTTCGTGATGACGGCATTCCTGATGTGACGATCCGCGAGTGGCTCGCGACGATCGAACGTAAACGAGGCGTTTTATGGCACAACGACAATCCTTCCAGATCGGCACCGGGCTATTCATCCTGCTCGGCTTCGCCGCGCTCGCGTACCTGGCGACGCAGACGACGAGTCTCGCCAACTATCGGCAGGGCGAAAGCTATACGTTGAAGGCGCGCTTCACCAACGTCGGTCAGCTCAAGCTGCGCGCACCGGTGAAAGTCGCCGGCGTGCGCGTCGGCTCGGTCAGCGAGGTCGTGCTCGAGCCGGACAAACTCGACGCGCTGGTATCGCTGTCGATCGACAAGCACTTCGACAAGATTCCAGACGACTCGGCCGCGGCCATATTCACGAGCGGTTTACTGGGCGACCAGTACGTTGCACTGCAGCCCGGCGGATCGCCGGAGAACTTCAAGAACAACGACGAAGTGGTGCTCACACAAAGCTCGATGCAGCTCGAAGAGCTGATCGGCAAATATCTCGTCGGCGATTCCGGCAAGCCCGGCGACAAGAGTGCCGCGCAGACGCCGGGTGCAGACAAATCAACGAAACCGCAGGAGAAATGACATGAAGGATCACGCGATCGGCAAGATGTGGTACGCGCTGCTTTGTATACTTTTCGTATCGGCGAGCGCGCCGGTGTTCGCCGACACCACCGCACCGAATCAAGTCGTGCAGACGCTCGTCGACAATCTCGGCAAAACCATGGAATCTCGCCGCGCGGAATTGCAGAACAACCGCGAAGCGCTGCTCAAGGCGATCGACGAGATCGTGCTGCCGCATTTCGATATCGACTACGCCTCGATTCTCGTGCTCGGCCAGAACGCGCGCGTCGCATCGCCGGAACAGCGCGCACGGTTCGCCAAGGCGATGTACAACTCCATCACGCATCGTTACGCGGAAGGTTTGCTCAAGTACACGGAAGGCCGCGTCAAGGTGCTGCCGTTCCAGGGTGAACTGAACGACAAACGTTCGCTGGTGCGCACGCAGGTCGTGCTCGACGACGGCAAAACCGTTCCGGTCGATTACGCCTTTCGCAAGACGCCGGCTGGCGAATGGAAAGCGTACGACGTAATCATCGAAGGCATTTCCTACGTCACGAATTATCGCAACCAGGTGTCTGCGGAGATTCAAAAATCCAGTCTTGACGCGCTGACGCAGCGTCTTGAAACGCAGGGTGCGAAAGCGCTGGAAACGTTGGACGCGGACAAGAAATAGGTTCGGGCACGCGCGATCGATGAAACAGGCTGCGTTCTTCAACGTCGAATCCGACACTATGGGCACGCTGCGCGTGTCCGGCGCGATTTCGTATGCGAATGCGACCTCGGCGCTGGCGCGCATGCCGCAACCCGGCCGAGCGGGTGGCGTGCTGGATATCGATCTGAGCGCGCTGGAAAAACCCGACAGCGCGACGTTGGCGGTGCTGATCGCGTGGAGCGCACGCGCCAAGCGTCAGGGTGTGACGCTTCGCTACAAGCAAGTACCGCAAGGATTGCGCAATCTGGCGCGACTGTCTGACGTGGACACGCTGCTCGGAATGGCGTAATCGGCTCGCGCGAGCCGATCAGTGGCCGGTGGGACCGGTCGGCTGTTTCTTCTCGAACTTTTGCTGTTCTTCGATGAGCTTGTCCGCATCGTCGACGTCGTTGGTTCCCTGCAGCAGCTGGATCGCCTCGATCGGCGGATTGCCGCGATAGATCTGATATAGCCGGCGTTGGCGATAAGCGTCGCGATAGAAGATGTAGGGATCGTAGACACCTTCGAGCAAACCTTCCGCATCGATGCCGGTCGAGCGCAGGGTGATCAGATACATCAGTGTCGGCGCATATTCGGCGTGGAAATCGAAATCGCGATTGCGCGAGTAAACCGCCAACGGATCGAGGAAGTAACCGTCCAGCGGAATCTTGCCGAGATCGCGCACCGTCGACGATCCATATAGCGGCAACACGATGTACGGACCTTCCGGCACGCCCCATTTGGCGAGCGTGACGCCGAAATCGGTGGTGCTGGCCTGGATGCCGATCTCGCTGGCCGGATCGAACAGGCCGAGCACACCGATGGTGGTGTTGATGACCAGCCTTCCGCTGGCCTTCGCGGCTTCTTTCACATTCGCCTGCAGCACATCGTTGACGATCGTGATCGGCGATTCGATGTTCGCGAAGAAATTCCGGAACAGGCGCCGGGTCGTTTCGTTGGTGACCTTGCGATAGCCCACCGCGACCGGACGGATCGCTGCGCGATCGGCGAAATCGTTGAAGGCGTAGACTTTCCGGTTGACGTTCTGCAGCGGGTCGTCGGTGCGCGGCATCGGGGAGGCGCAGGAGACGAGGGCGAGTGCAAGGCCGGCAAGGCCGGAACGGCGGAACAGTGACAAAAAGCGCATGCGATAGGGTATCCGATCCTTGATTTCCGAAGCCGCCCGCTTTCGCGCGCGAAGAGCGTGTCGGCCAGACCCGCTAGCCTAAAGCAATTGGGGCCGATTTTGCACAGCACAATGTTACGCGAGGCGGAATTGGTTCAGCCTCCGCGATTGCACGCTGCATCGCAATGACGGTACAATGAGGCATTCGTAAACTTATGAATCAACAAAAGTTTTGAGGTTTTTATGGCTCGTATCACCGTTGAAGATTGCCTGGCTGTCGTCGATAACCGCTTCGAACTGGTGATGATGGCGACCAAACGCGCCCGTCAGTTGTCCAAGGGCGCCGATGCGCTCGTGGAAGGCAGCAGCGACAAACCCACCGTGCTCGCGTTGCGCGAAATCGCCGCGCGCAAGGTCACGCCGGAACTCATCGCCGAAGTGGACAAGCAGGAACGCGAAAAAGCCGAGCGCGAAGCGATGGAATGGGCCGCCGCCGAAATGGACGACGATCTATCCAAGGGCGGCGACGACCTGTAAGGCTCATGAAATCAGCCCACGCCACGCGATGTCCGCGGCGCAGTCGACAGACGGCGCATCGCACTAGCGCGGCGGTCTGATCACAGGATCGCAACCATCATGAGCACGGCGCTGCAGGAAACGCTCCCTGCCGACGTGCTGGCCCTCGAAGAACGGCTTTCCTACCTTCCGCGCGAGCAGGTCGCGCGCATCGTCAAGGCGTATCAGATCGGCGCGCACGCGCACGCCGGCCAGAAACGCAAAAGCGGTGAACCCTACATCACGCATCCCGTTGCGGTCGCGGCGATTCTTGCCGATCTGGGCATGGATGCCGAAACTATCATCGCCGCCATCCTGCACGATACGCTCGAAGACACACCGCTCTCGCGCGACGAACTGGAAAAAGAATTCGGCGCGACGGTCGCGACCCTCGTCGATGGTGTGACCAAGCTCGACAAGGTCATGTTCCGAAGTCTGCAGGAAGCCGCCGCGGAAAGTTTCCGCAAGATGCTTCTGGCGATGGCGCGCGATCTGCGCGTGATCCTGATCAAACTATCCGATCGATTGCACAACATGCGCACGCTCGGCGCGATGGACCCGGCCTCGCGCCGCCGCATCGCGCGCGAAACGCTCGATATCTACGCGCCGATCGCGCAACGGCTCGGCATGAACAAGTTCAAATCCGAATTGCAGGAACTCGGATTCCGTGCGTTGTATCCGATGCGCCATCGCGTGATCCTGGCGCGCATCAAAAGCGTGTTCGGCAATCGCAGCGAAGTGATGGGCAAGATCGAGGCTGCGTTGTCGACACGGCTCAATCTCGAAAACGTGAAGCATCGCGTGATGAGCCGCATCAAATCGCCGTTCAGCATCTACACGAAGATGCGATCGGAACACAAAACCTTCGCGCAAGTGATGGATGTGTACGGTTTCCGCGTCGTCGTCCCGGCCACCATGCAGTGCTATCACGCGCTGGGCGCGATACACGCGTTGTACAAACCGCTGGATTCTCGGTTCCGGGATTTCATCGCGATTCCGAAAGCCAACGGCTATCAGTCGCTGCACACCGTTCTGTTCGGACCGTTTGGCGGACCGATCGAAATTCAGATCCGTACCGAAGACATGGATCAGATCGCCGAACGCGGCATCGCCGCGCACTGGTCGTACAAGACCGCCGAACACGCCACCGCCGCGCAGACGCGTGCGCGCGAATGGGTCGAAGGATTGGTCGATTCGCAAACGCGCGAAGCCTCGTCGATCGAATTCCTCGAAAATGTAAAAGTGGATTTGTTCCCGGACGAAGTTTATCTATTCACGCCGAAGGGACATATTCTCGCGCTGCCTCGGAATGCGACCGCACTGGATTTCGCGTTCGCCGTGCACACGGATGTCGGCACGCACGCAGTGGCGGCGCGCGTGGACAAAAAACTCGTGCCGTTGCGTCAACGGTTGAACTCGGGCGAATCGGTCGAGATCATCACCGCGCCGTCGGCGCTGCCGAATCCGCAATGGCTGGAATGGGTCGTGTCCGCGCGAGCGCGCACGGCGATCCGGCATTTCCTGAAACGCTTGCAGCACGAAGACGCCGTCGAGTTCGGACATCGTATGCTCGATCGCGCGCTCGACGACCGCAATCTAAGTCTGGATTCGATTCCCGCTGCCGTGCTCGATCGGTTTCTCGCCGAAGCACGTTACAAACGTCTCGAAGAATTGCTCGCCGATATCGCGCTGGGCAATCGCATGCCCGACCAGGTCGCCGCGCAACTGGCGCAGACCCAAGGCAACGCGTCCGATCCGAGCGCACCGTTGCGCGCGTCGGAAAAAATCCTGATCACCGGCGCCGAACGCGGCGTTCTGAGTTTCGGCAATTGCTGTTATCCCGTGCCCGGTGACGAAATTTTCGGCTATCTGTCGGCCGGCAAGGGCATCGTCGTGCATCGCATCGAATGCCCCAACGCGCCGGAATACCGCAAGACGCCGGAGCGCATCGTCGCCATCGACTGGGATCGCGAAGTCAGCGGCGATTACCGCGCGCGCCTGCGCATCGTCGTCGACAACAAACCCGGCGTGCTCGCCACCGTCGCCGCCGCGATCGCCGAACGCGACTCGAATATCGAGAACGTCGAATATCAGGAACGCGATCAGCAAACCTCCACACTGATGTTCACCATCGAAGTGCGCAATCGCAAACATCTCGCCGCGGTGATGCGGCGCGTGCGCAACGCGCCGGTCGTGCACGCCGTCTACCGCTATCCTTAAACGCCGGGATTTGCGTTACGCTGCGCATCCGATTCGTCAGGAAATTTCCATGACTCGCGACGTCATCCACACCGACCACGCGCCGAAAGCGATCGGCCCGTATTCGCAGGCCGTGCGCTGCGGCAACACCGTCTATTTCTCGGGCCAGATTCCACTCGATCCGTCGACGGGCGAACTGGTCATCGGCGACATCACGTTCCAGACCCGACGTGTATTCGAAAACCTCAAGGCCGTGTGCGAAGCCGCCGGCGGATCACTCGCGCAACTGGCGCGCGTCGGAATTTATCTGACCGACCTCGGCAACTTCGCCGCCGTCAATGCGGTGATGGCCGAGTACTGCCAGCAGCCGTATCCCGCGCGCTCGACAATCGGCGTCGCCTCCTTGCCGCGCGGTGCGCAGGTTGAAATCGACGCCATCCTCCAGCTTGATTGAAGCACCGAAACCTCGCGCCCGCGCCAAATCGTCGACGCCGCGCGAGTCGTTCGGAAGCGATCCGTCCACCTCCGTCGAATCGTTGCCGGGCGTCGGTCCGGCCTTGCTCGCCATCCTGCAACGCGTCGGACTGAGTACATTGCAGGATCTCTGGTTTCACCTGCCGCTGCGCTATGAAGACCGCACGCACATCACACCGATCCGCGATCTGAAAAGTGGCGAGCCCGCGCAGGTGCAGGGTCGCATCGAGGCCATCGAAAAAAGTTTCCGCTATCGCCCGCAACTGCGCATCGCCATCAGCGACGAGTCGAAACAAACGCTGACACTGCGATTCTTTCATTTCAACAATGCGCAAGTGAACCAGCTCGTCGTCGGAAGTTCGCTTCGCTGTTTCGGCGAAGCACGGTTCTCCAAGAACGGCTTCGAGATGGTGCATCCGCAATACCGCCGCGTCGCGGACGATGCGGCGACCATCGTCGACGAAAGCCTGACACCGGTGTATCCGACAACGGAAGGACTGGGCCAGCCACGGCTCGTGGGTTTGATCGGGCATGCACTGAAACGGCTTCCCGCGGACGACGTGCTCGAGTTGATTCCTCCACAATTTCGCAAAGTATACAAATTGTCGTCATTGCGAGATGCACTTCAGTATGTGCATCGCCCTCCGCCGGATGCGGATCTGTCCGCGCTCGCCGCCGGCATTCATCCCGCGCAGCAACGCCTCGCATTCGAAGAACTTCTCGCCCAGCAATTGAGCCTGAAACGACTGCGTGCCCGAGCGCGCAGCCATATCGCGCCGACGCTCGAAGGCCATGGCCGGCTGCGCGCCAAATTCCTGAGAAACCTCGCATTCACGCCGACCGCCGCACAACGCAGGGTCACGTCGGAAATCGTCGACGACCTCACCGCGACTGAGCCAATGTTGCGTCTCGTGCAAGGCGACGTCGGATCGGGCAAGACCGTCGTCGCCGCACTCGCGGCACTGGCCGCCGTCGAGGCGGGTTTTCAAGTCGCGCTGATGGCACCGACGGAACTGCTCGCGGAACAACATTATCGTAACTTTCAAGCGTGGATGAAGCCGCTCGGCGTCGAGGTCGCGTGGCTCGCCGGCAAATTGAAAGGCAAAGCACGTGCGTCGGCGATGACGGCGCTGGCCAGCACCGCGAACATCGCCATCGGCACACACGCGCTGATGCAGGAAGGTGTCGCGTTCGCGAAACTCGGACTCGTCATCATCGACGAGCAACATCGCTTCGGTGTACATCAACGTCTGTCGCTTCGCGACAAGGGCAAATCCGGCGATCTCGTCCCGCATCAGCTCGTGCTCACCGCGACGCCGATTCCGCGCACACTGGCGATGACGGCGTACGCCGATCTGGACGTCTCCGCCATCGACGAATTGCCGCCCGGCCGCACGCCGGTGACGACCGTCGCGATCGCCAATGGCCGTCGTGGCGAAGTCATCGAGCGCATCCGCGCGGCATGCGCCGACGGTCGGCAGGCGTATTGGGTCTGTACGATCATCGAAGAATCCGAATTGCTACAGGCGCAGGCCGCCGAGGCGATTCACATCGAACTGGCGCGCGCTTTGCCGGAACATCGCGTGGATCTCGTGCACGGCCGGCTGAAAGCCGCAGCCAAGCAATCGGCAATGAGCGATTTCGCATCCGGCAAAACGGCCTTGCTCGTTGCCACGACGGTGATCGAAGTCGGCGTCGATGTGCCAAATGCGAGTCTGATGATCATCGAAAACGCCGAACGGCTCGGCCTTGCGCAATTGCATCAGCTGCGCGGACGCGTCGGGCGCGGCAGCGCCGCATCGAGTTGTGTACTTTTATACCAGACGCCGCTGTCGATGATGGCGCGGCAGCGCCTGGACGTTTTACGCGAGACCGGCGACGGATTCCGAATCGCCGAAAAAGACCTCGAACTGCGTGGCGCCGGCGAAGTTCTCGGCACCCGCCAGACCGGACAGCTTTCGCTGCGCATCGCCGATCTGAGTCGCGATGCGCATTTGCTTCCCGACGTGCAACGCGTCGGCGAGGCGATGTTGAACGATCATCCCGATCTGGTCGAACGGCTCGTCGCGCGCTGGATCGGCGGCGGCGCGCGTTACGCCGGCGCATGATGTCGCGATGGCGCGCGGCTTTTGCGTTGTTGCGTCCGCGCGAACTTGCGTTGGCGATTCGACGTTGCCCGTTCTGCGGTCCGAGCATCATCGTCCGACTTCGCAATGACGAGATCGGCGTGCGCTGCATCCGATGCGGTGCAAGCGCCGTGCATCTGTCGATCGGTTGGGCCTTGCTGGCGATGAAGATCGATCTCGAATCGCTAGACGTGTGCGAGTTATCCGCGCGAGGTCCGTTCGTGAAATTCCTTCTCCGGAAATGCCGTACTGTCGCGACGTCGGAATATTTCCCGGATGCGGCTCCCGGCGAACTGCGCGACGGCGTCCGCTGCGAAGACGCGCAGCGACTGAGCTATGCGGACGCGAGCTTCGATCTCGTCACACACACGGAAGTTTTCGAACACGTGCCGGACGACGCGAAAGCGTTCGCGGAACTGCGACGCGTTCTGAGGGCAGGTGGGGCGATGGTGTTCACCGCCCCGATGCTGCCAGGTCTCGCAACCATCGAGCGCGCGCGATTGATCGACGGCCACATCGAACACATCCAACCGCCGACGTATCATCGCGACCCGTCAAGGCAAGGCGCCGACATTCTGGTGTTTCGGCAATACGGACAAAACATAGTCGAGCGGATAATCGCTGCAGGGTTCGACAACGCACGGTTGCTGCCTGTGCCGAACGCCGTCCCGTGGAACATGGGGCGGAGTGTGGTCATTGCGTTTCTGGCGTGAACGGGATTGGCATGTTATTGCGCCCTTTGTCCGCGCGGATGGCGACGCGATTTTTGGTGACGAGCGCCGTGTGCATGGCGGTTTTGCTGCTGACTGCGACATGGCGCCGGCACATTCCAATGATGTTGTGGGATCACCTGGATCTGCTGCCGATCTACGTCGCTTGGCAAAACGGAACGTTGGCTCAATCCGATCTGTTGCACATTCACGGTGGACATCTGCATACCATCGCCTACGCGGTTTTACTGGTGACGACGGCGCTGTCGCACGGCAATCCGCTACTCGATTGTCTGGTTAGCTGGTGTCTGTTGGGATTGTATGGCGGGGTGCTCGTGCGGTTGGCGATCCGCTCAAAAATCGCCGAGCGCGGCGGAATCATCGCCGCGTTGGCGTTGGTATTCCTCATTTTTCATCCAGCGCATCTGGCGAATTTGCAGTGGGGATGGCAAGTCGCGGTCTTTCTCTGCCTTTCGGGAGCGGTTGTCGCGATTGGATTATTGACCGAAAACACGCTGAGCGTTATGCATTGCATCGGCGCGGTCATTGCCGGATGCATCGCTCTGCTGAGTTTCGCCACGGCAGCAGCGCTAGTGCCGACAGCGCTGATCGTCCTCGCGTTGCGTTCCGATCTGTCACTGAGCAAGCGCATGTTTGCGGCGCTTCCGTGGTTGGCGATAGGTATCGCCGTCGCCGCGACCACATCCGGAGCGGACCCCATCGATTCGAATTCGCTGTTCAATCTGTGCCTTTACGTGTTCAACTTTCTCGGCGGAGCCATCGCGCGATTTGCGCCCGGCGTGGCGCCGGTTCTTGCGTTAGGGGCGTTCGTCAGCGGGCTCGTGTTTTTCACCCGCGCCGACAACCGGAAGAGTTGTCTGCCTTGGCTCGGCTTATTTTTATTCGCATTTTTCAGCGCCGCTCTCGCGGCGCTCGGGCGGGAGGAGTCGTTCGGCACGTCACAGGCCTTCGTCACGCGGTACATCAGTTTCTCGTCGCTATACTGGATCGGATGGATCGGACTTCTTTACGCCGGCACTGGCGTCCAAGAGCCATCGAGATTTTGGCGTACGACCCCAGTCGTACTCGTTACGCTGCTCGCGATGATCGACGCTTCACAAGTAAGCCGAAAGGTTGCGCAAGTGGCCGCCGACGCACGCGTCACCATGTTGACGTTGTGCGCGCAATATCCGGTGGTCGAACCGGATTTGCTGGGTAAAATCTATTTCGATCAACCGAAAATTGCCGAACAGCGTCTAGGGATGTTGGCAGACCTCGGATTTCCACCGTTCAAGACGTGTGCGCGGCAGTAACTCGGCCACGCGAGCCAAGCTTCTGGAGTCGGTGAACATTGTGAAAAAGTATAAATTGCTGATCGACACCGACCCCGGCGTGGACGATGCGCTCGCGATCATGCTTGCGCATAAGCATGCGGATATCGTCGGGCTGACGATTGCGGCGGGGAATGTCGGGTTGTCGCACACGGTGGCCAATGCGCTGAAACTCATCGACGTTATCGGCGCTGAAACGCCGGTGTTCGCCGGTTGCGCGCAACCGTTGGTTTTACCGGCCGCGGATGCGGCGTTCGTGCATGGCGATGATGGATTTGGCGATACGGGGTATTTGGCCAGCACGCGCAAGGCGCAGAACGAACATGCGGCGGATGCGATATTGCGCCTGTCGCACGAACACGCCGGCGAATTGATGATCGCGTGCATTGCGCCGCTGACCAATCTCGCGCTGGCGCTGAGACTCGATCCCACATTGCCGCAGCGGATCGCGAAACTCGTCGTGATGGGTGGTGCGGTGACGGGTCGCGGCAACACGCATCTCGTGCCGGCTGAATTCAACATCGGTTTCGATCCGGAGGCGGCGCATGTCGTGTTTTCGTCGTGGCCGAATTTCAAGCTGGTCGATTGGGAACTGACGGTTCGGCACGGTATCGATTTCGACGTGCTCGACAAATGGTTATCGACCGGTTCGGCGTCGGCGAAATTTTACGATGCGATTTCGGCGAAGACGCGGGCGTGGACCGTCCAGCGCGGACGACCTCGATTGATGGTGGCCGATGCGCTCGCACTCGCCGTTGCGCTCGAACCGGACATCGTTCGGAAATCCGAACGGCGGCACGTTGCTATCGAATTGACTGGCGCGCTGACGCGCGGCGCGACGGTCGTGGATTGGGACAGGCGTTTGGGCCATTCGGAAAACGCCGAAATCGTTCTCGATCTCGATCAATCACGCGTCGAATCACTTATCGCCGGTGCGCTTGCGTGATCTCGGTTTTGCGGTGTCGTCGTCGTCGGATTCGTCCGGCGTTTGTTCGGCTATGCCGCGCAGCGCTTCGGCGTTGCGAATCCAGACATCGCGCTGCGGAAAAGCCAGTTCGATATCGCGCTCGCGGCACACTTCGACGATGCGGAACTGCAATTCGTTCTGCACTAGGCCGCGCTGGCTGATTTCTGCGACATAAACGCGCAATTCGAAATTCTGCGTGCTGTCGCCGAATCCAGTCATGGGACAGGTGGGCGCGGGATCGCGCAGCACGAGCGGGTGGGCGTGGGCGATATCGAGCAACATCTTTTGCGCATCGCGCGGATCGTTGCGATACGCGATGCCGACTTTGACGACGATCCGAGTCGTCGAATCCGACAATGTCCAATTGACGAGGCGATCGGTGATGAAACTCTTGTTGGGGACGACGACTTCTTTGTTGTCCCAATCGATGATCGTGGTTGCTCGCGTGCGGATGCGCGCGACGACGCCTTCGACGCCGCCGATGCTGACGATGTCGCCGATACGGAACGGCCGCTCGAACAGCACGATCAATCCGGAAATGAAGTTCGCGAAAATTTCCTGCATGCCGAAACCGAGTCCGACGGAAAAACCCGCCGCAAGCCATTGCAGATTCGCCCAACGCAGGCCGAGCATCGACAAGCCGAGGATGACGCCGGTGAACACGATGAGGTAACGCGTGACGCTGGTCATCGCGTAGCGCGTGGCGGCATCGACGTGAAAGCGCCGCAAGATGCCGACTTCGAGGAGGCCCGGCAGATTTCGCGTTGCGATCGCTGTCAGCACGACGATGACGATGGCTTCGACGACATCGCGTAAGGTCACGGCGATGACGAATTCTTTGCTGTCGACGATCTGGCTCAGTTGCCAGACTTTGTAGTTGCCGACGAGCGACAGCGCTGGCGTGACATCCGACCACACCCACAACAACACGCTGGCCGTGACGACGACGGTCAACGCGCGCAGCAAACGCCGCGTCTGCGCGCTCAGGCTCGCGATGGTGATTTCATCCTCTTCGGGAAGTTCGGGACGAGCTTCGCCGTCCGGCGTCGCATTGTCGGCGACGGCGTTTTCGGCTTTGACTTGCGCGCGTTTGAATGCGAGACGACGTTCGCCGAGCACGAGCCAGCGCACCGCCAAACCGTAGATCGTGGAGACCAGCAACGCGATGCCGATGGTCTGGATCAGATGCGTCGCCAGCGTATCGACGGTGACGACGTAGCCGAGCAGAACGAGTATTGCGAACGCGATGCACATCGCGGATGAAACGAGGCGCGTGATCTGTCGCCAGCGAATCGGCTCGCGCAATTGTCCTTGGCGTACCGTCCATAGTCGGCCGGGTGCGAACAGATACCAGGCGATCCAGCCAGTCGCGAGCAGCGACATCACGATCAGCGTGCGACCGAGCGTGTCTATCGGCGCGTCGATGTCCGGACGCGTCATCATCTTGACCAGGAACGTGGTCGGCACGGCGATGAGCGCGAGAATCGGCGCGGCGCGATATAACGCCTCGCGCCGCGCGCGCGGCCAGCGGAAATGATATTGCGCGAGACCTTTTTCCATCGTCAGCGCGCGCATGAACGCGAGCACGGCGACCGGCATCGCTGCGGCCGTGAATGCGCTGGCGATCGCGTCGGAAAAACCGACGCCGTTAGTGGCGTTCTGCTGGAACAGCCGTCCGATCATCCATACGGCGAGCGGGACTGGAATCGCGCTCAACAACGTCCAGACCAGCGCTTGACCGGTCAACGTGTAGCGATCCGTGCGCATGCGGCGCATCGGAACGGCGAGTTGTTCCAGACGCGACGGCGCACGATGTTTCAGCAAGAACGCGAGGGCGAGAACGATCAGTCCGATCGCGCTGGTGAGCGGTTTGGCGACAATCGCGCGCACGGCGTTGACCGCGGCTGACACCCAGCGTCGCGACACGAAGAAGTTGTACGTATCGGCGGGCAGTTGTACGAGCCACGCCAGGCTCACCGGGGCGTGACTCGGTGTCCATAACAACCGTTCGTCGAGCGTCACCGACAGATCGGACGTGATCTTGGTGACGATGCCTTGTTCCTGTTCGGCTTCGCCGAGCGATTCGGCCAGGCGTCGCAATTGCGCCGTCAGTTGCGAAACGATTTCCGCCCGCAAGTCGAAAATGTCGCGCAAGCGTGCACGCACGCTATCGATCTTTTCGGCAGGGATTCCCGGAGCACGCGCCAGGGTTTGATCGATCAATGTATCGATGTCGCTCAACGTGGCCTGGCGTTCACGGATCGAAATCAGATCCATGCGCGCGCCGGCCAGTTCGGTTTGCAGCGATGCGAGCTGTCGCTTGAGGAGCGGCACCGGTTTCAGTTTGCGTTGTTCGGCGAGCAGGATCAGGCCGACGGCGTCGATCGCGCCGCCGATCTTGACGCGTTCGTTGGTGTTGGCCAACGCCTGTTCGGTTTCCTGACGCGTCGCGTCGAGTTCTTCCTTCTGTTTGCGCAAATCCGAAAGGCGCGCGATGGTTTGCGCGAGCTGGTTGCACATCGCGATGTTGAGATTCGCCGCTTCCGAGAGAAGGCGCGCATTGTCCGGAATTTGCGCGCTTTGCTGCATCACTCGCGTGCGCAGGTCTTCGACGTATTGATCGGTACGGCTCAATACCATCGCTTCGAGCGTGGAAACGTGCTGGCTCAATTCGTTGATTGTGCGCTGACGTTGACGAAGCTGCGCCGACAGCAACCGCATGCGCGGTTCATAGCTGCGGTTTTCGAGTTCGAGAAGTGCAATCTGGATCGTCGCCAGACGTTCGGCCGCTTGCGAGCGCAACGATCGGGCCGCGGAGACCGGCGCGGCATCGGCTTTGTGATCGGGCGTGACGTTGGTCGTATCGAGCGATGCGTATGCCGCCGTCAACTCGTCGCGGATCTGCGCCGGCCGCATGTTCTGATGATGGATTTCGGCATCGAGCGCGGTCGCGGCGCTGCGCGCGGCGGTGAGCGACGCACGTTCGGTGGCGAGCAGGGCGTCGAGCTGATCGGCGTTCGCGCGCGTCGGCAGCGCGCGGCGCCACGCGTCGAGTGCATCAGACGCATCCTGCGCCAACGCGGTTTCGATTTTCCCGGCGGCATCGTCGGCACCATTGGCGGTGTCGCGCAGCGATTGCCATTGGCGTTGCAGTTCATCGGCTTGCGTTTCGTCGGATTGCGCCTGCTGCAGGAGTTCTTCGGCCTGTTGCCGATCCGCGGCGCTGAGATTGCGATGATTCGGCAGCGATTTCAGTGCATTGGCAATGGCCGGCCCATGCGTCGCCGGAAGGCTGCCGTCGCCCGAAGCGGGACTTTGCGCGGCGGCGAAGTTGAGACAGAAACAGAAAACAAAACAAGCTAAAACGCGTCGCATCAGTCACTTATCCGTCGCTAGCCAATACCGCGAAGTCACTGGAACTTGCGCGGTAACAGCCCGAAACGATAACATAGTCCTCTTTTCCCGATCGTTTTGCGGACAATCCCATGAAAGCCGATACCCATCCGAAGTACGACGAAGTCGTGTTCCAGGACGTCTCCACCAATTTCTCTTTCCTGACACGGTCGACGATGACGTCGAAGGACAAGATCAAGTGGGAAGACGGCAAGGAATATCCGGTCGTCAAAGTCGAAATTTCCAGCCAGTCGCATCCGTTCTACACCGGCAAGCACAAGATCATCGATGCCGGCGGACGTGTCGACAAGTTCCGTCGCCGCTACGGCGCCAAGTAATCCGATTCCTTCGCCGGTCGATGAACTCGATCGGCGATGCCGGCTCTTCGTGCATCGCGTCCACTCCCGTCGGTGCGGAAACCTTTCGACACTATCGATTAAATTCTCTTCACGGGAAGCGGCCGGCTGCGCGGGATTTCGACTCGATCACACGCGCGCAGTTTCAAACCCCTGTGCGATAATGCTCGTCCTCAGGCTTGGCTCTGCCTGAGCGAGTGACTGCGGCGTCGTCGCCGAAACGTATCGAAAAACGTCCCGAGCCCTCTACAAGGAATTCGTCATGGCCGATAAGTCCGTCGTACTGACCGATAGCGGGAACAACAAGACCAGCACGTTGCCGCTGGTCAACGGATCGCTCGGCGAAGCGGCCGTGGATATCGGCAAGCTGCACAAAGATCTTGGCTACTTCACGTTCGATCCCGGTTTCGTCTCGACCGCCGCCACGCGCAGCGCGATTACGTTCATCGACGGCGACAAAGGCATTTTGCTGTATCGCGGCTATCCGATCGAACAGCTCGCGAAGCATTCGAGTTTTCTCGAAGTCGCCTACCTTTTGATCAACGGCGAGTTGCCGAAGGCCGATCAGTTCAAGGCTTTCGAGCACGAAGTGACGCATCACACGATGATGCATGAATCGCTCAAGAATTTTCTGCACGGATTCCATTACGACGCGCATCCGATGGCGATGCTGTGCGGATCGGTTGCGTCGCTGTCTGCGTTCTATCACGACACGCTCGACATCAGCGATCCGGAACAGCGCAGGCTCGCGGCGATTCGTCTGATCGCCAAGATGCCGACCATCGCCGCTGCGGCGTATCGCTATTCGATCGGCTGGCCGATCCGTTATCCGCGCAACAATCTCGAATACTGCACGCGCTTCCTGCACATGATGTTCGAAGTGCCGAGCGAGCCGCTGGAGCTGAACCCGACTGTTGCGAAAGCGCTCGATCTGTTGTTCATCCTGCATGCCGATCATGAGCAGAACGCGAGCACGTCGACGGTGCGTCTGGTCGGCTCGACCGGCGCCAATCCTTACGCGTGCGTGGCTGCCGGCATTGCCGCGCTGTGGGGTCCCGCGCATGGCGGCGCGAACGAAGCCGTGCTGAAACAGCTCGCGGAAATCGGCGATGCGAAGAATGTCGGCAAGGCCATCGAGCGCGCGAAAGACAAGAACTCCGGTTTCCGACTGATGGGTTTCGGTCATCGCGTGTACAAAAATTTCGATCCGCGCGCGACGATCATTCGCGAGATGACACACAAGGTCCTAGCGGATTTGAACGTCAGCGATCCGTTGCTCGATGTCGCGCTAGAACTCGAGCAGGCCGCGCTGAAGGATCCGTATTTCGTCGAACGCAAGCTGTATCCGAACGTCGATTTCTATTCCGGCATCATCTACAAGGCGCTGAAGATTCCGACGGAAATGTTCACCGTGATGTTTGCCATCGCCCGCACGGCGGGATGGGTGGCGCACTGGCTGGAACAGCACACCGACAAAGAAACGAAGATCGGTCGGCCGCGGCAGATTTACACCGGAGCGGTGACGCGGGATTACGCGGCGATCGCTAAGCGTTGATCGCTAAGCCCTGATCGCTGATCGCGAAGGGCTAAGCGCTAAAAGTTGATCACTAAGGGTCGGTCGCTCAGCGTCGGTCGCTATTGCGAGTCTCGATAGTCTCGATTGGGCGCTCTTACTCCTTCCCCCGCATGCGGGGGAAGGTTGGGATGGGGGGCGCGTACAAAGCGCGAAGCCGCCAAAAAACGCGCAAGACATCTCCGCTTAAACATGACCGACGCGGAAAGCTTGGGGTTGTCTAGGTGGCTCGCCCCCATCCCAGCCTTCCCCCGCGTGCGGGGGAAGGGGCGTAGAGCGTCGTACGTTTCCGACAGATGAATGGATTTTTCTGCGCGCATTGCTTTAATGCGCGCTAGCTAAAGGTCAAGAATCTATTCTTTGAGCAGGTCCTCGACGCCACTCAACGTGGCTCGCTTCATGGGGCGATCATCGACGCGGTCGAGCGGCGCGCGTCGGATGGCTTCCGGCGGCAACAGCGTCAAATCGATTCGCAGATCGTCGCGGGGCACGATTAGCGCGGGAAATTCTTGGATCTCATCGCGCGCGAATTTCAGGCGGCGATCCTGCTCTTCGTATTCGATACGATTTTCATCGAGCAAGATCATCACGTGCTCGGGCGCGTCGCAAAACAAATGCAGGCAGATCGCCGAATGTCGATCGGCCGTACCTTCTAGAACTGCGCCGACCAGTCGGGGTTCGAAATCCTTGAAAAACTTCATGGCCTCGCGCGCTTCTTCGCGGAGTCTTCGCAAAGTCTGCGGTTGTTCTTCGGACTGGAACAGGCGCTGATGTTCGCGCAACGCTTCTTCGATTTCGGCGTTGTTCGGCAAGTGCGTCTTGTCGTTGGCATGCAGGCGTTCGGCAGCTTTGCGTTTGGCGAGATGGAAATCGCGAATGCCTTGTTCGCTCATCAGGCGCGCGGCTTCCAGCGCGACGCGTCGGCGCATTTCCGCGATGCCGCGAGAGGAGCTGTGCTGATGCATCAGAAAATTCCGTAAGCGTCCTGCTGGACTTTCTTTTCCTGCTCCGACTGATTATTGGGGCCGGTCGCCAATCGCGCAATGTCTTCGACTTTGAAAACTTCCAGCATCGAGTGCGAATCGTCGCTCGCGGCGAGCTGGCCGGTTTCCGGATCGATGCGCGCGGTGGTGATTCCGCTCGGCATCTCGAATGGTTTTTCGGGCACGCCTTTCAGCGCCGTGCGCATGAAACTGATCCACATCGGCAGCGCGGTTTCCGCGCCGAACTCCTTGAATCCGAGCGATGTGAAATCATCGAAACCGACCCACGCGCTGGCGACGATGGAATCGTTGTAGCCGCTGAACCAGCCATCGCGGTGATCGTTCGTCGATCCGGTTTTTCCCGCCAGATCGGTGCGTTTCAACACCATCGCGCCGGCGCCGGTGCCGCGACGGATAACATCGTGCAGCAACGAACTGATGAGATACGCCGTGCGCGCATCGAGCGTTCGCGTTGCGAGCTTGGGTGCGGCTGGATCGGGCGTGGTATTCGCAGCTTGTGCCGATGAAATCGGCGAGAGCGCTGTGCGCACCGGTGCGCCGCCATCCGATTTGCCATCGCCCTGCGCCGCCACGCGCGCGTCTTCCAGCAACCGCTGCGGACAATGCCGGCAGGCGACGGCGGGATTGGCTTTGTATACTTCTTTGCCGTCGCGGTTGACGACGCGATCGACAAAATAAGGATCGACGAGAAATCCGCCGTTGGCGAAAACGGCGTAGGCGCGCGCCATCACCAGCGGCGAAACAGATGCCGTACCGAGCGCCATCGAGAGATTTTCCGGAATCTGATCGAGCGTGAATCCGAAACGCGTGACGAACTCACGCGCATAACGCACGCCGATGGCATCGAGCAAACGGACCGACACGAGATTTTTCGAAACGACCATCGCTTCGCGCAGGCGCATTGGACCGTCGAATTTCCCGTCGTCGTTTTGCGGGGTCCACAGTCCGTTCGGTTTCGACGGATCGGCGAACACGATCGGCGCATCGTTGATGATCGAAGCCGGCGTGAAGCCGTGTTCGAACGCAGCCGAATAGAAGAAGGGTTTGAAACTCGATCCGGGCTGCCGGCTGGTTTGCACGGCGCGATTGAACTTGCTGCGCGAAAAACTGAAACCGCCGACTTCGGCGCGAATCGCGCCGTCTTCCGGATCGAGCGCGATGAGGGCGCCTTGTACGGCGGGGAGTTGCGACAGCTTCCATTTGCCTTCGTCGTTGCGCGCCAGGCGAACCACATCGCCGACTTGCAGCACGTCGCTGACCTTTTTCGGCGCGCCGCCGCGATGACGTTCGTCCTTGTAACGGCTCGCCCAGGCCACGGCGGGGAAATCCAGCGGAACGGTTTGGCCGTCTTGCAGATAGACGGAGCCGGTTTTGTCGGCGCTTTCCGTGACGACGCCCGGAATCAAACCGACGATGGGATGAAAGGGTTCGAGCCGTTTGTCGAAATCGGCAGGCGACGGATTTTCCGGCAGATCGACATGCGCTTCCGGACCGCGAAAACCGTGGCGCTGGTCGTAGACGATCAAGTCGTCGCGCAGCGCCTGATTGGCCGCGTCCTGATCGCGCGAATCGAGCGTGGTGTAAACCGAGTAACCATCGGTGAGCGCTTCGTTGCCGAGTTTGTCCAGAACATCCTGACGCACCATCTCGGCGATCCACGGCGCTTCGATTTCGATCGGCGGTTCGTGCGCGTAGGAACGATCCGGCTCCGCATCGGCCAGCTTCAATTGATCGGCGTTGATGAAACCGTCTTCGAGCATGCGTTCGAGTACATATTTGCGGCGCTCCGTCGCGCGTGCGCGATTGCTCAACGGATTGCTGCTCGAAGGAAATTTAGGCAGCGAGGCCAGCATCGCGCTTTCGGCCAGCGTGAGTTGATCGAGCGTCTTGCCGTAATAGAACTCCGCGGCCGCGCCGATACCGTAGGCGCGATTGCCGAAGAAAATCTTGTTGAGATAAAGCTCGAAGATTTCGTCTTTCGACAATTCGCGTTCGATGCGGAAAGAGAGAAAAATTTCGGTCAATTTGCGCGTGAGGCTGACCTCGGAGCTCAGGAAAAATCCGCGCGCGACCTGCTGTGTAATCGTGCTGCCACCGGGCACGTGCAAGGTGCGCTTGGTGATCATCAGCCCCACCGCGCGCGCGACACCTTGCCAGTCGACACCGGGATGGCTATAAAAATTCGCATCTTCGGCCGCCAGAAAAGCGTTTTTCAGCTGCAGCGGGACTTTTTCGATCTTGACCGGGATACGGCGCGTCTCGCCGATCGTCGCGATGAGCTTGCTGTCAGCGCTGTATACGCGCAGCGGAACCTGCAGACGAACATCGCGCAGCGTTTCCACCGACGGCAGGCGCGGCGCGATCAACCAATACGCGACACCGACCGCAAGGCATGCTAAAAGGACTCCAGAAACACCCAAAATCAATATGTAACGGAGTAAACGTAGAAAAATTCTCATGCCGTGCCGGTTAATGTGATGGCAATCAAGGTTGCGAGGGTGGAAGACGCGGTATAGAGAATCCGTCGGTGCGCAGTGTAGCAGTTAGCCGGACCGGGAATCCGGGCGCAAACGCGGGCAATTTAGGGGCAAGTCTGAGACAAATCAACGGTTTGCGGGATTTTTAAAGATACTGTTGATAAACCGTTAAGATTCGTATTTAATGTGGTTGCGCATATATCGCTCGTAAGAGCGCGTGGGAAGGGGAAAAAGTGTGGGCCTACTCAGTGTAAAAGCGCCGCCGCTGGTTGGGGTGGACATCAGCTCGACGGCCGTAAAGTTGCTGCAATTGAGTCAGTCCGGCGGCAAGTACCGCGTTGAGCACTATGCAGTCGAGCCGCTGCCTCCCAATGCCGTGGTCGAAAAGAACATCGTCGAAGTCGAAGCGGTGGGCGAAGCGATTCGCCGCGCGCTGAATCGATCCGGCGCAAAAACCAAATTCGCCAGCGCCGCCGTCGCAGGCTCCGCCGTGATCACCAAAGTGATTCCGATGCCGGCCGATTTGTCCGAGGACGATCTCGAAGGACAGATCCAAGTCGAAGCCAATCAATACATTCCTTATCCGCTCGAAGAAGTCAGTCTCGATTTCGAAGTCGTCGGTCCGGTCAAAGACAATCCGGAAATGATGAACGTGCTGCTGGCCGCATCGCGCACCGAAAACGTTGACCTGCGCGTCGCCGCGCTCGATCTGGGCGGATTGGGCGCGCGCGTCATCGATGTCGAAGCGTTCGCGATGGAAAACGCATTCAAGCTCGTCGCCGATCAGCTCGCCGTGCCGAAAGATGCGGTGGTGGCCGTTGTCGATATCGGCGCGACCATGACCACGCTGATCGTACTGAAGAGTCAACGCACCATTTATTCGCGCGAACAGGTCTTCGGCGGCAAGCAGCTCACCGATGAGGTGATGCGTCGTTATGGTCTGTCGTACGAAGAAGCCGGCCTCGCCAAGCGCCAGGGCGGCTTGCCGGAATCCTACGAGATCGAAGTGCTGGAACCGTTCAAGGAAGCGATGGTTCAGCAGATCAGCCGCCTGCTGCAATTCTTCTTTGCCGGCAGTGAATACAACAAGGTCGATCAAGTCGTGCTGGCCGGCGGTTGCGCATCGATCACAGGCGTGGCGGACATGGTCGAAGAACAGCTCGGCGTGCCCTGCGTCGTGGCCAATCCGCTGGCGAACATGTCGCTGTCGTCGCGCGTACAGGCGCAAACGTTGGCTCAGGATGCGCCCGCGCTGATGATCGCGTGCGGTCTGGCGCTGAGGAGTTTCGACTAATGGCAAAGATCAACTTACTGCCTTGGCGAACCGAACGGCGCAAGCTGCGCGAGCGCGAGTTCTACATGATGCTCGGCGGCGCGGCGATCGCAGCCGTGCTTGCCGTTTTCCTGTGGGTGTTCTGGATGAACGAGCGCCTGGACAATCAGGACGCGCGCAACGCCTACATGAAAGACCAGATTCACCAGCTCGATGACAAGCTGACCGAAATCAAACGGCTCGAAGAAACCAAATCCAAGCTGCTCGCGCGCAAACAGATCATCGAACAGCTTCAGGCCAACCGCTCGCAGATGGTTCATCTGTTCGACGAACTGGTCAAAACCATTCCCGACGGCGTGCGTCTGACATCGATGAAACAGAACGGCGACACGCTGACGTTGGCCGGCGTCGCGCAATCGAATGCGAGTGTCGCCACGTACATGCGCAATCTCGACAAATCGTCCTGGCTCAAGCGTTCGGATTTGCAGCAGACGCAAGCCAAGGGCAACGACAAGCGTGACCGGTTCGAATTCGGATTGACGGTGAAATTGACCAGTCCGGAAGAGAAAGAAAAAGAACGTGCCGCCGCGGAAAAATCGGGCGCGTCAGCAACGGCCGAGGTGATCAAACCCACGACCGCTGCACCCGCGACGAACGCGCCGAAACCCGCAACGCCTGCGGCAGCGGAGAGCAAGCCATGAAGCTTTCTGATTTCCGCAATCTCGATCGAAACAATATCGGCGCCTGGCCGCAAGGCGTAAAGCTGACGTTCTGCGTTATCGTTTTCGCACTGCTGATGCTCGGCGGCTGGTACTTCTTCATCACCGAACGTCAGGACCAGCTCGAGCAGAAACACGGACAGGAAAACCAGCTCAAGAAAGATTTTGCGGATAAGCAGGCCAAAGTCGTCAATCTCGAAGCGCTCCGTCAGCAGCTCGATGAGATGCGCGACATGCTGCGGCAATTGCTCCGCCAGTTGCCGAGCCGGACAGAGATGCCGGAGCTTCTCGTCGATGTGTCGCAGACAGCGCTGTCCACCGGTATCGATACACAATTGTTCAAGCCCGGCCCGGAAACCGTGAAAGAAGGTTTTTACGCCGAGAAACCGATCCAGCTCAAAATGGTGGGTACCTACCATCAGTTCGGAAATTTCATCAGCGGAGTAGCGGCGCTGCCGCGCGTGGTGATTCTCACCATGCATGACGTCTCGCTGAAACCGAATGACGTGAAGAGTGCGTCCGGCCAACTGACGCTGGAAGGCACGGTCAGAACCTACCGCTACGTCGAAGACGACGAGGGGGGCGACGGCGCCGCCGCCAAACCCGCTCCGAAAAAACCGGGTGCTCCACCGCCCAAGCAAGGAGGCAAGTGAACATGAAAATCGTTCACACATTCGCCTATCGGTTATTGCCCTTGCTGGCAGTGTTCGGTCTGCTTTCTGGCTGCACGAGTGGCGATGCCGACCTACGCGCCTGGGTTGCCGCGGAAAAGGCCAAGCGCGGCACGCCCGTGCCGCCGCTGCCCGTGCTCAAGACCTTCGAAACGTTCGAATACACCTATAAAGACAACGATCCCGATGTGCGCGATCCGTTCGGAATGAGCGTCACCGAACGCGAGCAAGCCGTTAGTTCGACCGGCGGCGGACCGCAACCGGATCAGCATCCGAAAGAACCGCTCGAGAGCTATCCGCTGGACAGCTTGAAGATGGTCGGAACGATCGGAGGCGGACCCGGCATCGAAGGGCTCGTGAAAGATCCCGAAGGCGTCGTGCATCGGGTACACATGAAAAATTACATGGGTCAAAACAACGGCAAGATTACCGCCATTGCCGAGGATCACCTCGATCTTGTTGAACTCGTTTCGAACGGGACCGGCGGTTGGATGGAGCACCAGGCGAAAATCGCCCTGGGCGAGAAATAGACGACCCATTGGGGGTAACTTGAAATGATGACAACAGTTGCTAACTTCCGGGGACGTACGTCCAGACCGAATGCCGGAGCCAAACTCCGCGGCGGCTTTACGTGGCTCCTGTTATTCGTCGGAACATTGTTCGCGACGAGCGCTCTGGCGGAAAATATCCTCCAGAACATCACCTATGCGCCGCTGTCGGGCGGTCAGGTTCAGATCACGATGCAGTTCGCCGGACCCGTGGGCGAGCCGCAGATCTTCACCACTGAAAATCCAGCGCGCATCGCCGTCGATATGGCCGGCACGCGCAACGGCATGAGCCAGCGCCACATCGACGTGAACACCGGCGCGACCAGTGCGATCAGTGCGGTCGAAGCCGCCGGACGCACGCGCGTCGTCGTCGATCTGTTTCACGCGGCGACATACCAGACCAAGACCGAAGGTAACAATCTGGTTCTTACGGTCAACAACGGGATGTCCGGTTCGTCCACCGCAACAGCCGCAGCGACCACCGACCAGACAAAGACCCTCGCTGGTCCGGGGGTCGAGGTTTCCAATATCGATTTCCGCCGCGGAACGCACGGCGAAGGACGCATCATCATCACGTTCAGCGGTGAGGGGACGGGCGCTGATCTGCAACGCAGCGGCGATAAATTGGGGGTCGATCTCTACAAGGTGCATCTCCCACCGCAGCTAGCACAGCGCTTAGACGTGATGGACTTCGCAACGCCAGTGCAAGTCGTTGAGACCCGCGCAAAAGGCAACGGCGCACATATGGACATCACTGCGACGGGAACGTTTGAACAACTAGCGTACCAGGCCGGCAATCAATACATCATCGAAATTGCGCCAAAGAAGGAAGACGCAAAGGTCGATCCGAACGCGCCGCCGGTTTACAGCGGAAACCGCGTCACCTTTAACTTTCAGGACATTCCTACGCGCTCGGTACTCCAGCTCATTGCAGACGTGTCTGACTTGAACATCGTTGTCGCCGATTCGGTCGGTGGAAACGTTACATTGCGCCTTATCAATGTGCCTTGGGATCAGGCGCTCGACATCGTCATGCAGGCGAAAGGCCTCGACAAACGCCGCAATGGCAACGTGATCTGGGTTGCCCCACAGAAAGAAATTGCCGATCGCGAACAGGCTATCGCGGAATCCAAACAAAAACTTCAGGAAGTCGCGCAGACGATCACCGTCTACATTCCGGTGAGCTACGGAAAAGCAAAAGATATAGCCGACCTTCTAACTCAAAAATCAAAGCAGGCTACGTCAGGTGGTGCAGCCAGTTCGCAGCAACAAAGCGGGTTTCTATCGGCGCGGGGTCGCGTTTCATCCGATGACCGCACGAATACCTTGCTCGTCGTCGATACGCCTGAGCAAGTAGAAATTATTCGCGGGCTCGTGGCGAAGCTGGATAAGCCCGTCCAGCAAGTTCTGATTGAATCCCGCGTCGTGGTGGCAACGGACAACTTTGCCCGCCAATTAGGGGCCAGGTTCGGAATTAGCGGGGGCTACCAGCAGAACAACACTGTCGTCTCCTCCAGCGGTACCCTCGCCGGAACAGACCAGATGACGAATGCCGCGCTGCGAAATCGTTTCGATGGCACCGGTAGCGGCTTGCCGACGAGCGGAGCTGGTGCGCTCGGATCGGGCGTGTTGGTACCGAGCTTGGCAAACCGTCTAAATGTGAATATGCCCTTGACATCGCCTGCCGGAAGTTTCGGATTGGCAATTCTTGGAGCGGATTACCTGTTAGATCTAGAACTATCAGCAGCCCAAACAGAAGGCCGCAGTGAGCTGATCTCCAGTCCGCGTGTAATAACGGCGAATCAGCAAGAAGCCGATATCAAACAAGGTCAGGAAATCGGGTACGTTGCGTTTACCGGCGGTAGCGGCGGGGGCGGAGCCACGGCGACAGTGCAATTCAAAGAAGCGGTGCTCGAACTTAAAGTTACGCCCACGATCACAGCGGACAATCGCGTGTTCCTCACTCTCGACGTGAAGAAAGATGCAATTAATTCGCTAATTCCGAACCCGGGCGGCGGTTTCGTACCCCAGCTGGACAAGCGCGAAATCAATACGTCGGTTCTCGTCGACAACGGTCAAACGGTGGTTCTCGGCGGCGTTTATGAATTCGACAAATCTACCGACATCAAGAAGGTTCCGTTCCTGGGCGATATTCCCGGATTGGGCCTGCTCTTCAGAAACACGAACAACCAAACGCAGAAGGCGGAGCTGCTGATTTTCGTGACGCCCCGCATTCTGAACGACAGTCTTAAATGACTTTTGAAATAAGCCTTACAAATTTGACAGCGATGATTGTTGTTGGAGATTTGAACACATGAAGTCGCGAGCCCGGAGATTCGACATGAAAGCCCTTCGCAATACCCTGTTACTGTTGCTCGCGACGTTTGGACTGACCAGCTGCGGCGGCGGCGGTGGCGGAAGCAATTCGGTGTTCACGCCACCCGGTGCCGATAGTATTTCGATCAGCGCCGCTCCTCCCTCGATCGGGACATTTTCGTTCACGGCGATCACCGTGACGGTGCAAAAGAACGACGGCTCCTCGGAAGACGATGGCACTCAAGTCAGTGCCGCTTTGTCTCCCACGACCATTGGAACCGTCGCTGCCTCTCAGGGCCAAGGCGGCGGCGCTACGGCGACGAATACGCTTGCCGGGGGTAAGGCAACGTTTTACTTCAACAGTTCCAACCAAGGCGGAACCGCAACGATTTCGTTCTCGCTGCCCGCAGGCCTTCACGGCAATCCAAATTCGGCTTCCAAGTCGATCGGCATTACCGTCACTCCTGGAAACGTGCAAGATCCTCGGCTGCAGCTGACACCTTCGACCACGACGCTTCCGGTAAGTCCGTACACGGTTGGTCAAGAACAGGATGTCACGCTGGGATTTCCCGGCAATTACCTCGGATCGCCGTATATCTCTGAGGTCACGGTGACCTTCCGCCATTCCAACGGTCAGCTGGTGAACGGTAGCGTCACCGCAAATGTTTCCGTGCAGCCGGTTGGTACGCTCTCGTATTCCACGCTGGTCGGTAGCACGACTACGACAGGACCCGATCAGTTCCATACGTTGCTCGGTAGCGGTCAGGTCACAATCACGGCGGGGGTGGGCACGATCTTCGTGCACGCAGGCCAGCAAACAGGCACCGGCGTACTGACGGTGACCGCGATCGATCCAGACAGTGGACAGACGATTACTTCGCAACTCGAAATCACAGTGGGCGGCGGTTCTTCGGGCCTGCCAACTTCAGTTTCAATTACCGCTTCAGGCGGCAACGTTTACGTTACGAATTCCGGCGGCGCACAAAGCACGATCGTCAGCGCGGTGGTCACCGATGGCAGTAACAGTTTTGTTTCGGCACCGGCCGGCGTGAACAACGTGCAATTCCAAATCGTCGGGCCTGCAGGCACCGATGCACGCCTCGCGACGACTAATGCCGCAGGTCAGCAGGTATCGGGAACGACGGTTGCGACAACGACCCGTAACGGTGTTGCCAGTGTTACGTTCCTGGCCGGATTGGAACAGGGTCCTGTACAAGTCAAAGTCACGGCAGATCGCGGCGACAATAACGTCGACAACGGCATTCAAGATCCAGTCAGCGCCACGTCCACCGTTGTCGTATCTGACGGAAAACTGTTCAGCCTCAAGATCACAAACCCCGCTATCGATCCCAATTTGCTGCCCGTCATCGGTGACGCGAGCTCGACGGGAGGCTCGACGCCTACGCCCGTATATACGGTGCCTGTCACTGTTCTTGCCACCGATCGTCAAGGCAAGGCCGTGCTGGCCGGCACATCGATCCAGTTCGGTCTGATCGACGCACCTGTCTTCGGTTATCCGGATCAGGGCTCGGGCACATTCGAAATCGCTGGAAACGATGGCAATCCGCAAGAGGGTGGCACGTTGTTTACCGCGCCGTCCGGACAATTCCTGACCGCCGGCGGCGGCGCGGGTCCCGGCGATGCGCTGGTCGTGTTCGGCAAAGAAACGACCGGTGATTCCGATCTAGAAAGCGCGCGGACCGTTCAGCGTGTCAATACGCAAGGCAGTCTGAACGTGACGCAGGCCTTCAATCTGAATGCGATCGACACCGGATCGGTGGTGGATACGGGCAACAACATTCCGTACGTTATCGGACGCGCTACGGCGGGTAACATCGACGCGCAAGCCTTCACAGGTCTCGATGCCTCGGGTCTGCCAGACGGTATTGCGAGCGTCAACATGCGTTATCCACAGTCGCGCATCGGTCAATCTGCGGTTGTTTGGGCGCAAGGCACTGGAGCGCAACAGAGCAACGGCGTGCCGAGAACGGTCGCTGACGCCGTAAGAACGCGGTACCTCGGTGTTGGACCGGCCGTGCTGTTCGCCGAGCCGACCACCATCTTTGGAAATACGACGCAAAGTGTCTCTGCGTGCTTGGTCGATGCTGTCGGAAGTCCAATCCCGGGTGTGACCCTGAGCTTCTCGTTCAGCGGACTTAGCGGCGGTGCCGGCACCGTCAACGGCAAGGCCGGTGGAACACTGACCCCCGCAACAGGTGCCGATGGTTGCGTCGACACCACGGTGGTGACGTCCGGCGTACAGCCTGGAAGTGCAGCGAAATTGACCTTCACGGTGGCTGGACTTAGCGCTCCCGTGACGATCACGGTCGGAGAGCCGGTATTGACGGCCAACCCAACCCACATCACCAGTCTCTCGGGAACGAAGCCGCAGAACAACAATGTTGCGTTGACGCTCAGTGATGGTCTCGGGAACCCAATTTCCGGCGCGACAATCACGGGCACCTGCGCGCCCGCCGGCACGAGCATCACGACGACCTCGCCGCTTGTTACGGGCTCCAATGGCGGCGCCACAACCACGATCACCACGCTAGGTTTCTGCGTCGCTGCGGCCCCAGCACCGAATTCTGTTTGCACCTACACCTACACGTCCGGCTCAAGCTCGGCGACTGCGCTTGTGAATGTGGCGGGGACAGTTGGAGGTGGCGCAGTCAGCCCGCCGGTTGTTTGTTCTAATTTGCCGTAGCGCTCGAAGTTTATCGACTTCAAGGGCCGCAGCAATGCGGCCCTTTTCTTTGCCTCACAAAGCCTCCAAGTTGCTCCACCCAACCGCATCGGTGATGATGCCAGCATGGCTTCCGCCTACCGCGTCGAACTCCAGCCCAACGAGGATCTCTTCCACGAAGGAGACGAACCGACGACGGCGTTTCTCATCGAATCGGGCACGTTGCGCATAAGCGCTCGTCGCAGCGGATTGCCGGTCGTGCTGGGCGATTTAGGTGCGGGCGCTCTGGTGGGCGAAATGGCGGTTCTGGACGATTCGCCGCGCAGCGCCACCGCGACGGCATTGGATGCCTGCGTGCTGACTCCGATCGATCGCGCGCAATTCGCCGAACGGCTTTCCGCCGCCGATCCGGTCGTGCGTGCGTTGTTGTTGAGCCAACTGTCGCGATACCGCACGGCGCTGGCGCAGTTCACCGGCAGCCCGCCTTCGGAGTCCGTTGTTTCAGCCCAGTCCGCCGATAGCGATTCGGCCAAAGCCGTCGACAAGATCAGGCTCGAGAGCCAATTGCGAAATGCGCTGGAAGGCGGACAACTCGAAATCTGCCTGCAGCCCATTCTCGATCTGGCCACCGACCGCATCGCCGGTTTCGAAGCGCTTACGCGTTGGACGCATCCGGAACGCGGCGCGGTGTCACCCGCGGATTTCATCAAGCTCGCCGAAGAAACCTCGCTGATCGTGCCGATCGGCGAATACGTACTGCGCGAAGTCTGCACCGCACTGCAGCGTTTTTCCGACATGCCGGAAGACCAGCGTCCGTTCATCGCGCTGAATGTTTCCGGACGTCAGCTCGAAGATGCGAATTTCGTCGCGAGGGTGCTCGCCCAACTTCGCGTGCACGATGTATTGCCGCGCCAACTGAAGCTCGAGATCACCGAAAGTCTCATTCTCGACTACGCGAAAGTGGCGGGCCTCATCGCGCACAGCCATCGTGCCGGCATGAAAGTCGCCCTCGACGATTTCGGAACCGGTTATTCGAACCTCGGCCATCTGCACAAACTGGCGTTCGACACCTTGAAGCTCGACCAGGGTTTCATTCGCCAACTGGATGATCCGCGTTGCATGGCGATCGTCCGCGCGGTGGTCAGCATGGCAGACTCCCTCGGCTGCGACATCGTGGCCGAAGGCGTCGAGACGGAAACCCAGCTCGCCCAACTAAAGGCACTGGGCTGCGAGTACGCGCAAGGGTATTTGGTAGGCAAGCCACAAAGCGTCGATGACGCCCTGGCCAAAATTCACGCCTGACTGCGCAACGCGAAACCTTCTGCGGCCGACGCGGTCATAAAGGGACGCGGACCGTATCGTCCGTGCGATCATGGGCTACTCGAAAAGAACTGCATGGACATGCCAGAAACCACTTCGCGCGGCGCCGTCGCCGACGCATTCGAAACGCTGCGCAGCGAACTCTCCGACTGCATCATCGGACAAAAACTCCTGGTCGATCGATTGCTGATTGCGCTATTGGCCGACGGGCACCTTCTCGTCGAAGGTGCGCCGGGATTGGCGAAGACGACCGCGATCAAGGAACTTTCCGCGCGAATCGAAGCCGATTTTCATCGCGTGCAGTTCACACCCGATCTGTTGCCGGCCGATCTGACCGGCACGGAAATATATCGCCCGCAGCGGGGCACGTTCGAGTTCCAGCGCGGCCCGATTTTCCACAATCTGTTGCTCGCCGACGAGATCAATCGCGCGCCGGCGAAAGTGCAGTCGGCGCTTCTTGAAGCGATGGGCGAGCGACAGGTCACGGTCGGGCGCACGACGTATCCGCTGCCGAAACTGTTCCTCGTCATGGCGACGCAAAACCCGATCGAGCAAGAGGGCACCTATCCGTTGCCCGAAGCACAACTCGATCGATTCCTGATGCACATCCGCATCGACTATCCCGATGCGACGGCCGAAGCCGCAATCCTGAAACTCGCGCGATCTCGCGCGATGACGGCTTTGCACGAGGTCGTCGAACCGGCGCGCTGCCTGTCGCAGGCGCAGATTTTCGATGCGCGCGAACAAGTCTTGAACATCCACCTGGCGCCGGCGTTGGAGGAATACATCGTCCAGCTCACGCTGGCGACGCGGTCGGCTGGCCACTACGGCGACGACATCGCGCGATGGATCGCGTACGGCGCCAGCCCGCGCGGCACCATCGCCGTTGACCGTTGCGCCCGCGCACGCGCCTGGCTGCACGGCCGCGATTTCGTGGCGCCCGATGACGTGCATGCGGTCGCACACGACGTACTGCGCCATCGCGTGCTCGTTTCCTACGAAGCCGAAGCCGAAGGCATCACGTCGGACAAAGTGATCGACGCGTTGATCGCACGCGTACCGCTGCCCTAGAAGTGCTGTGTCCGCGCCGATTCCGCTGAGCCGCGTCAGATGAGCGCCACGCAAGTCAGTCTCGAAGAATTGATTGCGATGCGGCTGCGCGCGCGCCGATTCGCGCAGCCGGCCAAACGCGTGGCCGGTATGCGTTCGGCTATCCATGGCTCGCGCTTTCGCGGCCGCGGGGTCGATTACGTCGAATCGCGCGCGTATCAGCCCGGCGACGACATTCGCCAGATGGACTGGCGCGTGACCGCGCGCAGCGGCCGTCCGCACACCAAACTTTTTCAGGAAGAACGCGAACAAAGTATACTTTTGATCATCGATACGAACGCGAGCATGCATTTCGGCACGCGTGTGCGCTTCAAGTCGGTGCAGGCCGCACGAACCGCAGCGTTGCTGGCATGGGCCACGGTGCAAAACGGCGATCGCGTCGGCGCGCTCGCCTACGGATCGGGATTCATCGGCGAAGTAAAACCCAACGGCGGACCACGCGGTGCGTTGCGCGTCTTGCGCTCGCTCGCTGAATGGGACGCCATCGGCAAACGCGGTGGCGAAACCATCGCACTCTCGCAAGCGCTGCAGCGCGCGCGTCGCCTCGCGCGGCCGGGCAGTCGCGTGATTTTATTGACCGACGGATTTTCCGCCGACGTTGCAGCCGAAGCCCCGCTGTCGCTGCTCGCCGAGCATTGCGACGTGTCCGCGATCCTGTTGAGCGATCCGCTCGAACAATCGCCGCCGCCGCCGGCACGCTATGCGATACGCGGCGATACCGGAAACGTTCTGCTCGATTTCAGCGAACAACGCCTGCGCGCACGCTGGCCGCAACTGTTTGCCGAACGGCGCGCCGCCATGATCGCCATGCTCAAGCGCCGCGCGCTGCGATGGGCGATGCTCGAAACGCGTGCAGAACCCGAATCGGCGCTGCCGCGAATCCTCGGCATGGATCGCCGTCCATCGGCGGTAACGACGAAGACCGCATGAATCCGGCTGCCGGTCCCGAACTGCGCGACATTCACCTTCCGCCCGCACCGGGCTGGTGGCCGCCCGCGCCCGGGTGGTGGGTCGTCGCGGCGATCGTACTCGTCGCGCTCGCCTACGTGACGCGGGAAGTATACCTTTCCACAAAGAGGCGTCGTATACGTCGTCTCGTGCTCGCGGAACTGGATCATTGCATCGAACGAGGGCGAGGCGATCCGGCGATGCTCGCCGCATCGCTGTCGCAGTTTCTGCGCCGTATCGCTTTGCGTGCCACCCCCGAAGCGGCGGCGTACAGCGGTGAGCGCTGGATCGGCTATCTGGATAAGCAAACCCAAACCGACGAATTCAGCCAAGGACCCGGCCGTGTATTGCTCGACGCACCGTTCAAGCCACAAACCCATTACGACGCGCCGGCATTGATTGCCCTGGTTCGGCGCTTTACGCGCAACGCATTGGACAAAGGAGCGTTTCGTGTTTGAGTGGGCGTGGCCATGGTTCGCCGTGCTGCTGCCGCTGCCGTGGATCGTGTCGCGTCTGTTGAAACCGGCGCACAGCGAATCGGTCAGCGCGCTGCGCGTGCCGCTTGCGCTTCAGGAGTTGGCGATTGCGGAAGGCGCTGCACCCGTTCCGACATGGCGCGCGCTCGCGGCGCTTCTGGCCTGGGTGCTAATCGTGTTCGCCGCGACGCGTCCGCAATGGCTTGGGGATGCCGAATCGTTGCCACGCACCGGCCGGGACCTGCTTCTTGCCGTCGATGCATCGGGAAGCATGAGCACCGAAGACATGACGATCAGCGCACGCGCGGTCAGTCGCTACGGCGCAGTCAAGACGATCGCGGGCGATTTTATCCATCGCCGCATCGGCGATCGCATCGGACTCATCGTGTTCGGCAGCCAGGCTTACATGCTCACGCCGCTCACCTTCGATCGCGACACCGTGCTGAAACAGCTCGACGATTCCGTGGTCGGATTGCCCGGTCGACAAACCGCGATCGGCGATGCGGTCGGGCTTGCCGTCAAGCGTTTGCATAGTCGTCCGCAGGATCATCGCGTGCTGATCCTGCTCACCGATGGCGTCAACGACGCGGGCGAACTCGATCCGTACAAATCGATCGATCTGGCCATCGCCGAGCACGTCAAGATCTACACGATCGGCATCGGCGCCAATTCGATGCGCATCGACGATTTCTTCGGCGGCCACACCGTGAACCCGTCGGCGGATCTCGACGAGCGCCTGCTCAAGACGATGGCCGAAAATACCGGCGGCAGTTTTTTTCGCGCGCGCGATACCTCGGAGTTGGCGAACATCTATCGCGAGATCGACAAGCTGGAACCCGCGGCCGATGCGCAACAGCAGTTTCGTCCCGTCGACGAATTGTTCTATTGGCCTCTGTCCGCCGCGCTGTTGCTGATCGCCGTGATGACGCTCGCCGATCGTGTGCGTGCAAATCGGCTGCTCACGGTTGCCGTGCGATGAGTAGCTTTTTTAGCAATTTCCACTTTTTACGGCCGCTGTGGTTGCTCGCGCTCGTCGCGGTGCCGGTGATCTGGGCGGCGTTGTCGCGGCGTACATCCGATGCGGGCGCGTGGCGCGGCGTGGTCGACGCGCATCTGCTCGACGACCTGCTCGTGCGCACCGGCACGAAGACGCCTTCGTCGGCGCCGCGCTGGCTCGCCGTCGCAGGCTGGGTCGTGGCCTGCTTTGCGTTGGCCGGCCCGGCCTGGGAGCAATTGCCGCAACCGCTGTACCAAAACCGTGCGGCGCGCGTCATCGTGTTCGAGCTGGGTGCGACGATGTCGGCGCAAGACATCAAACCCAGCCGTTTCGAGCGTGCGCGCTACAAGATCGCCGATATCCTGAGCCGCAGCGGCGATTCGCAGTCCGCGCTGATCGCTTATTCCGGCGACGCGTTCGTCGTCGCGCCGTTGACCGACGATACGAACACCGTCGCCAATCTGGTCGACGCGCTCGATCCTACCGTCATGCCGGTGCAGGGAAATTCGACCGGACGCGCGATCGATCTCGCCGTCAAACTGATTCAGGGTGCCGGATTGCACGAAGGCGAAATCGTTCTTCTCGCCGACAGCGCAGGCCCCGATGCGGGCGTCGCGGCGCGCCGCGCGCGAAACGCCGGCGTGGGCGTGTCGATCATCGGAGTGGGCAGCACGCAAGGCGCGCCGGTACCGTTGGCGCAGGGCGGGTTTCTGAAAAATTCCGCAGGCGATATCGCGCTGCCGAAGCTCGACAGCGAAGGCCTGATGTCGCTGGCTCGCGAAGGGGGCGGACGCTATGCGCCGATCAGTAGTGATCCATCCGATCTCGATGCAGTCCTCGACAATCTCGCGCCCCATTCCGCCGCAGCGGCGCAGGCGCAGCAGGTGACTACCACGCGTTACCTCGATCGCGGTCCGTGGTTCGTGCTGCTGCTGTTGCCGATCGCGTTGTCGGGATTCCGGCGCGGCTGGCTGATGTTCGTTCCGCTGGTCCTCGCCGCCCATGCTCAGCCGGCGTCGGCGTTTTCATGGAGCGACGTGTGGCAGCGTCCGGATCAACAGGCGCAATCGCAACTCGATGCGGGCAACGCTAAACAGGCGCAGGCGCTGGCACGCGATCCCCTGTTGCGTGGGAGTGCGGCGTATCGCGCGGGCGACATGGCCGACGCAGCGCAGGATTTTCAAGCCGTGGAAAGTGCCGACGCGCGCTACAACGCGGGCAACGCGCTGGCGAAACAACAGCGCTTCAAGGAAGCGCTCGCCGCGTACGACGATGTGCTTCGTCTCAATCCTGACATGGCCGACGCGAAAGCCAACAAACAGGCTGTCGAAGCGTGGATGAAGAAACAGGACGATCAGAATCAGAAGGACAAGCAGGACAAAAACGATTCGAAGGATCATCAGGGCAAGGATCAGCAGGACAAAGGATCGTCCGGCGACAAGGGTGCGGATCAGCAAAAGGATCCGTCTGATCAATCGTCGTCATCGGCCGATTCGAAACAGGATTCGAAAAACAATCAGCAGAGCCAGGACGGCCAGCAGAATTCGGGCGATCAGAAAAAAGATCAGTCGTCGCAAGGCGAATCATCGAGCCAGCAGAACGACAGCGGCGGCCAGAAAGATGCGCAGGCGCAAAACGGCGCCAGCGAAGCCGACCAGCAGGCGCAACAGGATTATCAGCAAGGCATCGACAAGGCGTTGCAGCAAAACCAGGGCAAGGATCAACCCAAGGGCAAGCCGATCCGGCTCGGCGCCAACGAGCAGGACGGTGCGCAGGACGAACAGCAACAAGCCATGCAGCACTGGCTGCAGCGCGTGCCGGACGATCCGGGTGGATTGCTGCGCCGTAAATTCCTGCTCGAATATCAACGCCGGCAGCAACCCGCGCGACAAGGAGAAGGTGGCGAATGATTCGATGGACGGCTCAACTCGGACGTGCGGCGGCGCTGATGCTCGTGTTGGTCTGTTGCGGCGCGCATGCGGCAACGGTGCGTGCGTGGCTCGATCGCAACGCGATGCAACTGGGCGAAACAGTCACGCTCAATGTCGAAGTGTCGGACGATGCATCGGCGGTGAAGCCCGATTTCTCCACATTGGAAAGCGATTTCAATCTGTCGGGCACGCAAAGCTCGTCGTCGATCAATATCATCAACGGACAATCCAGTTCGAAAATGCTGTGGGCTGTCGCACTCGAACCCAAACGCGCCGGCGTGCTGACGATTCCTCCGATCAGCATCGCGGGTCAAACCACGCAGCCGATTGCACTGACGGTGCAGGCCACGGCGGCGGCGAGCGGCAAATCCGGCGATGACGTCTACATCGAAACATCGGTCGAGCCGCGCTCACCGTATGTGCAGCAGCAAGTGAGCATGACGGTAAAATTATACTTTGCGGTCAGCCTCGTCGACGGCGCGCTGGACGATCCGCAGGCGGACGGCGTGGTGGTCCACAAAGTCGGCGGACAGGATAGTAATTTCGCCGCCGATGTCGGCGGACGCCGCTATCGTGTGCTCGAACGCCGTTACGTCTTGCAGGCCGAGAAGAGCGGGGCGATCACATTGCCGGCGATCACGTTTCGCGGCCATGCGATGGATCGGGCCGACATGAACAGTTTCTTCAACCGCGGGCGCAGCGTGACGGCGCATTCGGAGCCGATCAATCTGGACGTTCGTGCGCGTCCGGCGAATTCCGGTACCGATGCGTGGCTGCCCGCTCAATCCGTTACGTTGGCAGGCGAGGGTGTGGATTCCAGCACCGCGGCGCGCGTCGGCGATCCGTTGACGTTGACGCTTCGTCTGCAGGCGACGGGTCTGGGTTTCGAACAGCTTCCCGAACTCAATCTGCCGAAGATCGATGGCGCGGACATCTATCCGGACAAAGCCACCACGCAGAACCGGGATGCGGGCGATTTTACTGTGGGTTTGCGCGAGCGAAAATTCGCGATCGTTCCGAATCGCGCCGGCCATTTGGTCATTCCGTCGATCAGCGTTGCGTGGTGGGACACCGCGCATGATCGCGCCGAGTTGGCGACCGTTCCGGAACTTGCGCTCGACGTTCAACCCGCCGCAGGTGGCGCGACACCGAGTGCACCGCTGCCCGCACCGAACGCGAATATCGTGAGCCAGATCGCACTGTCGGCGGCGATCGAAACCCCGGCGCCGTTGGCGGTTCACGACGACGCGAGGATTTGGCAACTCATCGCGTTCGTTTCCACGGCGTTGTGGATGATCACGTTGATCGTGTTGATGATGGGGCGACGTCGGGCACGGCGCGCTCCCGCATCCAGTCCCGACGCGCCGCGCTCGGTCGCGAGCGAGGCGTCGGCGAAAGCCGCGTTTCGCGCCGCGTGCGGCGCTGCCAACTGGCCCGATGTTGCGCGCGCGCTGTTGGCGTGGGCGCATGCCCGCCATGCAGAGATCAGGAATCTGCGCGATCTCGCCAAACGCGTAGAAGATCCGCGGCAGGTGCAGGCCATCGACGACCTGGAAAGCGTGATCTACGGTCGCGCCGACGATTCCGGTCTGCAGGAGCGCTTGAGCACCGCGTTCAGAGAGGGTCCTGCGTTGAACGCAACGTCGCGGGCGGCATCGCCGTCATCGATCCTCCCGCCGCTGTATCCCGCCGCCACGCGGACTTCCGGTTAACAAAGCGCCCTCGACCGCGCGAAGATGACGCGGAAAGTCATCTTTCTGTGACGCAGTCGACAGAAATTCAGGCATGCTGTGTCGCGGCTCGCGGAATTGAGCATCGCGGACGTTCAGGCAACTATCGTTTCCGTTGAAATGGGCTTGGCAACGATCTTGCTAACATGGCCGTGAACGCGAGAAAACATCGATTCACTAAATAGAGAAATCTAAAAAAGCGAGAGCCGAAAGGCATGCGAGAAAAACGGTCAGCGGAGCGAGATCCGCTGATTCATCTTCAAAAGTCAGGGGGTTCAGATGATCAAGATTTCGAGGCGACCCGTCGCCACGGGCAGCTTTGCGCTGGCTGTCGCGCTGGCCTGCGTGACGGCGGTTCCATGGTCCGATACGCAGGCTCAATCGAGCACCACGAGCGTGGATTTTCACCTCGTCAACGCAGGCGGCAAAGCGCTGCGTAATTCCTGTTTCCACTTGTCCGGCACGGTGGGACAGCCGGCGCCGGGCTACTCGAGTTCGGCCAATTATTCAGTCAACGCAGGATTCTGGGCCGCCGCGCCCACGACGAATCGCGATGAAATTTTCTTCAACGGTTTTGAGGGGTGCTGATCATGAAACGCAAGTATCTAAGTACGCTCGTCGCTGCGGCGCTGATGACCTTCGCCGCCGGCAATATCGCCGCGCAAACGGCCCAGACCACGGCGTTTACCTACCAGGGTCAACTCGATGCCAGTGGTACTCTGGCCACGGGTTCGTATCATTTCACCTTCACGCTGTACAACGCGGCGAGCGGCGGCAGTGTCGTCGGCGCGCCGTTGCAGCAGCAGATCGATGTCGTCAACGGCGTGTTCACGACCGATCTCGATTTCGGCCTGATCTTTAACGGCACGCAGTATTGGCTGGAAATCAAGGTCGGCTCCACCGCCGGAAATCAGCAGATACTTTCCGACCGGCAGCCGATCAACATCGTCCCGATTGCACAGTACGCGTTGAACGCGCCTCCCGGCGCGCGCGGCCCGCAGGGAGCGCAAGGCCCGCAGGGAACACAAGGTGCGCCCGGCGTAGCCGGCGTGCAAGGACCGACCGGGCTGGCTGGCACGCAAGGCGTGGTGGGACCGCAGGGTTCGCCAGGTTCGCAAGGCGCCGCAGGCCCGCAAGGCGCGGACGGTTCGATCGGTTCGCAAGGTCCCGCCGGACCGCAAGGTTCGCTCGGCGCGCAAGGCTTTCAGGGTCCGAGCGGTGCCAAGGGCGCAACCGGACTGGTCTGGCAGGGCACATGGTCGGCAATTTCCTATTCGCCGAATGATGCCGTATTTGAAAACGGCTCGAGCTACGTCGCCATCAATTCGACGGCCGCGAACGACGACCCCGTGACCAGCGTTAGCGGCAACTGGCAATTGCTGGCACAGCAGGGAGCCACCGGTGCGACCGGCGTTCCCGGCATAGCCGGTGTGCAAGGTTCGCCAGGTGCTCAGGGCACTCAAGGCGCTGCGGGCACGCAGGGCGTGCAAGGTCCGCAGGGAGCGCAAGGTACCCCCGGAACGCAAGGCGCAGTCGGTACGCCTGGCGTGCAGGGTCCGCAGGGTAGTCAAGGTTTCCAAGGCACGGCGGGTACACCAGGCGCGCAGGGCGCAAAAGGCAGCACGGGCGCAACGGGCAACATCGGTGCACAGGGCCCGCAAGGCGCCGTTGGTGCGACCGGCGTCACGGGTAATGCCGGCGTGCAGGGACCGCAAGGTTTCCAGGGTTCGCAAGGCATACAAGGCACGCAGGGCGTGGCCGGTCCGCAGGGCGTCGCAGGTCTGCAAGGTCCGCAGGGCACACAAGGTGCTCTGGGTTCTCAGGGCCCGGCGGGAACGCAGGGCGCAGTGGGAAGCCAGGGTTCAGTCGGTGCTGCCGGTCCGCAGGGCGCGACGGGTTTGCAAGGTGTGCAGGGCACGCAAGGCGCTGCGGGTTCTCAGGGCCCGGCGGGAACGCAGGGCCCAGTGGGAAGCCAGGGTTCAGTCGGTGCTGCCGGTCCGCAGGGATCACAGGGCGCAGCGGGTTCTCAAGGCGCCGCGGGAGCGCAGGGTGCCGTGGGAAGTCAAGGTGCGGCGGGTGCGAAAGGCGCAACCGGTACGAACGGCACTAACGGTGCGACCGGCGCCACGGGCGTTGCGGGAGCAACCGGCGCAACAGGCGTCACCGGCAATACGGGACCGCAGGGCGCAACGGGCATCGCGGGACCGCAAGGTCCGACCGGACTTCAGGGCACACAAGGCTTGCAGGGACCACAGGGGACTCAAGGTGCCCAGGGATCTTCGGGAAGCAACGGGGCGACCGGAGCGACGGGTACGACCGGCGCGCAAGGCGCAACCGGTTCGTTCGGTGCCGTGTTCCAGACCGGCGGTGCGTCTGGCTCTACGCTGAGCACAGGCAGCGCGACGTATGTCACGACATCCGGTGGGGTCGGCGCTCTTTCGGCGACCGTTACGGTTCCGCCGTCTGGCAACGTGGTCGTGATTCTCACCGGCGGCGTCGATCCGGCCAGTGGAAACGCCTATATGGGGTTCGTCGCCAGCGGAGCCAACACGCGCACCTGCAGTCCGGTCGCGCCATGCGACAACCAGTCGCTTGCTCGCGGCGGCACTACTTTCGTGCAGGACAGTGCGGTCTACTTCGTCAGCGGCCTGAACCCGGGTAGTACGACGTTCACGTTGGCCTACCGCAGTGCAGGCGGTACGGCTACGTTTGTCAATCGCAATATCGTGGTCATACCGGCTCCGTAAGGATCGGCCGAGTTCGCGTAAATTCGGAGAGGCCTTCGGGCCTCTCTTTTTGTTTGGCATACGCCGCCACAATCCACGTCGATTCGGCGACAATGCGCACCGCGTGGGATCGCCTCGATTCCATCCCGCATCTTTGAGACCGAATCATGCCGACCCGCAGAGAACTCGCCAACGCCATCCGTGCGCTTTCGATGGACGCCGTCGAGGCGGCGAAGTCCGGCCATCCCGGCATGCCGATGGGCATGGCCGACGTCGCCGAAGTCGTTTGGAACGATTTTCTCCGCCACAATCCGGGCAATCCGAAATGGGTCGATCGCGATCGTTTCGTGCTGTCGAACGGTCACGGCTCGATGCTCCTTTATTCGCTTCTGCACTTGACCGGCTACGACCTTCCGATCGACGAACTGAAACGTTTTCGCCAGCTTCATTCGAAAACGGCGGGGCATCCCGAGGCCAGTGAATTTCCGGCCATCGAAACCACGACCGGACCGCTCGGCCAGGGCCTCGCGAACGCGGTGGGCATGGCGCTCGCCGAGCGCGTGCTCGCCGCGCGATTCAACCGACCCGATCACGCCATCGTCGATCACCGCACTTTCGTTTTCCTGGGCGACGGTTGCCTGATGGAAGGCATCTCGCATGAAGTCGCCTCGCTCGCCGGCACGCTGAAGCTGGGCAAGCTCGTCGTCATTTACGACGACAACGGCATCTCGATCGATGGAGAAGTGCACGGCTGGTTCACCGACGATACGCCGAAGCGATTCGAATCCTACGGCTGGAATGTGATTGCGCATGTCGACGGTCACGACGCAGACGCGGTCAAGTCGGCACTCGAGGTCGCGACCCATCAATCCAGCAACCCGACGCTTATTTGCTGCAAGACGATCATCGGTTTCGGTGCACCGAATAAACAAGGCAAGGAATCCTCACACGGTGCCGCGCTGGGTGCCGACGAAGTCGCCGCCGCACGCGCATCGTTGTCGTGGAAACACGAGCCGTTTCATATCGAAAGCGACGTCTATGCCGGTTGGGATGCGAAGAAAAAAGGCGCCGAGCGCGAATCGGCATGGAACGAAAAATTCGCAAAGTATAAAAAGTCGCATCCGGACCTGGCCGCCGAATTCGAGCGTCGTATGAAGGGCGATCTGCCCGCCAACTGGCTCGATGGCGCCAACGCGTATGTGCGCAAATTGCAGTCGGAAGGTCCGGTGGTCGCATCGCGCAAGGCGTCGCAAATGGCGCTGGATCAATTCGGGCCGCTGCTGCCCGAACTGATCGGCGGATCGGCGGATCTGGCGGGCTCGAATCTGACCATCTGGAAAGGCTCGAAGGACGTGAATTCGTCCGACGCGGACGCAAACTATATTTACTACGGCGTGCGCGAATTCGGCATGAGCGCGATCAGCAACGGACTTGCGTTGCACGGCGGATTCATTCCGTACGATGCGACTTTCCTCGTGTTTTCCGACTACGCGCGTAATGCCGTACGCATGTCCGCGCTGATTCCCGCGCACGCTATACATGTATACACGCACGATTCGATCGGCCTCGGCGAAGACGGTCCCACCCATCAGCCGATCGAACATCTCGCGAGCCTGCGCATCATTCCGAAGAATCACGTTTGGCGTCCGTGCGACGCCGTCGAGAGCGCCGTTGCCTGGAAGGCCGCGATCGAACGCAAAGACGGACCCTCCTGCCTGATTTTCTCGCGCCAGAATCTTGCCCATCAAACGCGTTCTGACGATCAGGTCTCACTCATCGAACTCGGCGGCTACATCCTTTCCGATCCGAACGAAACATTCGATGTCATCCTGATCGCTACGGGCTCGGAAGTCGGATTGGCCATGCAATCGAAAGCCGCGCTGCAGAAAGACGGCATTATCGCGCGCGTCGTGTCGATGCCGTGCACGAACATTTTCGATCGCCAGCCACAAACCCATCGCGATGCAGTTCTGCCGCCTTCCAATCGCAAACGCATCGCCATCGAAGCCGGCGTCACCGATTACTGGCGCAAATACGTAGGACTGGACGGCGAAGTTATCGGCATCGACACGTTCGGTGCGTCGGCGCCGGCAGACGAGTTGTTCAAATATTTCGGTTTCACCGTCGACAACGTCGTCGCGGCCGTCAAGCGGCTGCACGCGGGCTAAGCGAACATCCGACGTGCGCAATCCCGGCTTGCCAAAAGTCGCCATCTTCGGACTGCGTTCCGCCGACGAGCTGCCTTCGAAGGAACAATTGCGTTCGCACGCGGCCGAATCGTACGAGGCCGATGAGTTTTCGATTCATGTGTTCGCCGACGATGCCGATCTCGATCGCGTCCTGTGCGAACTCGAACCACAGGCGATCGTCAGCATCGGCAAGGTCGACGACTTTCCCAAGCTGCTCGCCGCGCCGTACTACATTCGTCGCAAATGGATTCACAAAAATGCCGTCGCAGAATTGCGCGGCTCTGAAATTTTCTACTGTTTCCTGCTTGCCGCGATTCCCGAACCTGCGAAAACCGCGACGCCAAAAAAAATCAGCGTCTTTACGCCCGTCTACAACACCGGCCACGACAAATTGCTGCGCACGTATCGCTCGCTCGTCGCGCAATCGTATGCGGATTGGGAATGGGTGATCGCGGACGATCATTCCAGCGACGCGGGCACACTCGATGCGTTGCGCGAAGTCGCTCAGGACTACCGCGTTTCGATGCACAACCTGGCCAAGCCGAGCGGCAACATCGGCGAGCTCAAAGGCCATCTGTGTTCCGTCGCGAGCGGTGAGATTTTCGTCGAGCTCGATCACGACGATGTGCTGACGCCGCACGGTCTGGCCTGGATCGCCAAGGCGTTCGACACGCATCCCGAATGCGGCGTGGCGTACACGAACTGGTCGGAGCGTTACGAAAACGGCGTGCTGTGCCACGACTACGGCACCGATTACGGATTCGGTTACGGCAAAGCGCATTGGGAAGTGCATCCGCAGCGTTACGAAACGTTCAGCGCCGAAGAAGCGCACTACCTGGTTCAGGATGCAATCCGCATTAACGCCAAAACGATCCGCCACATCGTCGGCGTGCCGAATCACATTCGCGCGTGGACGCGCACAGCGTATTTCGAAGCCGGCGGCTACAGCAGTCTGCACGTCGCCGACGATTACGAATTGCTCGTGCGTTTGTTTCTCACGACGCGTTTCGTGCACGTGCCGAAACTTTGCTACATCCAGTTCTACAACAACGAATCGATCGGCAATACGCAACAGACGCGCAACAAGGAAATCCAGCGCGTCGTACGCTTCGTCAGCGATCAATATGACCGTCGCATGCACGATCGACTGATCGAACTCGGCGTGGATGATTTCGTATGGAACGAGTCGCTCGGCCGCAGCGACTTCTCTCGGCCGAATCCGGATATCGAACCGCACTGCACCGTCGTTCTGCACACCTGACGCCGCGTTTTTCGATTTATCACGGCAACGCTTGACTTTTATATTTACAGGTGTAATCTCAACTTCAGATTACATTCGTAAACGGTAAAAAACATGTCGATTAGCGATGCCGAAAGCTTAGTGATGGAAGTGTTGTGGGAGAAAAATCCAGCGACGTCCGACGATGTCGTGGCTGAACTTGCCAAAACGACGGACTGGCAGGAACCCACCGTCAAGACACTCCTGAATCGCTTGCTGAAGAAAAGTGCGATTTCCGCCGAACGCGACGGCCGTCGCTATCTCTATCGGCCGCTGCTTAAACGTGCGGATTATGTGCACGCCGCCAGCACCACACTGCTCGATCGGCTGTTCAACGGCCGCGTTGCCCCGCTGGTCGCGCATTTTTCCGAACGGCGCAAACTCACCAAGAAAGATATCGCCGAACTCAAACGGCTCATCGAGGATCTCGATCATGACCGCTGATCTCATGACGATGTTGTTGCGGATGACGCTCGCGTCCACCATCGCCGTGGCGCTCGTGTTCGCGTTGCGAAAACCGCTGCGCGGTCGATTCGGCGCGCACGTCGCTTATTGGCTATGGGTTTTGGTTCCGCTGGCGATAGGTGTCGCGTTGATTCCCGCGCCGATCGGCCCGCCGGTCGTGCAGCCGGCGATAGGACCCATATCGGGTGCGCCGTTTGCGATCATGTCTTCGCCACACTTTTCGCTCGCAACGTTCGACACCGATACCTGGCTGATGTGGACGTGGATCGTGGGAACGCTGATTTGCGTAACGCTTCTGGCGATTCAGCAACGGCGGTTCATGACTGGCCTCGGCCGTCTCTCTCAAACCGCCCATCGTGTCTGGCGCGCGCAAAACGTGACGTCGTGCCCGGCGCTGATCGGCGCGTGGCATCCGCGCATCGTATTGCCGGAAGATTTCGACGAACGCTACACCGCAGCGGAGCGCGAATTGATCCTCGCGCATGAACGCACGCACATCTCGCGCGCGGACGTCCAGATCAACCTCATCGCCAGCGGCCTGCGCTGCGTGTTCTGGTTCAATCCACTTTTCCACTTTGCTGCATCGCGGTTCCGTTTCGATCAGGAACTGGCCTGCGACGCAGCCGTGATCGCTCAATTTCCGGAAGCGCGCCGGTCGTACGCCGACGCGATGTTGAAGACGCAACTGGCCGACTTCGGACTGCCGGTCGGTTGCCATTGGCAGTCCAGCCATCCCTTGAAGGAGAGAATTTCCATGTTGAAGACTCATTTGCCGAGCCGCGCCCGACGCCGGCTCGGTGTCACCATCGCGCTGTCGCTCGTCACCGGCGTCACGGCTGCGGGCTGGGCTGCGCAGCCGAAACGTCCCGCGACTGAACCCGATACCAAACCCGTCGCCGAAGCGAACGCGCTCGCGGCGGATTCAAACCACGCCAATCGTCACGCGACCTATCGATCGATCAGCCGCATCACCTACCCGGACGCACAGGCCAACGGCGGCGTCGATGCGACCGTCCTCGTACTCGCGCACATTTCCGTCGAGGGTAAAGTGGTATCGACCGAAGCGAAATCCGGCGGCGATTCGAGCGAGACATTTGCGTTGCGCAGAGCCGCGCTGGAAGGCGTGCAGAAGTGGACGTTCAATCCGGCGATGAAAAAGGGCAAGCCGGTGGCCAGCGACGAGTTGATCCCGATCGTGTTTTCGACGCGCGCCGACGAAACCATCAGCAGGCCGGACGGCGCGCTCGATCCGATCCGCGTCAATGCGCCCGAACCGGTCGCAGAAAACGACGACGATGTCGGTCCGTCGGAGAACACCGAATTCCGCAAATTCCATCCGCCCCAATATCCGCGCGACGCTATAGCCGCCCACCAATCGGGAAAAATCATTCTCAAGGTATTGGTTGACGAACGCGGTTTGCCGCAATCGGCCGAAGTGGAGAAGGCCGAGCCAGCCGAGGCCGCCCAGACGTTCGGCGACGTATCGATCGCGACCGTCATGCAATGGACGTTTACGCCCGGCAGAAAAGGCGGGAAGGCCGCGGCCGGTTACGTCATGGTTCCCATCACGTACACCCTGACCGACGACGAAAGCTGACACCTCTTCAGCAACCAGATCGGGCGGTGTGCGTTCACCGCCCCAATTCTGCGTCACTGCCGTTACAATTACCGTCTTGTCTGCTCTGCATCGAGGAGTTTGTCATGGCGGTAAAGGTTGCCATCAACGGATATGGCCGCATCGGCCGCAACGTGTTGCGGGCGCTGTATGAGTCCAAGCGCAACCATGAAATCCAGATCGTCGCGGTCAACGACCTCGGCGATGCGGAAACCAACGCGCACCTGACTCAATACGATACCGCGCACGGCAAATTTCCCGGTGACGTCAGCGTTGACGGGGGCGATCTCGTCGTCAATGGCGACAAGGTCAAGGTCTTCGCCGAGCGCGATCCGGCCAAGCTGCCGTGGGGTTCGCTCGGTGTCGATGTCGTGCTCGAATGCACCGGCCTTTTCACGTCGAAGGCGAAAGCGAGCGCGCACATCGCCGGTGGTGCGAAGAAAGTCATCATTTCCGCGCCGGGTGATAAAGATGTCGACGGCACGTTCGTGTTCGGCGTCAACGAACACCTGCTCACCGCGAAGCACCAAATCATCTCCAACGCATCGTGCACGACGAATTGCCTCGCGCCGCTGGCGAAAGTGCTGCACGAAAAAATCGGCATCGTGCATGGCTTGATGACGACAATTCATGCGTACACCAACGATCAGGTTCTCACCGATGTGTTTCACAAGGATTTGCGCCGCGCTCGCAGCGCCACGCATTCGCAAATCCCGACCAAGACCGGTGCGGCCACGTCGGTCGGTCTGGTGTTGCCGGAGTTGAACGGCAAGCTCGATGGCTTCTCGATGCGCGTGCCGACGATCAACGTCTCGGTCGTCGATCTGACCTTCGTCGCCCAACGCGCGACGACCAAGGAAGCCATCGACGCGGCCATCAAAGAAGCCAGCGAAGGCAAACTCAAAGGCATTCTCGGCATGAACCACAAGCCGCTGGTGTCGATCGACTTCAATCACAACCCGCTGTCGTCGATTTACGATTCGACACAAACGCGCGTGATGGAAGGAACGCTCGTAAAAGTGTTGAGCTGGTACGACAACGAGTGGGGATTCAGCAATCGCATGCTCGACATGACGCTGGCGCTGGTCAACGCGAAATAACATCGATCACGATTACGCTGCGGCTGATCCGGTGCCGCAGCTATTCGGCTGCTTTCTTTTCCGACCGCATCGTTTCGAGCAGCGCGATCTGCAATCGCGAATGCAATTTCACGAGCGTGCGCCGCAGCAGCGCGATAATGATCGCGCCCATCGCGAGCACCGCGACGAGCAGTTCGGCCGGCGGCAAAATGCTCGAACTGAGTGCGCTGACCAGCAACAGCATCGCCGCCGTCGACGCGGCCGGAATCACTTCCGACACGATCCGCCGCACGCTGTCCGTGTAGCGGCCCGCGTGCACACTCGTTTCCGCGAGCATCATCGCCAGCGCTTTGACCTTGCGATAGGCGGCGATCAGGAACGGCAGCGACAGCAATAGCGCGGCGCCCCAGATCAACGTGTGCGCCCACGCCGTGCTCGGAATCCACGCGCGAATGCCAGCGATATTCGTGCGCGCCAGGTACGCGCCGGCGCCGAAAATCGCGGCGATCAGGCAGAAATTCACAAAGGTCTGTAGAAGAATCCTGCGCACCATTGCGGCGATGACGGCGCGGTCGCCTTCGAATCGCAAGTTTTGTAGCCAACTTGTATACATTTGCAAAACCCGTCGCAAGCCGTGCGGCGCGCCGGCGCGGATACGTCGCGACAGCGGATCGGCCGCGCGGATCAGATACGGCGTCAGCAACGTCGTCAGCGCGGACACGGCCACGGCGATCGGATACAGAAACGCGCTGGTCGCCTTGAGCGTCGTGCCGAGTGTGACGATGATGAAGGAGAATTCGCCGATCTGGGCCAGACTCATGCCGACGCGCATCGACGTACGCGCGTTTTGCCCGGCGATGAACGCGAACAGCGAGCGCGCGAAAACTTTGCCGATGACCACGACGGCAGTGATGACGAGGATCGGCACGGCGTACGTCGCGATCACGCTCGGATCGAGCATCAAGCCGATCGCCACGAAGAAAATCGCGCTGAACATGTCGCGCACGGGACCGACCAATCGCTCGATGCGGCGCAGACAATGCGCCTCGGCGACGATCACGCCGATCACGAACGCGCCGAGAGCGATGTCGTAACCCAGCCGCGACACGAGCAGGCAAAAACCGAACAGCAGGCCGAACACCGAGACGAGCAACATCTCGTTGCTGTTGAAACGCGCGACGAAATCGAGCAATCGCGGCACGGTCAGGATGCCGACGACGAGCGATACGACGAGGAATATCGTCAACCCGCCGAGCGTGCCGAGAATCTGGCCGGCGTCGATCGAGCCGGTGTGCGCCGCGCTCGACAGCAGCGCGAGCATGCCGATCGCCAGCACGTCTTCGACGATCAAGATGCCGAACACGACCTGCGCGAAATGTTCTTTTTTCAGGCCGAGATCGTCGAAAGCCTTGATCGTGATCGTGGTCGAGGAAATCGAGAGCAGCGCGCCGAGAAACAGCGCATCCATCGTGCGCCAGCCGAACGCCAGTCCGGTTTCGTAACCCAGCCACAGCATCGTGACGATGCCGGCGCTCGCGGCGACCAATGCGGTGGCGCCGACTTGCCGCAACCGCCCCAGACTGAATTCCAGACCGAGCGAAAACAGCAGGAACACCACGCCGAGTTCGGCCAGGGTGCGAATCGTTTCTTCGTCGGTGACCAGCGAATACGGCGGCGTATGCGGACCGATCATCACCCCGGCAACGATGTAGCCAAGCACCACCGGTTGGCGCATCAGGCGGAACAAGACCGTGACGATCCCGGCGGCGAGCATGATCACGGCGAGGTCACGGATGAAGGCGATGGCGTGCATGCGGCTCGATGCGGAGGGGATACGGCGATGTTCGCCCATCGCGGCGCATGGCGCAAATCGCCATGCGCCTTTCGGAAACCTACATCTGGTTTGACAATAGCGCAATCGTATGTTTTCATAACTAGACGTCTAAACGGCTAAACGTCCAAATGAAACTATCGCAGACTGCAGAAACCAGTCATTCGCCGACATTGCGGATTGCCGTGATCGGTGCAACCGGGCGGATCGGCCGACGAACCGTCGAGCTGATCGATCGTCGCGTCGAGGAGTTCGCACCGCTGCGATTGCGTCCGCGCATCGTGTTCGCGTCGAACTCGCGCGCATTCGTCATCGACGCCGAAGGCAACGCCGCCGATGACTTTCAGAACGGTGCCGGAACTGCCTTGAGTGCGAATTGGGATGCGCTGCTCACGAATACGTCGCCGCACATCATCATCGATTGCACCGCCAGCGCGCAGATCGCGTCGCGTTATCCCGCGTGGCTGGCGCGCGGCATCGATGTGGTGACGCCGAATAAACATGCGTCTTCATCGGATCGCACCCTGCGCAACGCAATCGAACGCGCGTGCGCGAGTTCCGGCGCGGAAGTGCGCGACGCGACCACGGTTGGCGCGCAGCTTCCGCTTCTGGCGTCGCTGCGCGAACTGCGCCGGGCCGGAGACCGACTCGTTCGGCTCGAAGCGGTGCTGTCCGGAACGCTGTCGTACGTTCTCGGCAGCGTGCAGAACGGCGCGTCGTTATCACAGTCGATCGGCGAGGCCGTGGCGCTGGGTTATGCCGAACCCGATCCGGCGTGCGACCTGTCCGGTACGGATGCGGCGCGAAAGCTCGTCATCCTGTTGCGTGCGGCCGGCATCGAGATCGAGTTGAACGATGTCGAACGCGTGCCGTTGCTCGATGTCGGCGGCGAGCCGTGGCTCGATGCGGCCGCCGCGGTCGACGAAGTGTGGCGCGCGCGTGCGGCATTGGCGCAGGCGCGGCGTGAAACGTGGGTGTATCGCGCCAGCTACGAAAACGGCAGCGCGCGCATCGCGCCGGAGCGTGTGCCGATCGGCCACCCGTTGGCACGACTCGCGCCGTGCGAAAATGCGTTGATTCTGCACAGCGACTTTTACCGCGCGGCACCGCTGACGATTTCGGGTCCCGGCGCGGGTATCGAACTCACCGCAGCCGGCGTGTTCGCCGATGTGCTCGCCGCGGCGTGTCGGCATCGACACATCGCGGCGGATTCGAACGTGATCCGCCTGCCTCAGCCGTCGCGCGCGGTCGCCGCAGCTTGCGCGGTCGAAGCCTTGGCGGCGACGTAATACTTGAACCACGCCTGCGCGCCGAAATACAGCGCGCCGAAAACGATCACCGTTTGCGGATGTTCGATCCAGAGTCCGCTGCCGGACAAATGCATCGACGCGACGAAATCCGGCGTCAGCCCGAACGTAGGCAATGGAATGATGACCGTCGCGAAAACGCCGCCCAGATAGAACATGGCCGACGCCGCCCACGAAGACGCCATCAGCGCGCTGGCTTGCGTCGCGTTTTTCGGGCGCGTCCAAAGGTTGATGAAGCGCGACACGAATAGCCATCCAAACGCAAAGAACGGCCACGTACTTTCGAATGCGAACGAAAATCCCGCGATGAAAATAAGATAAAACGCGGTCAGGCCGATCAAGGCCAGCGACCGTTTCATTGGCGAACGACTCGAATCGCTTGAAAGCGCCGCGTAGAACGCGCTCGAATGCATCACGACGAACTCGATCAACATCGTCAGCATCAGGTTTTTCACCCATGCCGGACCGAGCACCGAGGGTGCGATCCATGCGCTGAAAAACAGCGCGGACGTGATCGCATCCGGCAGCGCGGCGAACAGGCGAGACAGCAGATTCCCCATCCGCCAAGTTTGCCACAGCGACCATCCCGCCGCCGCGGATCGCGTCGTACAATGCGCCTCCGCATAAGTCTTCGAAAGGAATAGCCATGCCGATCGTGCGCATGACGGAACTCGATCTCGCCGGCCAGCGCGTGCTGATCCGAGAAGATCTGAACGTGCCGCTGAAGGATGGAAAAATCGCCGCCGCACAACGTCTCCAAGCCGCGCTGCCGACCATCAAGCTGGCGCGCGACGCCGGTGCGAAAGTGATGGTGATGTCGCACCTGGGCCGACCGAAAGAAGGCGTGTTCGACAAATCCGAATCGTTGCGGCCGGTCGCCAACTGGCTGAGCGATGCGTTGGGCCGTCAGGTTCCTCTGATCCACGACTATATCCACGGCCCAATCGAAATCGACAACGGCGAGGTCGTCCTGCTCGAAAATTGCCGCATGAATGTCGGAGAAAGCAAAGACGACATGTCACTGTCGGAAAAGTACGCGATGTTGTGCGACATCTTCGTCATGGATGCGTTCGGCACCGCGCATCGCGCGCAAGCCTCGACGCACGGCGTGATTCGCCGCGCCAAGATTGCCTGCGGCGGTCCCTTGCTGATGGCCGAGATCGACGCGCTGAGCAAAGCGCTGCACAAACCGAAACATCCATTGCTCGCGATTGTCGCCGGATCGAAAGTGTCGACAAAACTGACACTGCTCGAAAACATGATCGGCAAAGTCGATCAGCTGATCGTCGGCGGCGGCATCGCCAACACGTTTATCGCGGCGGCGGGATTCAACGTCGGAAAATCATTACTCGAAACCGATCTGATCGGCGTCGCCAAAAAAATCATCGAAGACGCGAAGCGGCGCGGCGCGGATGTGCCGATCCCGGAAGATGTCGTGGTCGCGTCCGAGTTCAAGGCCGATTCGCCGGCGACCGTGAAAAACGTGGGCGATATTCGTAGCGACGACATGATCCTCGACATTGGCCCGCAGACATCGAAGCGCTACGCCGAGTTGATCGCGAAGGCGGGCACCGTCGTGTGGAACGGGCCGGTCGGCGTATTCGAATTCGATGCGTTCGGCAACGGCACGCAAACCATCGCCCGTGCGATTGCCGCATCGAACGCATTTTCGATCGCAGGCGGAGGCGACACGCTCGCGGCGATCGAAAAATACGGTGTGGAAAAAGACATTTCGTATATCTCGACTGGCGGCGGCGCGTTCCTTGAGTTCCTCGAAGGAAAACAATTGCCGGCGATTGCCGCGCTCGAAGCGCGGTTCGGTTGAGTCATTCAGCGCGCGCGATCAGCGCGCACAGCAGTTCCGGATTCTGCAGGGACAGCAGCATCGACAATCGGTCGACGTCGCTTCTTAGGTACGTGACGTGAGTGCGATCCGAAAGGACGCACACGGCCTTTTCACGATTGCGCAGATAGAACCAGCCGCTGCGTAAGCCCGGAAGACTGGCTGCCCACAGGCGTCGTTGCGGCGCGAGTTCCGGTTCGGTTTTAAGGTTCACGACGCGCACGCCGCAGCCGCGAAAATGCAACAACGGCACACATTTCCTGCCCAGGCTCGTGCGTACGATCAGGCGGTCGTCTTCCACTCTCACGCGGACGCTGCATGCCAAGCGAAGCAATGCGGCCGTGAGCAGACACAGCGAGGCCGCGACAACGATCGCAATCTTTGCGCTTTGCGGATCGGTCCAGCCACTACGCGCGGCAACGATAGTCATGCAGACGAATGCCGCCAGCGGCAGTGCGACGATCAGGATCATCCGGGAAACAGGAGCTCGTCTCGATCCGGCGAGCGTGAAGTCGATGGGCTTCGTGTAATCGATCATGATTCTCTCGACGCTTGGTTAGACTTTGCATGCGAAAAGTCTAGCGTCGCCATCCGCGAAAAAAACACGCTATCCGTGAGCAGTCCTCATGCTGTCCTGTTCATCGGGTCAGTTCGTTTGGCATGAAAAAATGCATCGCCTAGCGATCGATCAATGCCTTCAACGTTTCCGGATTTTGCAACGAAAGCAGAAGCGTCAGGTTATCGGCCTCGCTGCGTAGATAGGCGACGCGCCGTCGGTCGGTCAGCAGACATACGGATTTCTCGCCATTGCGCAAACGCAACCAGCCGGTAGTGAGTCCCGGCATGCTCGCGCCCCACAGGCGCAGCCGAGGTGTGAGGTCTTCGTGGCGTCGCAAATCGATGACTTCGACGCCGTGGCTGCGCAAATTAGCTAGTGCCACGCGCCGGGTGCCGACGCCGGTCTGCAACACCAGTTCGTCGTCGTGCACGAAGGCGCGGACGCGCGCGACGACGCGTACCAGTGCCAGCGATGTCACGCAAGTCGCGACGATGATGAGGATGGTGAGCGGCAACACATTCGGAGAGACGGGCGGATCGCGATACACGCCAATGCCGACACCGATCAGCACGAGAAATATGATCAGGATGATCAGCCCGATCGAGAACGCCGGCTTTCGTCCCGCGTCGATGAGCGGCAATTCGTTAACGGTGTGGATGGGCATTGTGTTTCCCTAAGCGTGTGTCGAATACAGCGTGTTCCGATGGGTACCGGTGGCCGGCGTAGATGCTAAGCCGCGGTGCGTTCGCGCCGTGCGCCGAAAGTTTGCGTTGCGAGCCCTCGAAACGATTTCGCGTAGTTTAGGCGAGCGGCGAGAACCGAGAGGCCCGATGTCCGCAAATTGTCCGAATCATGTCAGAAAGGCATCGAATCGCCCGCGTGTGGTAGGTTACGCCCTCGTCTGAAAACGGTTACAACCATGGTTGATCAGTTGCGTCGTACCAAGATCATCGCCACGCTCGGGCCGGCAACCGATGTGCCGGGCATGTTGCGGCGCATTCTCGACGAAGGCGTCGATGTGGTGCGTCTGAATCTTTCCCACGGCGCGGCGGAGGATCACAAGCGGCGCGCCGAGGAAGTGCGCGCGCTGGCCGCCGAGCGCGGCCAGGAGGTCGCCATCCTGGCCGATCTTCAAGGTCCGAAAATCCGTATCGCGAAATTCGCCGCGGCGCCGGTGCTGCTCGAACCGGGCCAGCCGTTCGCGCTGGAATGCGATGCGAATGCATTGCCCGGTGATGTCGAACGCATCGGCGTCAGTTATCTGAATCTGTACAAGGATGTGAAAGCCGGCGATACGCTGTTGCTCGACGACGGTCTCATCGCTCTCAACGTAGAGCGTATCGATGGCACGACCATCCACACCACCGTTCTGGTCGGCGGTGCGTTGTCGGATCGCAAAGGCATCAATCGTCTCGGCGGCGGTTTGTCGCTCACCGCGCTGGCCGAAAAAGACAGGCAGGACATTCGCGTCGCCGCCGCGCTCGGGGCGGATTTTCTTGCGGTGTCATTCGCGAAAAGTGCGGCCGATATCGAAGAAAGCCGTCAGCTCATGCGTGCGGCGGGCGGCAACGCGGCATTGATCGCGAAGATTGAGCGCGCCGAAGCGATTCTCGCGCTGGGCGAAATCATCGATGCGTCCGATGCGGTGATGGTCGCGCGAGGCGATCTGGGCGTGGAAATCGGTGACGCGGAATTGCCGGGCATCCAGAAAAAAATCATTCGCGAAACCTTGTCGCGCAATAAAGTCGTCATCACAGCCACACAGATGATGCAATCGATGGTCGAATCGCCGATTCCCACGCGTGCCGAAGTGCTCGACGTCGCCAACGCCGTGCTCGATGGCACGGATGCGGTGATGTTGTCGCAGGAAACCGCGGCCGGAAAACATCCGGACAAGGCGGTCGCGGCGATGCGTCGGGTTTGTCTCGGCGCGGAACGCCAGTTCGAACCGACCTGGGATCTGACGCAAGGCGCCACCTCATTGGATCGGCCCGATCAGGCGATCGCGCGCGCGACCATGTTCATGGCCGGCCAGATCGGCGTGCGCGCGATCATCGCGCTGACCGAATCCGGCGGCACGGCGCAATGGCTGTCGCGCTATCGGTCGAGCGTGCCGATCTACGCCATGTCGCGGCGCAAAGGCGCGCGCCGGCGTATGATGCTGTATCGCGATGTCACGCCGGTCGATTTCGATCCGCACGGTGTCGATCCGGCGCATGCGGCAAAAGCGGCAATTCAGCATTTGTATAATATGCAGCGTCTGGCCGAAGGCGATCGCGTCATCCTCACGCACGGCGATCACACCGGTCAGCACGGTGGTACCAACACGTTGAAATTGCTGCGCGTCGGTCCTGGCGGTGTCGCTGAAGGTCTCGGCGATCTTTGAGGGGCGTGCGATGAAACGTATACTTTTTATCGTTCTGACGATTTTCGCGTGCGGCGCGCACGCCGCGGAAAAAATCCAGACGATTCCACCCGAACGGCTCGCCAATTATTGGCTGTTGCAATCCGGTTCCGCCGCGCAAACGAGCGTGCCGAATTCCGGTGTGAATCTGGATGCTCCGACCTGTGCTGCGGTGTCCTACGTCGTGGAGAAAGACGGCAGTGTCAGTCACGTCAAGCTGGAAAAAATCGTCCCGCCGGGTGACCTCGCCAAGGTGGCGGTGGGCGTGGTCGGCGGCATGCATTTCGCGGCGGCACCGGAGAATGTCGGAAAGGACGCGGTCTACACATACGTCGTGATGCCCTTCAATGTGCCTGGCGCGCAATCGACCAACGCCGAGGACAAAGCGCTGCGGAAACGTGTGTCAGAAGCGTGCAAACTGGACGATTTTTCGCAGCGCAGACAGCCCTAGTACAGGTCTGAACGAGCGTTCCTGCACGGTTGGCCGCGACCCTCGCACGGCGCGCCGCATCGGCCTATAATCCGCGCCCTCGCAGCCGTCTTTGGATGGTTGCAACGCATCGTTCTGGAGTCGGAAAATTATGAGCATCGAAGATCTGGAAAACATCGCGCAAGCCATGGTCGCGCCGGGCAAGGGCATCATCGCTATCGATGAGTCCAACAACACGATCAAGAAGCGGTTCGACGCCGTCAATATCGAAGGCAGTGAAGACAACCGTCGCGCCTATCGCGAAATGCTTCTGACCACGCCGTTGTTGAATCAGCATATCTCCGGCGCGATCCTGTACGACGAAACGATTCGTCAATCGACGCGCGCCGGCGTTCCGTTCACGAAGGTGATGCTCGATTCCGGCATTCTTCCCGGTATAAAAGTGGACAAAGGTCCGCAGCCGCTGGCCGGTTTTCCCGGTGAAGTCGTCACCGAAGGTCTGGACGGCTTGCGCGAGCGCCTCACCGAATACGCGCGCCTCGGCGCGAAGTTCGCCAAATGGCGCGCCGTGATCACGATCGGCGACGACATGCCCAGCGGTACCTGCATCGAGGCCAATTGCCACGCGCTGGCGCGCTACGCGGCACTGTGTCAGGAAGCCGGCATCGTGCCGATGGTGGAGCCGGAAATTCTGATGGAAGGCGATCACGATATCGAAGTGTGCTACGACGTAACGGAAGCGACCTTGCGCTCGCTGTTCGGATCGCTGTACGAGCAGAACGTCATGCTCGAAGGCACCATTCTCAAGGCCAGCATGGTCGTGTCCGGCAAGAGTTGCCCGGATCAGGCCAGCGTCGAAGAGGTCGCCGAAGAAACCATCCGTTGCCTCAAAGCGTCGGTACCCGGGCTCATCCCCGGCATCGTGTTCCTGTCTGGCGGACAGACCGATGAGCAATCGACCGCGCATCTGAATGCGATGAACCAGATGGGTCCGCATCCGTGGCCGCTGTCGTTCTCGTATGGACGCGCCATGCAACAGGCCGCGCTGAAAACGTGGGCGAAGGACATGAAGTCCAATTTCGCCGATGCGCAGAAAATCGTCGCGCAGCGCGCGCGCGAAAACGGGTTGGCCGCATTGGGTCAGTGGCAGAAAGCGGCCTGATCGATCGGTACATGCGTCGAACGATGCCGGCCATGTGCCGGCATCGTCGTTTTCAGGATTGGAGCCGCGCCAGTTTTTATTGAACGTCGAAACTCTGCAACGTAACCGGCGTCAATTGCACGGTGATCGTGCCGAACATGCCGCTCCCTGCGCCGCCGTGGGCCGTGCAGTGAAACCCGTAAGTGCCGGCCGACAATGGCGGCGTCACGAAGGTCCATGGTCCGGCTAGCGTCGGACCGCTGCTGAACGTCGTGCCATCGTCGGACACAGCGTTATGCGCAAGACCCGCAGTACTCTTGAATGTGATGGTGGCCGGGCGGA
>JBDUEI010000125.1:0-5762 GCA_040002515.1 Rudaea sp. | reverse complement strand
GTTAAAGTAACCACGGACTCCAATTCGTACCGCTACTGAAAGCGGGGGGACGTCGTTGTCACCAACGGCTTTGCAAATAACTTTTCGCAGGAACTCCTGCGGATACAGCGAAAAGTCCTTTGGTGCCCCTACAGGCAGGTCAACAAGCGTACAAATGCGTAGTCCATTGGCGGGAATCCAGAGTGCGTCGAATGTTTGCACGTTTCGGCGCCGGATAGCGTATAGCTCTTCGTAACCATCGTCGAGTTTAGAGGCCTTCAAGTCCGATTTCGAGATCTCTACTCTTTCGTGATACGAGCGGATGGATGCGTAGATTAGTGCCATGCCATCTGACAGTTCGATGCGCTTCAATAACACTGGTTCATTAACCCCGTTGCTCGCGAGATCGCTAACCGGCAAAAGGTTCGGAAAATGATCTAGGAATACCGACTTAGAAAATTTCGACTTTCTGACAAACTGGTCGAGTTGTTTCTTTTGGTCGCCCGTTATGTCAAAAAATTGAACCGACTTTTCTCCTGCTATTAAGTGCTGGTCGAGTGCGGCTGCGAGTTTAGGCTCGGCGTCCCGAGCTTTTTCTTCCAACAGTTCGCTCGCGGCCAAGGTATTTTGCCATCCTCGCGCGACAGGAATTCCAGCTTTCATAAGCAGTACACGCCCTACATGCGCCCAGGGCGCGCGCGAAGCCAATGTCTCCAAAAAAGGCTGAGCAGCCATATGTTCCCCAACTAGCGCGGATCAGAATCGCCTACGCGTCGGAGACTAGTTACAGTGTAGAAATGTGTCCAGCACTATGTCTCCACCCTGTAAATTCTGACAGTAACTTCGCACATATTACGTTGCCGTATCCGTGCCGTACTGAAATAAAAAAGGCGCGAAATTCGCGCCTAACTTATTGATTCCTTTGGTCGGGGTGACAGGATTCGAACCTGCGACTTCTACCTCCCGAAAGTAGCGCTCTACCAGGCTGAGCTACACCCCGACGGGCGGCGAATGATAGCGGCGCGGGCGGGGTAGCGCAACCGCGGGCGGGCGAGGCGGAGGCGTCGTTCTGATAATCTATCCGGCTGGCGCGGCGCTTTCCGTCGCGCTTTTTTCTCGAGGATTTCATGGCGTTGACCCAAGCCCGCACCATGCCCGGCGTGATGGAACTGCTGCCGGCGGACCAGATCGCGTTTCAGCGCATGCTCGATACGATTCGCCGCAATTTCGAGCGATTCGGATTTCTGCCGATCGAAACGCCGGTGATGGAATTTTCTGACGTGTTGCTGACCAAGCAGGGCGGTGAAACCGAGCGCCAAGTATACTTTGTGCAGTCGACGGGTGCGCTGGAGCAGGGCGGCAAGCCGGAGCTGGCGTTGCGCTTCGATCTCACCGTGCCGCTGGCGCGCTATGTCGCCGAGCACGAGCACGATCTGAATTTCCCGTTCCGCCGCTATCAGATCCAGCGCGTGTATCGCGGCGAGCGCGCGCAGCGCGGACGCTTCCGCGAGTTCTATCAGTGCGATATCGACGTGATTGGCAAAGATCAGTTGTCGGTGCGCTACGACGCCGAGATGCCTGCGGTGATCTACAGCGTCTTCAAGGATTTGAATTTCGGACCGTTCACGATTCACATCAACAACCGAAAGTTGATGCGCGGATTTTTCGAAGGGCTCGGGCTGATCGATTCGGAAAAGCAGGCGCACGCGCTTCGTGAAGTAGACAAGCTCGACAAGCGCGGCGTCGATTACGTTCGCGATACGTTGTGCGGTGAGGCGTTCGGCTTGCCGAAGGACGATGCGCAGAAGATTCTCGATTTCGTGCAGATCAGATCCGCCGGGCATGCCGATGCGATGGCGAAACTGGCGGCGCTCGGTGAGGGCAGTGAGACGTTCAGGCAAGGCGTATCGGAACTTCGCGACGTGCTCGACTTGATGAAAGCGCTCGGTGTTCCGGAGTCGCACTACGGCATCAATCTGTCGATTGCGCGCGGTCTGGATTACTACACCGGAACCGTCTACGAAACGACGCTCAACGAGCATTCGCACATCGGTTCGATCTGCTCGGGCGGCCGTTACGACAATCTTGCGGCAAATTATACAAAGTCGCATTTGCCGGGCGTCGGCATTTCGATCGGTGCGACGCGTCTTTTCTATCAGTTGCGCGAAGCGAATCTGTTGCCGCCGGCGCAAAGCACGGTCAAGGTATTGATCGCGCAGATGGATGAGGCGCAATTGCCGGACAACCTGCAAGTGGCCAGTCTGCTGCGCGGCGCCGGCATTGCCACGGAAGTCGTCCTCGAAGCCGCCAAGCTCGGCAAGCAATTCAAATACGCCGATCGCGCCGGCATTCGTTTCGTCGCCGTCATCGGCGCGGATGAACTGGCGAAAGGTACTGTCACGGTGAAAGACATGCGCAAACAGGATCAATTCGAAGTCGCGCGTGCCGATCTGGTCAAGACGCTGCGCGTGGAACTCGAACAGGCCGAGGCGATGCCGCAGTGAGCACCGACACGCGACAGGTGATTCAACTCGACGGCACGCAACTCACGCGCAAACACGTCGTCGCCATCGCGCGCGGCGGAGCGATGGTCGGGCTTGCGTCCAAGCAGCTCGATCATGTGCAGCGCACGGCGGATTTCCTGGCCGATCAGGTGAAACGCGGCGAACCGATTTACGGCGTCACCACCGGTTTCGGCAGCAATGCGGACAAACTCCTTGGCGCGCATCGGGCGCGAGACGAGTTGCCCGGCGGCAATCCCGAGCCGAGCGACAAGACGCTCATGGAGGAGTTGCAGCACAACCTGATCGTTACGCACGCGGTCAGCGTGGGCAAGCCGCTGGATGCCGATGTCGTGCGCGCAATGCTCGCGATCCGCGTCAACACATTGATGCGCGGTCATTCCGGAATTCGCGCGTCCACGTTGCAGGCGCTCGCGGAACTGCTGAATCGCGGCATCGTTCCGGTCATTCCGGCGAAGGGATCGGTCGGCGCGAGCGGCGATCTTTCGCCGCTGTCGCATCTGGCGATGGTGTTGCTGGGCGAGGGCGAAGCGTTCTACAAAGACGAGCGCATGACCGGTGCGGAAGCGTTGCGACGTGCGGGACTAAAACCGGTGCGATTGTCCTTCAAGGAAGGCCTCGCGCTGAACAACGGCACCACGCAGATGCTCGCCACCGCGGTGCTCGCTCTGGAGAAACTCGAGCAGCTTTTGTCGACGGCCGATCTCGCCGCCGCGATGACGCTCGATGCGTTCGCCGGACGCCTGTCGGCATTCAAGCCGGAGGTCCACGCGTTGCGGCCGCATCCCGGACAAGTGCAGACCGCCGCGAATCTGCGCGGCTTGCTCGATGGATCGAATCTCGCCGACATCGCCTATCACTTGGTGCCGCGCTTCAAAACGTGGATGGCCGAATCGTGGAGCGATCCGCAGGATCAGAAAAACCGTTTCGATATCGGCTGGGATTACGTTCCGCCCACACAGCGCCACGGCAAAGAGGCATTTTACGCGCGCTTCCTGCCGTTCAAGGGCGGCAAGAAACATCAGCCTCAGGATGCGTATTGCTTGCGCTGCGCGCCGCAGGTGCATGGCGCCGTGCGCGACGCGCTCGCGCAGGCGCAGCGCGTGATCGACATCGAACTCAATTCGGTCAACGACAATCCGCTGATTTTCCCCGATGCGCCCAATGCGCGCGTGATCGAGGATCAGGTCATTTCGGCTGGCCATTTCCACGGCATGCCGTTAGCGCTCACGATGAGTTATGTGAAGGCCGCGATCCCGGTGCTCGCGTCGATCAGCGAGCGGCGATTGAACAAGCTTCTCGATCCGGCGACGAACGACGGATTGCCCGCATTTCTGATCGGAAACGAAGACTCCACCGATTCCGGATTCATGATCATTCAATACACGGCCGCCGCGCTCGTGAACGACCTGGCGACGCGCGCACATCCGGCTTCGGTGTATTCGATTCCGACCAGCGCCAACGCCGAAGATCACGTGTCGATGGGCGCCAACGAAGTTCGGCACGTCATCGACATGCTCGACGATCTGTCGCACGTTCTCGCGCTGGAGTTGTATACCGCCGCGCAAGCGCTCGAATACCGGCAGGACATGCTCAACGCTGCACGTGCGTTGGCCGCGCGCGGCGACTGGAAAGCGCTCGCCGCGAAAGTCGGCAATGCGCCGTTGCCGGATCATCCTCACTTCGCGCAGTTCAAGGACGAAGTCTCGAAACTCATGACCGCGCTCGCCGCGCAGAACGATTTCCACGCCGGCGCCGCCGTGAGCAAGGCCTTCGGAACGATTCGCGAGCACATCGCGTTCATGCCGCGCGATCGTGCGATGGACGGCGATGTCCGACGCATCACGGAACTGGTCGCCGCGGGCACCTTCGCCCGCACATCGCCGCGCTGACGCACTACACCATTTAACGGGAAATCCTCGCGCATGACGTTGCGCGAGCCGTCATCGGTCTGCTAAGCTTGTATCAATGTACTAACGCACTAATACATTAACTTAATGAAACACCGTTCCCTGACACCAGAAACCACATCCGATGCACCGGTCGATTCACTCTGCCGGGCGCTATTGGGATTGCGCACGGTGCCGACATTGCGCGCCTTTCTGCGCGACCTGTGCACACCGGCCGAACTCGAGGCACTGGCCGATCGCTGGCGCGTCGTCCCGTTGCTACTCGACGGTGTCGCTTATCGCGAAATCCACGATCGAACCGCCGTGAGCGTCACTACCATCGGTCGCGTCGCGCGTTTTTTGAGCCAGGGCAACGGCGGCTACCGCGCGGCGATAGGCAACGAAACCGCGGCGTTCACGCGGAAACGCGGACGCGCGCCATCCAGAAACGCGGCGTCCCAAGTGAGACGGCGCAAATGAGCGCCACGCTACAGCGCGATCGGCTGCGCGTCGCGATTCAGAAATCCGGACGGCTGTCGGAAGCGTCGCAGGATTTGCTGGCGCGCTGCGGCCTGAAATTCCGTCAGAGCCGCGACAAGCTGTTCTGTTTCGGCGAAAGCCTCGCCATCGATTTGTTGCTGGTGCGCGACGACGATATTCCAGGGCTGATCGCGCAAGGTGTCTGCGATCTCGGCATCGTCGGCCGCAACGTGCAAAGTGAGCAAATGCTCGCCGCAAAAGCTTCCGCCGTCGCGATGGCCGCGACTGAACTGCGTTCGCTCGGATTCGGCCGCTGCCGCTTGTCGATTGCGTTGCCGCACGACACCGCCTATGAAAGTGCGAGCGATTTGACCGGCCTGCGCATCGCAACGACCTATCCGGCCTTGTTGGGAGATTGGCTGCGCGCGCAACACGTCGATGCGGAAATCGTCGTACTTTCCGGTTCGGTGGAAATCGCGCCACGACTCGGCACCGCCGATGCGATCTGCGATCTCGTTTCGAGCGGCGCGACCTTGATCGCCAACCAGCTTCGCGAAGTCGCGCACGTTCTCGAAAGCGAAGCCGTTCTGATCGGACCCGATCTTGCGCCGCCCGATGAGCGCGGCGAATTGCGCGAGCTGCTGTTGCGCCGCGTCGACGGCGTCGTACAAGTGCGCGAATCCAAACTCGTGATGTTGCAAGCGCCGCGCGCGGCACTCGGGAACATCACCAAACTGTTACCGAACGGGCAAGAGCCGACGGTCATGTCGCTCGAAGGTAGCGACGACGACGTCGCGATGCAGGCGGTCTGCTACGGCGCGATCACCTGGCAACATCTCGAAGCGATGAAGCAAGCCGGCGCCAGCCGCATGCTCGTGCTTCCCGTCGAGAA
>JBDUEI010000124.1:0-22819 GCA_040002515.1 Rudaea sp. | reverse complement strand
ACCCGTTCGACGCCGATGCGCGAACGGGTGACGCGTTCTTGATGTGAAGACGGCGCGCAGAATCAGCTGCCGAAACCGTCTTTGAAAATGAAATCGGTTTCCCAGACCGGTCCGCTATCGTTGACAGAAATACCTTGAACGTCGGAGCGCAACGGTACCGCGGCGCCCGCGCCAATCTGCACGCTTCCTCCGGTCGAGGTCATGCCTTTCATCAGCGTCACGGTCGCGTTGCCGCGCGTGGGATGCGTCAGCGTTATCACCCAATGATCGGTGAAGTCCTGCACGGACGCGGCGATTTTCGCTTCGCCCGCATCGTAGCCGGTGACGACGTTGAGGAAATAACTTTCGAGCGATCCTTTGGAATCCAGTTCAAGACGGAATTGCGCGACGTCCATGTCATCGGCGGAGGACTGTGGCGCGCGCTCGTTGATGAGGCGGAACGTACTCGCCGTTTTGTACGGTGTAGCCGGAACGAGCGTTATGAGTTCACTCGTCTGCGTTCCGGCCGCGGCGCTGATGCGATCGCCGTTGGCGTTGGCGGTCGGCTGATTTTCGAAATGCATGACAAACGTGCGGCGTACGTTCGCACCCGTTTCGCGCGGGCCGGATTCGAGCCAATTGCTCGTGCCGTAAAAGGCCCGTTGCGAGTCCGACGATCCGCGCATGCGATCGAGAATGACGAGGGCCTGAAGCGGCCGGATGAACAGGAATTCGCGCATCGCACGCTCCGCGTACGGCCAATCGACGCGCGTGTCCAGACCGTTGCGATAGGCGTTCGAATAATCCGCCGCGACGAATCCGAATTGATCTTCGTGCTGCAAACGCGTCACCTGCGGCAATGCGCGCGGCTGGTCGTCTTCGGTCGAGTGGGCTTGCGGACCACCGCCGATCCAGATGCCCGTGCTACGGCCTTCGAACAGCAGCGCGTTGTGCGCCGGCGCCTCGCCGACGTCCATCGTTCCCTGTTTGTTGAACCCGATGAGGCTTTGACCCGATTGAACGTCGTAGCCGACGCTCTCGCGCGTCATCCAGCGGCCTTTGCGCCAGAATTGAAACGTTCCGCCGTCCAGATGCCGATGTTCAGTACCGCCCGGCGTGCCGAGTTGCAGGTGGACTTGCGTCGCGTTCGCATCGTGGCTGGTGCGCATGTCCATGACCGCCGCGCCCGGTGCAAAATAATCGAGCGGCATCGTCGCCAGATCGTTCGGATTCCCGGTCGTTCCGAGTGCCGTGAAAATCGATCGGCGACCGGCGTGCGATTGGGCCTGCCAGGCCAGGATATGTTTGGAATTTCCGCTGCCCGGCAGACGCGTTCCGAACAGCGTGGCGAAGTCGCCGAGATAATCGCGCCCGTTGATCGGTGCGCCGTTGACGAACAGTTCGTCATCGCTGAACGGCATCATGCTGTATTGGTTCGACGGGCCATGCAGTGATGATGACGGGCCTGGCGTCGTGCCATAGATCAATGCGTATATCGCTTCCCGATAATAGGGAGTTTGCGCATATTGGTCGTAGCCGAAATCGGCGGCCGACGTGAACGCTATAAGCGGATAAGCAAGACTGACCACGCCGTATTCATCGCCTTCGGGAAATACGCCGCCCTTGCCGAAATCGCCGTACCATCTCGGGAAGCCGACACCCATTCGATCGACCAGCGCGTGGTCGATGTAGGTCTGTGCCGTCGTCTGGCCGTTAGTGCCGGTATCGCCGAAACTGGCGATGCCCCAGTTCAGGAAATTCATGACGCGGCCGGCCCAATAATTGTTCGCTTCGTCGCCCGTGTTGCCGAGCGAGTGGTCGTTGAATTCCTGATCGAGATAGCCGTTCCATCGATCGACGATGGTGTGAATCTGCTGCGGCGTGAACTGGTTGTGGCACCAGTCGAAAATCAGCAGGAGGTCCTCGCCGTTCTGGCGAATGTTGTCACGGAATCCGCCGGCGTCGATGATGTAGGAGTTGAAGTAACTTGCCGCCGCTTTGCAATCGACGACCGCTTTGCAATTGGCGCCGCCGGCACAATCAGCGGCATTTGCGTTGATCACGCCGTTGAGCGCACGGGTGTAGAAGTCGCTGGCATTGGCCGCGATCGGATTGGGGAAAAACGTGCGCGCCTGCTGAAGCCTCGCCGCGTTGCCGTACCAAAGTCGAGGGTGTGTGGAAGGAATATTCAGGACGACGTGAGTCGCGTCTTCCGACGCGTGAACCTGGCCGATCAAAGCGGACAAGGCGAACAAACAAGCGAAAATGCAACGCAATGACATTTAGTAATTCCCCTGAGGACGTGGACACCTTCTGAATCAAAACGATGTTTACGCCTCACTTGCGACATCGCCATCGACATATTTCCTCAAGGCTAACCTGGAATGTGTGCTGAAGTGCGCATGGCACGCCGACGTCCGACGGATTTCGATTCACCTCTGATCGATGCGATCAACGCAGCGCGGCGTTCTGTTCCGTCATCAGCATTCGGCGCGCGCGGAACAGGCGCGACATCACCGTGCCGATCGGAACACCGACGATCTGCGCAATGCTCTGATAGGAAAGGTCTTCCATTTCGCGTAGCACCAGACATTCACGCAGTTGGACAGGCAGTGTGGCCATGGCATCGCGCATGTGCGCGCGAACCTGGTCGATGGCGGCCTCGTCTTCCGGTCCGGAATCGTTGCTCGCGACGGCCGTGATCAGTCTCTCGTTCTCCGGTTCGTTGATATCGATCGTGACTTGACCCGTGCGCGGACTCGAGTAGGCGGCGTAACGCACGATCTGCAACAGCCAGGCGCGTGCATTCTCGCCGCGAAACGATTTGAAATATTTCAACGCGCGCAGGCACGCGTCCTGGACGATATCCTCGGCCAGCGCCGCGTCGCGCTTGAGCCAAAACGCGAGGTTATATGCGGCGTCGAGATGCGGAAGAATCGCTTGTTCGAAGGTCGGTTCCAGCGATAGCGCGGCGCCGCGCACATCGGACCGCTCCGCGCGAACGATGTGGGAAATCTCTCGGACCGTTCGCGGTGCGGCATGCACGGACGTTTTAGCACCCGTCTCGATCGACACCGTTCGCCCTCCTTTTTGCACGACGTGGGAATTTTCGGAATTCGCGGCACATGAGACGCTTTTTCCGAACGTGCGTCTTGGACTCGGCGGACGATCGTGCTGCTCAGGAGGACAAAAAATGGCCGACGACGAATGCCGATCGGTCGACGATCAAGATGCCATGGTTGCGCGCGTGGCGAAGACGAGCGTTGCGATGCAGGTGTTACGAATCGTTCGGTTGCGCATCGCGCCATTCGGAAGGCGTCATGTCAAAACGTTTGCGAAAACGGCGGTTGAAGTACGACACGTCGCCGAACCCGGCGTTGTGCGCGACGGTGCTGATTTTTTCCCGGCTGCCCTGCGTGCCCGACAAGAACCGGTAGGCCATTAGCAGCCGCTGCTCGAGTACGAATTCCGAGAACGTGGAATCGGTCGTTCCGAAAAGACGTTGCACCTGTTTCGGCGTCAGTCCGGATTGCCGGGCCACTGACGCAATCGTCAGTTCGATATCCGACAATCGCTTCAACGTCTTAGCCTTGATGAGTTGAAGACGCGCCTCGTTGTGGCCGTCGACCAGTGCGGCCGGTTCGTCGTTCGGATCCGATCGCAGAAGCAGCGCGACCAGCTCGGTCATGTGTCGCGCCATCGCGCTCTGACCGACGGCATCCAGACTCGCGGCCGATTCCGCGCAGAGCGCGTAGTAGCCGGAAATCACATTGCGCAGACGCACGTTTCCGACCAGCGGCTTGGACAGCTTGTCTTCGGCCTGGCGGCAGATACTGGTGAGTTCGCGTCGCGGAATGCGCAGAGCCGTGAATCGCCCGCCGTCGCTGAGTGCGCACTCGGCGATGTCGTCCAGCGCCATCAGGCTCATTTGCTCCTGGCGAAGTTCGACGGTGCGACCGTGCTGCACGGTCAGCACATCGCCCTCGGTCGCGGTCACCAATACGAGATCATCGCAACCGTCGGAAAGAAGCGGACGCGTGCGCAGGAAACTGCACGACGTTCCGTGCGCGGCGCCGAACGACAGCGTCGCCACGCGCGTGACCTCGACCGTGCATTCGATTCGCTCCGCCGTGTTCGGCTCGGCATCGAGCTGGCAGAAACGCCGGCAAAATTCCTCTCGCCACATCTCGTAGTTCTGCCCGGACGGCACACCCACATACGAGAATGCCGGCACTCCCGGTTGGGGAGCGTGGATGTCTGCCGAACTCCCGTCTGCCTGACTCATCTCGACCCTGAGTGGACCCGTCGGATATCTGTGGTGCGCCGAAAAGCGGCGATTGCGCGAGAGACCGCCATTTGGCGGATAATCATTCGCGTCCCGGATGCCGCAGGACAATTCCGCCCTCATTTTCGGCCAAGGAATAGCGAGTGTCCATAGATCGAAAGTTACAGCCGATCTGGCGCCTCAGCTTCGTCGGCGAGTTAATTCCTCAGCGTCGACGATACGTATAGTCAGTACGGCTGCGACCAGAAGGCTCGCGCCGCCGATAAGCAATCCGTCGAGCGCATGGGCGTGGAAATAGAACCGGAGCACGGGCCCCAGAAAACTGGCCGCCACGATCTGCGGCACGACGATGAACAGATTGAAGATACCCATGTACGCGCCCATCTTGCTCGCCGGCGCGCTGTCGGAAATGAATGCGTACGGTATCGACAGAATCGATGCCCACGCGAATCCCACGCCGATCATCGAGACGAGCAGCCACACCGGATCGCGTACCACGGCGAACGACAGCAAACCCAGTCCGCCGAGTGTGAGGTTGATGGCGTGGCTGCCGCGCAGACCGAAGCGGCGCGTCATCCGCGGCAAGCCCATCGCGACCACAGCGGTGACGGCGTTGTAGGCGGCGAACAATATGCCCGCCCAGTTCGACCCCTCGTTCCAGGCACTGGAATTGGTATCGTTTGCCGCAAAGTATACTTGCGCCACGGTGGGCGAAGTGTACGTCCACATCGCGAATAGCGCGAACCACGAAAACAGTTGCACCGGCGCCAGGCGTCGCATCACCGGCGGCATGTCGTGTAGATCCACGACGAGTTCCGCCACGAGCGATGGAACGCGACGATGCGCCGTGAGCCATTTCGCCGCCCCGAACATCGGCACTCCCGCCGCGAGCAGAACGATTTCCCCATCCGCATGCACCGCCAGCGCGATGCCGACGATGGCCACGCCGACCGCCATCCAAAGCAAACCGATGCGCCGCAATGCCAACGATGGCACGTCACGGTTCGGCGGTTTTGCATGCGCGCCATCGAAATCCGCGAGCTGGTCCGGCGCGTACTCGCGCGTGGTCATCGTTGTCCACAACAATGCGCCGGCCATCGCGATGGCGCCGAGATAGAACGACAGTTTCACGGTTTGCGGAACGCCGCCATCCGCCGCCACGTTGGATACGCCGCACTGCGCCAGACACCACGGCATCACGCTCGCGATGACCGAGCCTACGCTGATGAACCAGGTCTGCATCGCATAGCCGCGTGCGCGTTGTTCGTGCGGAAGCGCGTCGCCGATCAGCGCGCGGATCGGGCCCATCGCGACATTGATCGCGCCATCGAGAATCCACAGCAATCCGGCGGCGACGAACAACGTCGGCGCGTTCGGCATGGCGACTAGCGCGAGGGCCGCGACGATGCCGCCGGCCAGCAGATACGGGCGCCGACGGCCGAATCGGTTCCATGTTCGATCCGAGTAATAGCCGATGACCGGTTGAACCAACAGCCCCGTCATCGGCGCTGCGATCCACAGCACAGGGATCGCAGCCACATCCGCACCGAGCGATTGAAAGATGCGGCTCAAATTCGAATTCTGCAGCGCGAGTCCGAACTGGATGCCGAAAAATCCGAAACACAAATTCCAGATGTTCCAGAAATCGCGCGCGGGCCTGGCGCTCATCGGCGCGGCGTCGCCATCGTCAGCGGCGAGTTTTCGTGCGCGCGGGGAAACGACGTTGCGGCACCGGACCGGTGGAATTGCGCAGCTTCAATTCGTACGGAACGTGGATGAGTTGTCCCGAACCCGCATCCCGGATCGATGCCAGCAACTGTTCGGCCGCGATGCGGCCCATGTCGCGGCACGGCTGGCGCACGGTGGTCAGGCTCGGCCAGACCTGCCGCGCTGTCGGCGTGTCGTCGAAACCGATCACCGACAGATCGGCGGGGATTTTCATGCCGCGCTCGAACGCTTCGTGCATGACACCGCAGGCGCTGTCGTCGTTCGCGGCAAAGATGGCCGTTGGCGGATCGGGCAGATCGAGCAGACGATTCGCACCGACGATGCCCGATTCGAACGAGAAGCCGCCATCGACCACGAGCGATTCGTCGTATTCGATACCGGCGCGACGCAACCCATCGCGATAACCGGCCACGCGCCATGCACGACCGCCATGCGGCAACGGTCCTGCGACATGCCCGATGCGCCGATGTCCGAGTGCTGCGACGTGATCGACCATCTGCGCTGCGGCCTTGCGCTCATCCAGGATGGTGCCGATGCGTTCGTGACCGACGTTGGCTTTCGCGGAAATCGTCGCGTAGCGCGTGCCGAGTTCGTCGAGCCTGCGCAAAAGTTTCAGGTCGTCGGCGAATGGAGGCACCAGGATCAAACCGTCGAGCCGATACTGCGCGATGGAATCCTCGACGGCGGCGATGTGTCCGCTATGCGAATATTCGAGCGGCCGCAGCATCGCGCTGTAACGCGAACTTTCGCACGCGGCGAGCATGCCGACGATGATTTCCATGATGTAGCTGGAACCCGCAGCCGGATCGTCGTAGACCAGCGCGATCAAATAAGAACGATTGCCAGCGAGACTGCGCGCCGACGGATTCGGCCGATAGTTGAGCGATTTGGCCGCTTCCTCGACGCGCTGACGCATGCGCTCGCGCACGTTCGGCTCGTTGTTGAACACGCGCGACACGGTTTTCATGGAGACGCCGGCGATGCGCGCGACGTCTTCGATTCTTGCTGGCATCAACGATTCCCGAACGCGATCGACGGCGAATTGATAGCGTTGTCATCCTACAACAACATACCGACAAAAACGCGTTCGGTCATGCCGCGCTGCGATCGCCAAAACCGTGAGCCAGAACGTGTTCGAGCAGCGCGCGGTGGTCGGGTAGATCAGCGATGGCGTGCTGCGACATCGAACGGATCATCGCGAATTCGCGTTGTGCGCGTTCCGTGTTTGGGTATGCGCTGCGCATGGCGGCGATGTCAGTGCGGAATTCCATGCCGTACAAAATATATTGCCAGCTCGCCGGCAAAAACATTTCCACGTCGGTGACGAAATCCAGACGGTGCGGTGCGCGATGCCGCCACATCGCCAGACGATCCTGCAGCGAATCCGGAATGCTCGCGGCATTCGTGTTGTCGATCCAGAACGGCGAATCGCGACGCTGGCTCAACGCATAATGCATTTTGATGAAATCGAAAATGCGCAGGAAGCGCGCGTCCATCAATTCGTTGAACAAACGTGCGGTGCGATCCATTTCGCCGTCGCTCGGCAACAGGTGCGCGATGAGATAGGCGGCCATTTCGATAAGGCCGATGCCGGTCGCTTCGAGTGGCTCGACGAAGCCCGCCGCCAGCCCGACGGCGACGCAGTTCTTGCGCCACGAGACCGGCCGGTGGCCGGCTTCGAATTTCAGCATGCGCGGCTCGAGCGCATCGGCTGCAGGCCCGATGTATTCGCGCAACACCTGCTCGGCACGCGCGTCGCTGGTGTGTCGCGTCGAGTAGACATAGCCGATGCCGCGACGTTGCTGCAGACCGATATCCCAGGTCCAGCCTGCTTCGTGCGCGGTGGAGATCGTGGCCGACGCAATCGTCGAATCCGGCCGTGAATACGGAACCTGCATGGCCAGGGCGCGATCGACGAACAAAATATCCTTGGCACTCTTGAACGGCGAAGCGAGCGCTTTGCCGATCAGCGCGGCGCGAAATCCCGTGCAATCGACGTACAAATCAGCGCTCAGAGCTCCGGCCTGGCGCGTCAGCACGCGTGCGATGGCGCCGCTTTCGTCGAGCTCGACATCCTCGACGGTGTCGATCACATGATGCACACCTAATTCGCGACCATGCTCGGCGAGCAAGGCTGCGAACTTCACGGCATCGAAGTGATACGCGTAGTTCAATCGCGCTTGATACGCGCGATCGGTGCGGCGTTTCGGCGCACGCGCCGCATCGACGACGCGTTTCTGCAAGGTCACGGATTCGGCGAACCCGGTTCCGGGCGCGGCACCGAGCAACCAGTATGGCAACAGCTCCGGACTGTCGTCGTGCTGACTGGGCAGGCTGAACGGATGGAAATAATGATCGGCGCCGAGGCTGCCGTGGGGTCGTACCCAGTCGACGAAGCGGATACCCTGCTTGAAGGTCGCCGTCGCACCGCGCAGAAACCGCGCCTCGTCCATGCCGATGGCCGCGAGCGTGCCGCGCAACGACGGAAACGTGCCCTCGCCCACACCCAGGATTCCGATGTCGGCCGATTCCACAAGGGTGATTTGTATACTTTGCGGCGATGCCGCATGCAGCGTTTTGGCAAGATAACACGCAGTCAACCAGCCAGCCGTGCCGCCGCCTACGATGAGAATGTTGCGAAGCGTCATCGAATTTTCCTCTCCTCGTGTCGCTGGTCGCGGTGCGCTCTTGGGCGCATCTTCAGTGCACTCAACTTAGCCTAAATTGGCAGCGTTGTCATTTTCCAATTGACAGCGCTGCCAATGTGCAGTATTTATGCGCCGCGCCGTACTAGCCCGCTTCATAAAAACCGGCAGACGGTTACCGAAACAAACCTGGGAGGGTATCAATGAAATACCGTTATCGCGCACTCTCGAGTGCGATCGCCGCCGTGCTCGCCTCGTCCTCCGTCTTTGCAGCCGACGACGCAGACAGTTCCGGCACGAGCCGCCAGAATCGCGAAGTGCAATCGCTGGATACCGTGCAGGTCACCGCGACCAAACGCGAAACGCCCTTGCAGAAAACACCGATTGCCGTCACTGCGATTTCGCCCGACGTGCTCGACAAGGAACGCGTGATGACGGTCAGCGACATCACCAAACTCGTGCCGAGTTTCGCGGCGACGACCGAAGGCGATCACGATGTCGTCACCCTGACCTTGCGCGGCATCGGCAACGACAGCGCAAAGACCGAATACGCCGATCCGGAAGTGGCGCTGTTCGTCGACGGCGTCTACACGCCGCGCGCGGAAGCCGCCGCGAGTCTGTTGCTCGATCTGGATTCCGTCGAAGTGCTACGCGGACCGCAAGGCACGTTGTGGGGCCGCAATTCCACCGTCGGTGCGGTGAATTTCCAGACCGCCAAACCGGTGCTCGGCGAACAGTTCGGCTACGCGCAGTTCGAGTTCGGAAATTACGATCACATCGGTTCGCGCGCGGCGATCAACGTGCCGCTCAGTGATACGTTCGCGTTCCGCGTCGCCATCGCCGAGGAAAAACACGATGGCTACGTCGACTATCAAAATCCGAATTCGCAATTGCCGTCGGTCGCCAACCAGCAGACGGCGTATCTCGCCTCTGGCGGTACGCTCGCTACTTTCAAGCCGATCGACCCGAGCATCTACGTCACCGGCGGGCAGAAATACAACGCACAGGATCAGGCCGCCGCGCGCGTGAGCACGTTGTGGACGCCGAACAGCCAGTTCACGTGGAATCTCTCGTTCGAATATTTCCGCGATCGCGGCACGCCCAACGCGAACCTCATGCAGGAACCACGCGCGGGCCAGGATTTCTGGTCGACGCTCGCCGACACGGCGCCGTATCTGGATCGCAATTCCTACGCGCTGCGCAGCCGCATGGATTTCGCACTGAACGACTCGATGATGCTCAGTTACATCGCCGGGTATAGCAAATACAACGGCTCCAGCGATTACGACCAGGACGGCGGCGTACTCGTGCCGACCAGTTTCGCGACCGGCTCGACGTTTCAGGACGACCGCACCAACTATTCGCATTACCGCAGCAGCAGTCACGAACTGGATTTGAAATCGACCGGCGACAACGCGATCGACTGGATCCTCGGCGTGTACTACGCGGCGGAAGATAATTCGATCCGCTTCGACATCCCGATCTTCAACGGCACGCCGCAAGGGACTGTGGCGTGGCAGGGTTCGTTCATCCAGCCCAGCGAAACGGTGAATTCGTACGCCGGTTTCGGTCAGGCGACGTGGCACGTGAGCGACAGCGTTCGCGTCACCGGCGGCGCGCGCTGGACGCACGACAAGAAAGAAAACAACGGCGGCCGCAACTACGGCTGGGCGTACAACCCCGATGTTCCGCAAGTACCGATCGCACCCGGCACGATTCCGGGACCGGACACGGGTTTCTCGGTTTCGGCGCGCAACGATGGCAAATACGACGCGAGCAAAGTGACGTGGCTCGGACGCATCGACGCCGATCTGAGCGACAACGTACTCATCTACGGCAGTGTGTCGACCGGTTACAAATCCGGCGGCTTGCAGGATGGCGGCATTCCATACAACGCCGAAACGCTGACCAACTACGAAGCCGGCATCAAGCTGGCCTTTCTCGATCATCACATTACGTGGAACAACGCGATCTATCACGAAGACTTCAAGAACTTCCAGCTCGCCGCGCCGATCACGTTCATCGATGGCAGTCACGGTTTGGGTTTTTCCAACGTTCAGGGCTCGACCAAAGTCACCGGTATCGAATCCGAAGTGGCGGCGATCCTGAGCGATGCGGATCGGCTCAATCTCGTGTTCTCCGCGATTCCGCAAAAGAAACTCGGCACACTGGTCTATGCGGGCAGCAACGATTACGGCGGTTTGCCCGCGTGCGCGCCGGCATCAGGTATCGGCAACTGTCTGGATGTCAGCGGCAACGATCTGGCGCACGCGCCGGATTTCTCCGCGACGCTCATCTACGAACACAAATTCACGCTCGGCAACGGCGGATTCCTCACGCCGCGCTTCAGCGGGCACTACGAGTCGTCGAGCTGGTTGTCGACATTTAATCTCGGCGCGGGCGATCAGCAGAAATCGTATTTCCGCGGCGATCTCACGGCGCGTTACACGACACCGGGCGGCAAGTGGTGGACAGGCGTGTACGTCGACAACTTCACCGATGTGAAAGTGCGCACCAACGCCGGACGCACGGCGCTGAGCGGCGGCGAGTTTATCTACACGTCGCAGTACCTCGCACCGCGCACGTTCGGCGTGAACTTCGGTATCGACTTTTAGCGCGGGCATTTCCAAGCCCGGTGTCGAGTCCGGTTTATCTCTTCCCGAGGTGGACTCGACACTTTTTTTGCGCGCCCTGCGCGGTGATCGACAGGAGAATGGATGATGCGGCGTCGCGAGTTCCTGCGTCTGGCTTCGGTGTTGTCCGGCGGCGGCCTGCTATCGCATGGACGCCTCGCGGCGGCGCTGACGGACGATTCGTTTCCGAAGGATTTCTTGTGGGGCTCGGCGACCGCAGCGTATCAAGTCGAAGGCGCGTGGAATGTCGATGGACGCGGCGAATCGATCTGGGATCGTTTCGCGCACACGCCGGGCAAGATCAAGGACGGATCGAACGGCGACATCGCGTGCGATAGCTATCGTCGCTATGCCGAAGACATTGCCATCGCGCGCAAACTCGGCATGCGCAGTTATCGATTCTCGATTTCGTGGTCGCGCGTGCAACCCGATGGCCGCGGACCGGCGAATACAAAAGGCCTCGACTACTACAAGCTCGTCACCGATGCGTTGCTCGAAGCGAATATTCGTCCGTTCCCCACGCTGTACCACTGGGATCTGCCGCAAAAACTCGAAGACGCCGGCGGCTGGCCGCAGCGCGACACCGCGCAACGCATGGCCGACTACGCGCAGATCGTCGTCGACGCACTCGGCGACCGCATCAGGCAATGGGTGATTTTCAACGAACCGAAAACGTTCACGCACGTCGGTTATTGGCAAGGCACGCACGCGCCCGGAAAATCTGATCCGATGGCTTTTCTGCGTGCGACGCACACGGTCAATCTCGCGCAAGGCATGACGTTCCGCGTATTGAAGGCGGCCAATCCGAAACTCGAGGTGGGTAGCGTCATCGACGTCGCGCCGATGCATGCTGCGACCCGATCCGAAGCGGACCGAGCCGCTGCGGAACGTTGGTATCGTTTCCTCAACCTATGGTTCATCGATCCACCGTTGCGCGGAAAATATCCGGACGGCGTGCTCGCGCCGGATCGCATGAACGAGCTGCTCGGTATTCGCGATGGCGATGAAACGCTGATGCGCGCGCCGCTGGATTTTGTCGGACTCAACTATTACTCGCCGTGGATCGTCCGCGACGACCCGGCCGGCAACGGCATCCCCGGTTTGAATACGAACGCCGACTGGGCTGCCGGCCCCGACGAGAAAACCGACAACGGCTGGGACATCGATCCGCCCGGTTTTTACGACATCCTCAAAGCGATGTCCGCGCACATCGGACGCGTGCCGATCGAGATCACGGAAAACGGCGCGGCCTACAACACGCGGCCCGATGCGAGCGGACACGTGCACGACGCCAAACGCATCGTGTGGCTGCGCAAGCATCTGCGCGAACTGGCACGCGCCATTCGCGATGGCGTGCCGGTGCGCGCGTACCACTGCTGGAGCCTGCTCGACAATTTCGAATGGGGCGAAGGATTTTCGCAACGTTTCGGATTGGTGTACGTCGATTTCGAAAAGAACCAGCGCCGCACGCTGAAAGATTCGGCGAACTGGTATGCACGCGTCATCGCCGCCAACCGCGTGCTATGACGCCCGATCGTAGTCAAAAGGACGACGCCATGAATGCCACTTCCGCAACCGCTGCGCCCGCTCCCCTGCGCGCGACGGCGACGCTCACCTGCATTCTCGCGGCGCTGGCGGGTTTGATGTTCGGTCTCGACATCGGCGTCATTTCCGGCGCGGTGCAATTCATCCAGGCTGAATTCCGGATCGACGATCACGGCATCGAGTGGATCGTCAGCGCGATGATGTTCGGCGCGGCACTTGGTGCCGCCGTCGCCGGCTGGCTGTCGTCGGCGTTGGGTAGAAAACGAAGTCTCGTGCTCGGCGCCGTGTTGTTCGTGCTCGGATCGTTGTTGTGCGCGGCGGCGTGGTCGCCGCAAACGCTGATCGTGGCGCGTCTCGTTCTCGGTCTGGCCATCGGCATCGCCGCGTTCACCGCGCCGCTGTATCTGGCCGAAGTGGCCGACGAAAAATCGCGCGGCGCAATGATCTCGCTATATCAGTTGATGATCACGATCGGCATCCTCGTCGCGTTTCTCTCCGACACCGCATTCAGCTACTCGGGAAACTGGCGGTGGATGCTCGGTGTGATCGCAGTGCCTGGCGTGGCGTTTTTGTTCGGCCTGATGTTTCTGCCGGACAGTCCGCGCTGGCTGATCCTGCGCGGCCGCCACGACGAAGCGCGGCGCGTGCTTCTCAAACTGCGTGGCGATCCGGTCATCGTCACGCGCGAGGCTTCGGACATCGAAGAATCGTTGCGCACACCGCAAGTCGGCTGGCATCTATTTCTTGCGAACAAGAATTTCCGGCGTTCCGTCGCGCTGGGCATCATGCTGCAACTGGTGCAGCAATTCACGGGCATGAACGTGGTGATGTATTACGCGCCGCGCATCTTCCACGACCTGGGTTACGACACGGCCGCGCAAATGTGGTTCACGGCCATCGTCGGATTGACCAATGTACTCGCGACGTTCATCGCGATCGGATTCGTCGATCGCATTGGCCGCAAGCCGATTCTCTATGCCGGTTTCGCGGTGATGGCGCTCGGCCTGGGTATCGTCGGAACGTTGATGAACATGGGTATCACGACGCACCTCGAACAGGTGCTTGCGGTGGGCATGCTGCTGGTCTTCATCGTCGGATTCGCGATGTCGGCCGGTCCGCTGGTGTGGACGATCTGCTCCGAAGTACAGCCGCTGAAAGGACGCGACTTCGGCATCGGCTGCTCGACGTTCACGAACTGGATCGCCAACATGATCGTCGGCGCGACGTTCCTGTCCTTGCTCAACGGCATCGGTCATGCCGCGACGTTCTGGCTCTACGCGGCGCTGAACGTGCTGTTCTTGATATTCACCTGGGCGCTGGTTCCCGAGACGCGCGGCGTGACGCTCGAACACATCGAGGCCAAGCTCATGTCCGGTGCGAAGTTGCGTGATATCGGCGCGTAAGAACTTTGTCGTCGTGCGCGTGCGGCACGTCCGCTACTGATTCGTCACGACGATTAACGAAATGTGGGCTTCGCTCGCAACGCGTGCCGATACCTCCAGTATCGGCACGGCGTTGTCGTGAAACGATCGGTTTGACTCGCAAACTCAGCCGCCGGCGGCCGTGCTGCCGATTTCGCTGACGAAAATCCTGTCGTCGGGTCCGGCGAATTGTCCAAAGGCTCGCGGTCCGGCGTTGACGGGCACACTGCCGTCGTAAGAATCGACATCGTTGACGATATTGACGAAATGCAAGAGACCCGTATCGAAGTCGGCGGCGACCACGCGCTGCGCATCAGGGGAAATCGCAACGCCGAGGACATTGCTGATTTGTGCGGGATTGGTAAGGTCAAGCACGACGGGTTCCGGCGGATTCTGTAGCGGATTTTTGTCCGCGAGAAGCAAATCGACCGAAAGAATGTGACCCGTAGACATGCCGACATAGGCGCGTTTGCCCGACGGGTTGATGGCGATTCCGTTCGGCCCGGCAATAACGTTTCCCCCGAAGCGAAGCTTGAACGAGCGAACGATCGTGAGGATGGGATTGTGGGTCGTCGCATCGACTTGCGTCGTATCGAGCACGGAAATGGAATTGTCATTGCGATTGACCACGTACACGCGCGTGCCATCCGGACTAACCGCTAGCGCGTTCGGATTTTCGCCCCCACTGTTCGGGGCCGTACCGACCGCGACACAATCCGCGTCGCTCACACTTGCCGGCGGCGCGACGGCGTTGAATCGGCAAACACGCCCGTTGGTCGACGCATCCGACACGTAGGCGACGGTGCCGCCCAAGTTGAGCTTGACGTCGAACGGTTGGGCTCCATTACTTCCGGAAAGCTTACCGAAATCGACGGAGCTGATGCCCGCATTGTGATTGTTGGGATCGTTGTTCGCGGTCGTGTCGATGATCGATACGTTGCTGACACCGAATTGAGCGACATATACGTGTTTACCGCTCGGATCGACCGCCATCCCGTGCGGATTGTTGCCGACGTTGTAATACTTCACAACCGGATTGGTCGCCGTGCCGATCTTGCTGATATCGATTTGAAAGACCGCTTCGCTACGACCATCGTCCGAAATGAACAGCATGCCCGTTTTGGGGCTCACGGCAACGCCATAGAATGCACTCGATGTTCCTTGAGGATGATCCGGCGGATCGATCACAACGTCGTTTCCCACTTTCAGTTTCGTGGCCAGGTTCACGATCGAAAACGTGTTCGTCCCAGTGTCGTTCGACGGAACATAAGCAAACGGACCGCCCGTAAGAGCGGAGGCGGAATCCATTCCGAGAGTACAGGCCAGTGCGATGACGCAAACGTTCGGCCACGCCCGCTGCGACCGGACCGTTGATTTGATATGCATTCGTGCTTTCTCCTAAACGTGCGGCTGCACGTCTTAAGCAAACGAACTTTCACGGACGACTGCGACATGCGCGGCCGCTGACGGCGAACTCGCAGGCGGCGCATGCCAATCCGTTTATGTTGCGTCACTATCTTTCGATAGCACACTCGAAATCGGCCTTCGACGGCTCCACACAGACACCGACATTCACATAATTGGATTGTGCGTTCATGAGATTTCCGCAGAACATAAAATCGGCACTGGCGATCCCTCTGCGCACGTGGGTACTGCGCGCGTTTCCGCGCGAACCCGGCGGCATCGATTACGACCGCCCATCGGGCGACTCCGGTTTATTCGACGCCGATAGCGCGACGTGGCAGATCCACGCCGACTTCGCCGGCATGTTGAGCGGCGGCCTGTGTGCGCTGATGTTGCAGACGTTGCATCCGGCAGCGCTCGCCGGCGTCTGGGATCATTCGAATTTCCGCGACGATCTGGTCGGACGCCTGCGTCGCACGACGAATTTCGTCGGCGCAACCACCTACGCGCCAACCGCCGACGCGCAGCGTTTGATCGAACGAGTGCGCCGCATCCATTCGAAAGTTTCCGGTATCACCGAAAACGGCGAACCGTACCGCGCCGAGGATCCGGCACTTCTGACCTGGGTGCATACGACCGAGGCCTATGGTTTTCTTCAGGGTTATCGCCGTTACGTCGGTCCCGTGCCGGAGGCCGACGCCGATCGGTACTACGATGAAACGCGTCGCATCGCCGAAGCTCTCGGCGCGCGGGATGTGCCGCGAAGTGAAAACGATGTCAGCCGTTATTTCGAGAGCGTGCAGTCGCAGCTCGCGTTTACCGAACGCTCGCGCACCGTGCTCGACATCCTGCGAGGGATGAAATTGCCGGTGCCGTTATCGGGCGTATCTCGCGATCTCTTTCTCGGTGCCGGCGCGGCGTTGTTGCCGGCGTGGGCTTCAGAACGGCTGCCGCCTGGCATCACGCGCAAACTCCGTCCGCGACTGTCGGCAAGTGCGCTGCGCGCGATGGCGCCGTTGTTTCGACTTGGTTTGAACGATGGCCCGGCTCAACGCGCGTGCCGGCGAATGGGCAAAGAAGCGTCATGGGTGCGCCGGCCGTTCATCGTCGGATAGCGGATGCGACGGGCATCCGTATATCGGACACATTCACGCCGACTCGAGTCGGCGTGAATTTGAAACATCGGCGCTGAGCAAGCGGCGCGTCTCGCTGTAAATCTCCTCAGAACCGCAGCTGCGCCCTCGCGTAGTAAAACGCGCCGTTGAAGCCGATCGGCGAAATAATGTCGTAAGGCAAATTGCCGAAATAATTGATGTCGCTGCTCGAACGATCGGGATAATTGTCCGTGAGATTGACGCCGCCGAGCGCGAGCGACAATTGCTCGGTGAAGTTGTACTGCACTTCCGCATCGAGCTGCCATTTCGCGCTATAGGTTTGCGTGGGCGTGAATCCGCCGCCGAAATCGAACACGCGCGTCGTCGAACCCTGACGCGTCAGCCGGCCGAGCAGCGACCACTTCGGATTCGTCCAGCGTGCCGAGAAGATGTCGCGATTGTGTGGCGCGGCATCGGTCAGGATATTTTGCGCCTGCAGTCCGAACAGCACGTTGTCGTCACCCAGCGCGATGAGCTGCGCGGGTGTTGGCGCGACGCCGCGGATCGTCGTATCGGAATGGCTGATCGATCCGGTGAGGGTCAACGTGCCGTCGTAGAGCGGCAGGCGATAGTCGGCGACCAGATCGGCGCCATCGGTGCGCGTATCAACCGCGTTGGTGAAAAAGTTGACGGCCTGCACACCGGGCACGTTGAACTGGGTCTGGATGAACTGTTCGAGTGCATCGCCGCCGATCTGTTCGGATAACGTGACGCGATGATCGATATCGATGCGGTAGACATCGAGCGACACGTTGAGCCGATCGAGCGGTGTCGTCGTAAATCCGAAACTGGTGTTGTGCGATTTCTCCGGGCGCAACGGCACGGCGCCGAGCGCGCGTGCGATCGGGTTGTTCACCGAAAGTATGCGCGACTCGATCAGCGTGCCGGTGTTGTCGTAACCGGTCGATGTCGACTCGAATCCGATCTGCGACAACGATGGCGCGCGAAAATTGGTCGACACCGCGCCGCGCAGCGCGAACGCGGGCGTGAACTCGTAGCGTCCGCTCAGCTTCGCGTTCGTCGTGCCGCCGAAATCGTTGTAGTGTTCATAGCGCGCCGATGCGTCGAGAAAAAGCGCGTCGGTGACGTTGCCGGACAACTCGACGTATGCGCCTTCCACGTTGCGCGAGACATCGGCCGCGTCGGCCGGCGTGAGATTGGTGCCGGCCTGCGCACCGACCGGCACGCCGACGATCGGACCGATCGCGTAGGATGCCGGATCGCCCGCTCTCGTCTGGAAATTCTCGTGACGCGCTTCGGCGCCGAACGCGAACGTGAAATTGCGATTGGCCAGCGCCAGATCGCGCTTGATATCCAGATTGGCGACGGTTTGTGAAAATTTATACTCACCCGTGTCGAACGAGGTCGGGCTGGCCGCACCGAGCGATGCGTTGAGCGAATTGCGCAGACCGTAGTCGAAATCGTTGCTGCCGTAGGTCACGCTCGCGTCGTAATACCAGGGTCCGAAAGCTCCCTTCAAGCCGGCCGAGCCTTGCACGTCATCGTTGCTGCCGAGCGATTCGGGGCGATAGCCGTTGGGGAATATCGATGGCACGTTGGCCGCGTCGTCAGGATAACGGAAGAAATTGTCGCCAGTGGAATGACGGTGATTGTAAGTACCGAACGCGTAGAACGTTGCCGCATTCGAAATCGGTGCGCTGCCGTTGAACCAGCCCGTGTAACTTTCCAGTTGCGGATCGCCTGCGGCGTAATTGCGCTTGCCTTCGAGCGCAAGGTTGGCCGGCGTCGGATCGCCGGCGAATTCATCGAAGCCCGCGCGGTTGGTGGCGGCGTGATTGTTCGCCTCGACACCGCCGCGAATGAAACCGCCGTCGCTGCCGATCGCAGTGCCCCACTTGGCGCTGGCGAATCCGGTTTGGCCGTCCGTAATCGTCTGGCCGGTGGGTTTGAAATCGGTGTGGTACAACCCATAGGTCGTCGTGATTTCGCCGCCGTGCGGCGCGTCGTCGAGAATGATGTTGATGACGCCGGCGATCGCATCGGACCCGTATTGCGCACCGGCGCCATCGCGCAATACTTCGATGCGCTGGATCGACGAAATCGGAATGGCATTCAGATCGACCGGCGTCGTGCCCAGGCCCGTGGTGGATTCGGTTTCGACCAGCGCCGACGTGTGCACGCGCTTGCCGTTGATCAACACGAGTACTTGATCCGGCGACAAGCCACGCAGTTGCGCCGAGCGCACCATGTCCGCGCCGCCGGCATTCGACTGCCGCGGAAAATTCAGCGATGGCAGAAGGTTCTGCAGCGCCTGCCCGAGTTCACCGTTGACGGCGCCCGCGGCGCGCAGGTCGTCGGCGGTGACGATATCGATCGGCGACGACGAATCCAGTGCGGTACGATCCGATGCGCGCGTTCCGGTGACGATGACGGTATCGAGATTCGATGTACCCGGCGTGGCCTGTTGCGCGACGGCAAACGAAGCGGTTGACGCCGCGGCAACGACGGCGAACCGCGCCGTCCATACGAATCGTTTCATGCTTATTCTCCCAAAGAAAATGAATTGTGTTGCGAAGCAGCATCGCGTGCGGGAATACTAGCAACTCCGGTTTCCCCCGGTCCGACGGATGAGATATGAGAATTCGTATTTGTGTTATGTCGATTTGTATTTTTCTCGCCGCGTGTGCGCCGCGGGCCGCCGTTCACGGGTCCGACGCAGCGACCGCTTCGGACTGGGTACGCACCGAACTTTTCTTCGGCATGTCGGCCACCAACGCGGAACCGACGGCGATCGCGGAACGGGAAAGCCGATGGACGGCGTTTCTCGATCGCGAAGTGACAACGCGCTTTCCGGACGGGTTGAGCGTGTACGACGTGTCGGGTCAGTGGCGTTCGCCGGTCAGGGGAATCATCACGCACGAACGTTCCAAGGCGTTGCTCATCGTATATCACGATTCGCCGCAGCGTCGCGCCGACATCGAGGCGATTCGCGGCGAATGGAAAAAAGTCACGGGTGACGAATCGGTTCTGCGCATCACGCAGCCCGTCGACGTTGCGTTCTGACGTGGCGATGCCGCGCATCACCACGGGCGACATCAACGGCTTCATCGGCCTGGCCGTCGACAATCTTTCCGTCCTGGCGTTTCTGGCCGGCGCACTCATCGGCATCTTTCATTTTCCGCCCGACATCATCTTCGGCCGGATGTTTCCCGGCACGGCACTCGGCGTACTGGTCGGAAATCTGATCTACACGCGAATGGCAACGCGCAAAGGCAACGACGCGTGCGCGATGCCACTGGGCATCGACGCGCCGACGACGATCGGATTGGGTTTGCTCGTGCTCGGTCCTGCGTTTATCGCCTTCAAACAAAACGGCATGGACGAAAGAACAGCCGCAGAATTGACGTGGCATCTCGGCATGGCCGCCATGATCATCATGGGCGTGCTGAAATTCGTGTTGTCGTTTGCCGGTGCTGCGGTGTTGCGTGCGGTTCCGCGTGCGGGCTTGCTTGGTTCGATCGCCGGTATCGCGCTGGTGCTGATGGGATTTTTTCCGCTGATCGAAATCCTGCGCGTGCCGGTGGTGGGGCTGGTCTGCCTCGGCATCATTCTGTACGCACTGGTGGCGCGCGGAACAATTCCGTTTCGCATGCCGGGCGTGCTGTTTTCGGTGCTGGTCGGGTTGGTCCTGTATTACGGACTCGGCTCGCTCGGCTGGCTGGCGGGATTTCACACGCCCGCCGCGCCGACATGGCGTTTCAATCTCCCATTGCCCACGCTGGGCTTCATCGACGGTTTGCGCTACACGATGCCCTACCTCGCGCTGATCCTGCCGTTCGGATTGCTCATGGTTGTGGGCGGAATCAACGTGACTGAAAGCGCGCGTGCGGCCGGCGACGACTACAACGTGCGCGACATCCTGCTCACCGAAGCCGTCGCCACCCTCGTCGCGGGCGTGTGCGGCGGCGTTGCGCAAACCACGCCCTATATCGGACAGCCCGCCTTCCGCGCGATGGGTGCGCGCAGCGGCTACACACTCCTGACCGGACTCTTCATCGGACTCGGCGGCGTGCTCGGTTATCTGTCGAATATCGTCGAGCTGATTCCGCTTGCCGTGCTCGCGCCGATTCTCGTCTACGTCGCCATGCAGATCACCATGCAGGCATTCGAGGCGACGCCGGCGAAGCACTTCCCGGCCGTGGTCATCGCGTTTTTTCCGGCCATCGCGCGCATGCTTTCGATCAAGCTCGGCGATCCAGGCATCGTGTCGCCGCAACACTTCGGTGAGCTGTACGCGAATGCCGATCAGGGTCTGCCGGAGCTGGCCGTGATCGTGATGGTGGGCAACGGATTCATCATCACGTCGATGGTGTGGGCGAGTCTGGTCGTCGCACTGATCGACAGACGGTTCTTGCGCGCGTCGGCCATCGCCGTGCTGGGCGCGGCGTTGACGATGTTCGGCATCATTCATTCCGCCGAACCGAACGGCGCACTGTATTTTCCGTGGACGCTAAGCGCATCGATGCGGCAATTGGTTGTGCCGTTCGCGGCAGCCTACGCGGTGTTGGCGATTGCCTTCGTGCTGTTGTCGCTGCAACGTAGCCATCGCACCGATCAAGAGCGATCGGCCGATGTTCAGTGATGGCGTCGACTGAACCCGGCGCCAAACGACATCTGACAAAAATCGCGCTCGGACACGGAGAAAAATAGTGGACTTGAAAAGCGGTTATCCCTTCTGGGCCATCAAGAACGGATTGATGTCTGCATTTCCGCGCCTGGAATCGGACTGCACATGCGATGTGCTGATCGTCGGCGCCGGAATCACGGGCGCATTGATCGCGCGATCGCTGTGCAACGATGGACTCGATGTCGTCGTCGTCGACGAGCGCGACGTCGCGTGGGGCAGTACCGCGGCTAGTACGGCGTTGCTGCAGTACGAAATCGACACGCCGCTCGTGGACCTCGCCAAGCGGTATGGTATGGAAACCGCGTCGCTGGTTTATCGCTCGTGCGCTGATGCGATATCGATGCTGAAAGGCGTGGCAAGCGAAATCGGCGATGTCGATTTCGCCATGAAACAAAGCCTGTATCTGGCGAGCAGTCGATTTCACGAAAGACGTCTGAGCGACGAGTTCGCGGCGCGTCGGCAATGCCGGCTTCCGGTGCAATGGCTTGCGCGCGGCGACGTCGACGATCGATTCGGCATCAAGTCGCCATGCGCGCTACTGACGCGCGTGGCCGCGCAGGTCGATCCGTATCGGATGACATCGCGTTTGCTGGATAGCCTGGCAAGCCGTGGCGTGCGCATTTTCGATCGGACGCACATCGAATGGGTGCAGTCTCGAACGCGCAGCGTCGTGGCGAAAACCGATTCAGGAGTTTCGGTACGTGCAAAGCATCTCGTTTTTGCGGCCGGATATGCAAGCCAGAAATGGCTGAGCGCAAGCGTGGCGAAAAATCGCAGCAGCTATGCCTTCGTCACCGATCCGATCGGGGCAAAAAAATTGGGGACGTGGTCGAAAACGCTGCTGTGGGAATCGGCACGGCCTTATATCTATGTGCGATCGACCGCCGACGCTCGACTGCTCGTCGGCGGCGAAGACGACGCCATCGACATTCCCGCACGTCGCGATGCACGGGTCGAGAAAAAAGTCGGAACGTTGATGAAACGTACACGAAAACTCTTTCCCGAATTGCCGTTACTTCCGACGTTTTCCTGGGGTGGAACCTTCGCGGAAACACCCGACGGCCTACCGTATTTCGGTCCGCATGCCGAGTGGGGTCCGCGCGTGTTGTTCGCGATGGCCTACGGCGGCAACGGAATAACCTACAGCGCGTTAGGCGGCGACATCTTGCTGGCGATGATCAAAGGAAACGCACATCCGCTGATCGAACCGTTCGCTTTCGAGCGGTTTGCCTGACGTTTCTGTTTCGACAGTTTCGATAGGCCGTATCCACGCCTTCCGTCATCTGCGATATGTCGCATCGATTTGGCGGGCGACGATGCGCAGTGCTTCGCTGGATTGCGCGGCCTTGCCCATCGCCATCGCACCCGAGCACGCGG
>JBDUEI010000123.1:0-22653 GCA_040002515.1 Rudaea sp. | reverse complement strand
ACTGGGGACGCAAGGAAATCGATATCGCCGAGCACGAGATGCCGGGTCTGATGTCGATCCGCAAACAGTACGCCACCAAGCAGCCGCTGAAAGGCGTGCGCGTCACCGGATCGCTGCACATGACGATCCAGACCGCAGTGCTGATCGAAACACTGAAGGACATCGGCGCCGATGTGCGCTGGGCTTCGTGCAATATTTTCTCGACGCAGGATCACGCCGCCGCCGCCATCGCCACGACCGGCACGCCGGTGTTCGCGTGGAAAGGCGAGTCGCTCGAAGAATATTGGGACTGCACGATGGACGCGGTCACGTTCCCCGGCAACAAAGGTCCACAGCTTGTCGTCGACGACGGCGGCGATGTGACGTTGCTGATCCACAAAGGTTACGAACTCGAACAAGGCGACACGTGGGTCGAGTCGGCTTCTTCATCGCACGAAGAACAGGTCATCAAGAATCTATTGAAGCGCGTCGCGAAAGAACGACCGGGTTTCTGGACGGGCGTGGTCAAGGACTGGAAAGGTGTTTCCGAAGAAACGACCACCGGCGTGCATCGCCTCTATCAGATCGCCGAACAGGGCAAGTTGCTGGTGCCTGCGATCAACGTCAACGATTCGGTGACGAAATCGAAGTTCGACAATTTGTACGGCTGCCGCGAATCGCTGGCCGATGGTTTGAAGCGGGCGATGGACGTGATGCTCGCGGGCAAAGTCGCCGTGGTTTGCGGTTATGGCGACGTCGGCAAAGGTTCCGCGCATTCGTTGCGTGCGTACGGCGCGCGCGTGATCGTGACGGAGATCGATCCGATCAATGCGCTGCAGGCGGCGATGGAAGGTTTTGAAGTGAACACCGTCGAAGCATCGCTCGGTCGCGGCGACATTTATGTCACCACCACGGGCAACAAAGACGTGCTGACGATCGATCATCTGAAATCGATGAAGGATCAGGCCATCGTCTGCAATATCGGCCACTTCGATAACGAGATCCAGGTCGATGCGCTGAAGTCGTTGGCGGGCGTGAAGCACGTCAACATCAAGCCGCAAGTGGACAAGTATATTTTTCCGAACGGCAACGCGATCTTCCTGCTCGCCGAGGGTCGTCTGGTCAATCTGGGTTGCGCGACGGGACATCCGAGTTTCGTGATGTCCAATTCATTCTCGAACCAGACGTTGGCGCAGATTGATCTGTGGGCGAATAAAGACACGTACGAGAAAACTGTCTATCGCCTGCCGAAGAAACTCGACGAGGAAGTCGCGCGTCTGCACCTGGAAAAAATTGGCGTGAAGCTGACCACGCTCACGGCGGATCAGGCGGCGTATCTCGGCGTCGATGTGAACGGACCGTACAAGCCGGAACATTACCGCTATTGATCCGTGTTACACTGATCCTGTGTATATATGCACAGGATCAGTGTCGTGGCCAATATTACCCTTACCATCGACGATGAGCTCTTGATCAAGGCGCGACAGCGCGCGGCTCGGGAAAACACGTCGGTCAATGCGATTGTTCGTGAACATCTGGCGAATTACGCGCGGGCCGGCGATGAAGATCGGGCTCGCGACCTAATCCGCTTGATGGATGACATCGTCGCTAAAGATCGGCCCAGCAGTGGCGGAAAAAAATGGACTCGCGAAGAAATCTACGACCGTGAAGTGCTTCTTCGACACCAACGTCCTGGTTTACCGGTTCGACACAAACGAAAGCCGTAAGCAGGCGATCGCGACGGATCTCGTCGACCGCTGCATTCTCGATGGTTCGTTTCGCATCAGTACGCAGGTGATGATGGAGTTTTACAGTGTCACCACGCGAAAGTTATCGTCGGCGGTGTCGCCCGCTTCGGCTGCACGCGTGATCGCTGCCTGGGCGAAGTACGATCCAGTAACGATTACACCCTCTCTCATCGTGGAGGCCGCAGCTATTCATGAGCGGCACTATTTTCCCTGGTGGGATTCGGTCATTGTCGCTGCAGCAGTTGCGGCGGGCGCCGACGTTCTCTACAGCGAAGATTTTCAGCACGGCCGTGATTTCGACGGCCTACAAATCGTCAATCCATTCCGGGCAGCGACGAGCGTCAACGAACCTCGCACGCCCTACTCCGCGAGGCGACGCCGTTGATCCCGATTTCTTTTGAATTCTTCCCGCCGAAGACCGACGAACAGCGTGCAACGCTCGAAGCGTCGGTGCCTAAACTGAAGGCTTTGAAACCCGACTACGTGAGCGTCACCTTCGGCGCCGGCGGCTCGACGTTGAATTACACACCCGAAACGGTGCAGAAGTTACGCGACGATCATGCCCTCGATGCCGCGCCGCATTTGTCCTGTGTCGGCGGAACGCGCGCGGAGATTCGCTCGCTGCTCGACACGTACAAATCGATGGGCTGCAAACGCATCGTTGCGCTGCGCGGCGATTTGCCTTCCGGCATGGCGACGTACGGCGATTTGCGTTACGCCAGCGATCTCGTCGAATTCATCCGCCAGGAGTTCGACGGCTATTTCCATATCGAAGTCGCCTGCTATCCGGAAATGCATCCACAAGCGGGCGACGCGCACTCCGACATGAAAAACTTCGCGGCAAAAGTGAAAGCCGGCGCAGATGGCGCGATAACGCAATATTTCTTCAATGCCGACGCGTATTTTCGGTTCGTCGACGACGCACGGAAACATGGCATCGATGTGCCGATCACGCCGGGTATCATGCCGATCTCGCAGTATTCGCAACTGCGCCGTTTTTCCGACATGTGCGGTGCCGAAATTCCGCGCTGGATTGCAAAACGTCTCGAAGCGTTCCGCGACGATGCCGATGCCATTCGTGAATTCGGCGCCGATGTCGTGACAGACTTGTGCCGAAAGCTCATAGCCGGCGGCGCGCCCGGAATCCACTTTTATACGTTGAACCGCGCGCGCGCGACGCTGGCGATTCACGAACGCCTGCGCCCATCGAACTGACGCGATGACGCCGCCGAAAACCCGCTCTGCATTGCGGCTGCGGTTGGCGCTTCGAAACGGTCGCGCGTTCGGTCCGGGCAAAGCCGATCTGCTCGACGGCATTGCGACGCTCGGTTCGATCGCCGCCGCCGGCCGCGCGCTGAACATGAGCTATAAGCGCGCCTGGCAACTGGTCGAGGATCTCAACACGAGTTTCAAATCGCCACTCGTCGTCGCGAGCAAGGGCGGAGGCCAGGGCGGTGGCGCGAAATTGACGATGACGGGCCATCGCGTTCTGGCGCTGTACCGGCGCGTGGAAGCGAAGTCGCAAACCGCCGCCGCCACGGAACTCGCCGCCCTGCATCGGCTCACCCATTCACCACCCGGCGCATAGCCACATACCGCGTTGCGCGATATAGTCGTGTGACCACATCGACGGGAATTCGGCATGCACAGGATCGCGCGTTCCATCGTCATTTCAGCGATGATTTTGGCGGCCGCACCGTTTCACGCCAGCGCGGCCGATCTTGTCGTTTCGGCTGCCGCCAGTCTCTCGAACGCGTTCGCTGAAATCGGCAAGGCGTACGAAGTGAAACATCCGGGCGATAAAATCGTATTGAATTTTGCGGCGTCCGACGTATTGCTAAAACAGATCGAACAAGGCGCGCCGGCCGACGTTTTTGCGAGCGCCGACGAGGCGACGATGGATCGCGCGGCGCAATCGAACCTGGTCGACACGTTGACGCGAAAGGACTTCGCCGGCAACACGCTCGTGCTGATCGTCGGGCTATCGGCAAAATCACCGAATTCGTTGAACGATCTTTCCGCTGCGGACTATCCACACATCGCCATCGGGAATCCGGACTCCGTTCCGGCAGGTCGTTATGCGAAAGAAGCGCTCACGTCCGCCGATGGGTGGGAAAAATTGCAATCGCAAATCGTGCCGACGCAGAACGTGCGCCAGGCGCTCGATTACGTCGCACGCGACGAGGCGCAAGCCGGATTCGTCTACGCAACGGATGCGCAGACGCAAAAAGACAAGGTGCGCGTTGCGATGACAGTGCCGACGTCGACGCAAGTGCGCTATCCGATCGCGGTGACGCGTGCGTCGAAACAGGTCGATCTCGCCAAGGGATTTGTCGACTACGTCGAATCGGCGGACGGTCGAGCGATCCTGTCGCGCTACGGTTTCAGTGCGCCGTAAATGATGTTGTCGGAGGCAATCGTCCCACTCCTGCTAACGTTGAAGGTCGCAACGCTTGCGACCGTGTTCGCGTCGATTGTCGGCATCGCGGTTGCTAAATTTCTCGGGCGCCGTCGCACATTCGCGCGCGATGTCGTCGAATCGTTGCTCACGTTGCCGCTCGTATTACCGCCGACCGTGCTCGGCTACTACCTGCTCGTGGTGCTGGGACACAACGGTTTTTTCGGCGCGTGGCTGATGCGCGATTTCGGCATCAGCCTCATCTTCACGTGGCAAGGTGCCGTCATCGCCGCCGCAGTGGCGGCGTTTCCGCTGACCCTCCGCGCGGCGCGTGCGGCTTTTTCCGACGTCGATGCGCAGCTCGAAAACGCCGCGCGTACTTTGGGCGCGTCAGAATCGGAAGTATTCTTTCGCGTCACGTTTCCACTCGCATGGCGTGGCGTACTCGCCGGGGCTTTGCTCGCTTTCGCGCGCGCGATGGGTGAATTCGGCGCAACCTTGATGGTCGCCGGAAGCCTGCCCGGTCGCACCCAAACGTTGTCGCTGGCGATCTACGATGCGGTGATGGCCGGTGACGACGCGCGCGCCAATGCACTCGTCATCGTCTCGCTGGTGACGGCGGTAGTTGTTCTGCTCATTGCAGCCAGACTTCTTCAGCGCACGCAGCGGATGACGCTGACATGACGCGGATAGCGGTCGCGATCGATAAGCGTATTCGTGCGGATCGGCGCGAATTCCAGCTCTCGATCCAATTTGAAAGCGATGCCGACGTTACCGTCATGTACGGGCCGTCCGGTGCGGGCAAAACACTGACCTTGCAGGCGATTGCGGGATTGCTTCGACCCGATTCCGGGCACATCGCGCTCAACGAGCGGACGCTTTTCGATAGTGCGAAATCCATCGATGTGCCAGCGCGCAAGCGTGATATCGGTTTTGTTTTTCAAGAATATGCGCTTTTTCCACATTTGACAGTTTTGCAAAATGTCGCATTTGGCCGCCGGCGCGGCTGGTGGAACCGAAATGCGATCGACGAAGAGGTTCGCGCCATCGTGGCGCGCATGCATCTCGAACGGTTTGGCGATGCTTTCCCGCTCGAATTGTCCGGCGGTCAGCAACAGCGTGTCGCCCTTGCGCGCGCGCTGGCGTGCAAACCTCACCTTCTGTTACTCGACGAACCGTTTTCGGCGCTGGATACGGAATTGCGCGGTCAGCTGCGAACCGAATTGATACAGGCCGCGCGAGACGCCGCAATTCCGATGCTCGTCATCACGCATGATTCGGATGATGTCGCCGCGTTCGGTGGCAAGCTCGTCAACGTTGAGAACGGGCGTGTCATTCCACCGAATATTGGCGCAACCCACTTTCAAACGACGTGAGTTGCCGCTACCCTGCGCGTTCGCATCGCGCAGGAAACGCCGTCCATGTCTCAACAATATCCCTCGCACATCTGGCACAACGGTTCGATCAAGCCGTGGGCTGAAGCGACCACGCACGTCATGGCGCACGCGCTGCATTACGGTTCGTCCGTGTTCGAAGGAATACGCAGTTATCCGACGCCGAAAGGCCAGGCGATTTTCCGGCTGACGGACCATCTCAAGCGGCTGTTCAACTCGGCCAAGATTTACGACATGACGATTCCGTATTCACTCGAGCAACTTGCGCAGGCGTCGCGCGATGTGATTCGCGCGAACCAGCTCGATCGCGCGTATCTGCGGCCGGTCGCGTTCCGCGGTCTCGGCGGATTCGGGTTGTCGGCGGAAACGCCAACCGACGTGGCGGTCGCCGCATGGAACATGGGTCCGTATCTCGGCGAAGGTGTAATCGAAGCCGGGATCGATGCGTGCGTATCGAGTTGGCAGCGTTTTGCGCCGAACACGATTCCGGCCGGTGCAAAAGCGGGCGGAAATTATCTATCGGGTCAGCTCGTGGCACGCGAAGCGCGCCGCCTCGGATTTGGTGAAGGCATCGCGCTCGCGTCAACGGGATTGCTGAGCGAAGGCGCGGGCGAAAATCTGTTCCTCGTTTTTGAAGGCGCGCTGCACACGTCGCCGATCAGCGCCGCGCTACTCAACGGCATCACGCGCGACACGATCATCAAGCTCGCACGCGATGCGGGCATCGACGTCATCGAACGCGATATTCCGCGCGAATATCTTTATCTGTGCGACGAACTTTTCATGTGCGGTACGGCGGCGGAAATCACGCCGATCCGATCTGTCGATGGAAAACCCGTCGGCGGCGGCAAACCGGGACCGATCACCGGGCAGATTCAAAAACTATTTTTTGGATTGTTCGACGGAACGACGGCGATGAAAAACGCGTGGCTCGAACTGGTTTAATTGCGTAGACGAAAATCGAGCGTGGCGACCGTACCGATGTGCGGGCGCGGCGCGAGCGACACGCGCCAATCGTAGAGTTCGCACAGACGCCGTACTATTGCCAGACCCAAGCCCGCACCTTTGCTGCCGCCGGAGCTTTCGCCGCGGATGCCGCGCTCGAAAAGTTTGTCGGCGTCTTCGGCCTTGATGCCAGGTCCCGTATCTTCAACGGTGACTTTGCCGCGTCCGGCGCCGATTGTCACGATCACTTCGCCTTGCTGCGTGTATTTGAATGCGTTGCCGATGAGGTTGCCGAAGGCGACGGCCACGACCGATGACGGCGCAACCACTTCGATATCTTCCTCGACCACGAGTTTGACTTCGATCGGTTTACGCCCGAGATGCGAGCGGTACACATCGATGACCTGCTCGGCGACTTTTGCCACGGCCGTCGTCTCGCCGTCGATCGGTGCGGAGCGTTCGCTGCGCGACAGCAGCAGCAACGCGTTGGTCAATTCGTTGGATTGCTTCGAGGCGCGTTCGATGCGCTTGAGGCGCTCGCGCACTTTGTCGGTGATATCGCTGCCGAGCAGCAGCTCGGTCGTCGTCGCGATCACGGCCAGCGGCGTGCGCAATTCGTGGCTGACATCGGCGTTGAATTCCCGATCGCGTTCGACCAATGCGGTGAGTTTGTCGGAATAATTATCGAGTGCGGCGGCAAGTTGGCCGACTTCGTCGTCGGCGAAATGCGAGGCGAGTGATTCGGGTTTGCCGGTGCGGCCCATCTCCTGGACGCGGCGCGCCAGATCGGTCACCGGACTCATCACGCGCGACGACAGCCAGCGACCGATGACCAGAGACAGGATTGCAAACGCGATCGCTGAAGTGATCAGCGCGGTCAGCAGCTGGCGTTCGTTGAGCTTTTGCTGGCTCATGTCGAAACGCAGAAACGCCCAGTAGTTGTCGTCTTTGAAAACGGCGAGTTTGTAAGGCCGCATCTTTCCTTCGGTGCCGAGTTCCTGGATGTCGTAGACGCCGGAGTTGTATTTTTGTCGCGAGAACGGCACGTTCGCGAAATAATTCTTGCCTTTGATATCGAGGTCGTAGTCGCTGAGAAACCACTTCGCGTCGGGATCCGGATTCTCGCGCTTGAAGTCGACGAACTTCCTGACCTCACGCTCGAGATTGTTGTTGACGAGCTGGTCTTCGAGGCGCTCGCGAAGATAAATCGCCGCACATGCGAACAGCGCCGTCAGGCTCAAGCCGAACAGGGCGAACGAGATGATGATGCGGCTGCGAAGCCTGCGTCGGTAATGAATCCCCGCCACGACGAGACGGTCTAGACCACGGCGGCTTCTGGATCGACCATGCGATAGCCGATGCCGTGGCGCGTCTGGATCAGCGGCTTGTCGAACGGTTTGTCGATGGCCGCGCGCAATCCGTGGATATGTACACGCAACGAATCGCTATCCGGCAATTCTTCGCCCCACACGCGCGTTTCCAGATCCTGTCGTGTGACCACCGACGGACTGGATTCCATCAGATGTTGCAAAAGCTTCAAGCCGATCGGATTGAGCTGGATCGATTTTCCGCCGCGCGTGACGACGAGTGTATCGAGGTTGTACGTGAGATCGGCCACTTGCAACACGCGGCTTTGCAGACCTTTGCCGCGCCGGGCGAGCACGGTCAATCGCGCTTCGAGTTCCTGCAGCGCGAAGGGTTTGACCATGTAATCATCGGCGCCGGAGTCGAAGCCGGTGAGTTTTTGATCGAGCGCATCGCGCGCGGTAAGCATCAGCACGGGTGTCTGGCGGCGCGCTTCCTGACGCAACTTCTTGCAGAGTTCCAGACCATCCATGCCGGGCAGGGTGAGGTCGAGGACGAGCGCATCGAAATCGTGGACGACGGCCAGATGCAAACCCGTCACGCCGTCGCCGGCGAAATCCACGACGTGTCCTTTATCTTCGAGGTAGTCGCCAATGTTGGCGGCGATGTCGCTGTTGTCTTCAATGACAAGAATTCTCATAACCGCAGGATACTCGTGACGACGGAATGCAGATGAATGGCAGGGAAACGCAAGGTTAAGAACAGCGAAGGGCGCCAGGAGTTCCGGCGCGGCACTCGCGCGTGGCGAGCACATGACGGCGGCAAAATAAAAAGGCCCAAGGAGGTGTCATTGGGGGAACACACCTCGCTTGGGCCTAAAGCTACTGCCCCGATTACCGTAATCTGCCTGTCACCTGACCTGACCTTAGGAGTGTCGAGCAGAACTTACAGTACGGTCGATACTAGGAGGCACCCGATTAAAATGGCGTTAAATCGTTCATTTCGTTTCGTTAACTGCCATCTCCTCAATGGGCACGCGCAAACTTACTCGCCGGGACGGCGGCAAATCATGCTTCCCGTGGTCTGCTGGCATTTGTCCTCGGTGCCGCCGCGCAACGCAAATTTGAAATTCTGCGTGTGCCGGCCAGCGCTGGCCGTCGGGGCAAACCGCCATTCGCGCAGGGCGGCTTTGGCCGCCGCATCGAAGATTCCTGCCGGCCTCGCTTTGACGGTGCGAATATCCGATACCGTGCCGCTTGCGCTGACCGAAAATTCCAGTTCCACATTGCCTTCGACATGAGCGGCCATTGCCTGCTCCGGATAGACCGGCGGCACGACATGCAACGGCGAAAGAAGCCGCGCGTCGATCGCGGCATCGGCAGATTCGGTGGCAGGCGCGACTTCAGGCTCGGCCAACTGGATTGCGGCAACCGACATGGTCGCCGGAGCGATCACGTTACGCACCGCATCGAGCCGCGCCACCCGCCCGAGGGCGACGCGCGGCTGTTCGATTTTGATGGGCTCGGCTTTGATCGACTCGGCCATGGGCTCGGCAGGAACAGGCTCGACTGCGGCCGACGGTCGATCGACATTCGGCGCAGCGATCGCTGGCATGGCAGACGGCATTGTCGGCACGGCAGCGAGTTGCGCGTTCCCGCTCACCAACGCCATGGCTTGCGCCGGCGCGTTGGCGATCGCGGCCTTCATCGCTTCGGTCTCGGACAACGTCGGCGCGGGATGTTGCCGCCACGCCAGCAACGCAACCGCGGCGGCGATCAGCAGGATGGGCCACGAATGCGTGCGCGGCGTGCGTTCTTGCGCGCTCACGCCGACGATGTGACGAATGCGTTCGAGCAATATCCCGCCGCTGGCGCCGAGCGCCGGAACGAGGATCGCTTCGTTGTGACGCAATTCTTCCAGATCCGCCAGCGTGCGTGCATAGACCAACGGATTGCCGCCGGCCAGATCGAGCACGAGATCGTCGCAGCAGCTTTCGCGTGCGTTGCGCACGTCGTGCGAGATCCAATGCACGACCGGATGATAGAAAAGCACGGTTTCCAGGACGACCTGAAACAGATTCGCCACGTAATCCCAACGGCAGACGTGCCCGAGTTCGTGCGCGATGATCAATTCGATCTGCGCAGGCGTAAATCCACTCATCATGCTCGCCGGCAGCAGGACGATCGGACGTATCCAACCGATCAGCATCGGCGTCACCGCGCGCGCCGAACACAACAGCCGCACCGGGCGGCGCAAACCGAAACGAGCGCGCAGGCGCGTCAGGCGATCGGTCCACTCAGGCGCAGGCTCGGTCGCGTCCCTGACCATGCGCACCAGGCGCCGCCATTGCCACAACGATCGCGTCGCAAGAATGAGAACGCCGATCGACCAGCCGCCAACCATCCACGGCAACGCCGCGCTCAACTGCCAGTGCGCCGCCGCGCGATCGGCAACGGCCATGACACTCGCGCCGATCGTCGGCAGCGCCGATCCCGTCGCGCCACCATCGACAGTCGTACTCCACAGGTAGGCGAATGTCGCCAGCGGACACAACGCGAGCACGATCAGCGCGCTCAGGCCGAGTCGATAGCGCGCGCTCATGCTCGACGATAGCGGTCGCGCCAACGCATAGACCAGGCCGACGATCGCGCCTTGCCAGACGAAGTGCAGCAGCACCGTGCCGAACACATCGACAATGCCGATGAAACCCTGAGGCAAATTCATGATCAGTCCCCTGATTCGATCTTGCTCAACAGCGTGCGAATTTCTTTGAGTTCTTCGCGCGATGCCGGCGGATGACTTCCCAGCGCGTGCAGCACCATCTGTGAAGCCGAGCCGTTGAACAGCCGCTGCACCATGTCGGCCATGTAGCGCTTCTGCGTGCGCTGCTTGGTGATGCCGGCTTTGTATACATGTGCGCGTTGTGAATCGTCGCGCTCGACCAGGCCTTTGGCGTGCATGATCTGCAGCATCTTCAGCGCCGTCGTGTAGCCAGCGCCTTCGCCGGCATAGAGTGTTTCGTGGACCTCGCGAACGGTGGATGGACCGCCTTGCCACAACACCTGCAGGATCTGCAGTTCGACGTCGGTCGGCCAGGGCGTTTCTGGGCTGCGGCGTGGGCTCATGAGGTCACCGTCAACGAATGATTTCGTATATTGCCGCGCCGCCGAGCGCAACGCAAGCGGTTTTCAGGCCTTCGCCGCGGCCCGGCGTTTGCTGACGCGGCGGGCCAGATATTCGACGATTTCACCGGCGATATCCATGCCCGTCGTGCTCTCGATGCCTTCCAGGCCCGGCGAGGAATTGACCTCCAATACGAGCGGCCCGCGCTTGGAGCGCAGCAGATCGACACCGGCGATATTCAGCCCCATCACACGCGCGGCGTGGAGAGCCGTATCGGTCTCGGCGGCACTGAGCTGGATCGTCGTCGCCGAGCCGCCGCGGTGCAGATTGGAACGGAACTCGCCGGCCCGCGCCTGACGTCGCATCGATGCAACGACTTTCCCGCCGACCACAAAACAACGGATATCCGCGCCGCGCGCTTCGCGAATGAATTCCTGGACCAGAAAGTTCGCGTACAGCCCGCGAAACGCCTCGATCACACTCTGCGAGGCCGACCGTTTTTCCGCGAGCAACACACCCTGCCCCTGCGATCCCTCGACGAGCTTGATGACGTGCGGCGGTTCGCCGAGCATGGCCAGCAAATCGGCGGTGTCGTCGGGATTGTCGCCGAACACCGTCGTCGGCAAGCCGAGCCCTTCGCGCGCAAGAAGTTGCAGACAACGCAACTTGTCGCGCGCACGCAAAATCGCATCCGACGAATTAGGCGTATAAACGCCCATCATCTCGAACTGGCGCAACACCGCTGTGCCGTAAAACGTGATCGAGGCGCCGACGCGCGGAATCACCGCGTCATAATCAGCCAACGCCCGCCCCTTGTAGTGCACGGCGAATTTGCTCGGCTCGATGCGCATGTAGCAACGCAACGGATCCAGCACGCGCACACGATGCCCGCGCGCGCGCGCGGCTTCGACGAGACGCGCCGTCGAATACAGTTTCGTGTTGCGCGACAAAATCGCGATCTTCATGTGCGCTCCGCTGGCTCGACACGGCTGCGCCGCCGGCCGTGCAAATACGATTGACTCGGATTGACGATAAATCGTCCGCTGATCGCGGTGCGGCCGACCAACATCGGAAACATCATATTGCCACGATCGGTCAGATTGATTTCCGCGTCGAAAAGCTGACCCGCCAGACCGACCGTCGTACGAATGAACCAGCGCGTGGCCGTGTTGCCGCCGGAATCCGTCACGTTGCGCCGATCCGTCGCCTTGGCCTCGCACACCGTCGGCGGCGCGCGATGACGCAGCGTATCGACCGCAAAGCGCAACCACGTTTCGCCATCGCGGTGGATTTCTTCGAGCGAAGACACATGCAGCGCCGAGGTGCGCGCACCGGTATCGATCTTCGCCTTCATCGCGAGCAGACCGAGAGCCGGCAGCGTCAATCGTTCGCGCCATCCGATGACGATGAGATCGTGAGTGATGGGATCAGGCATGCCGCGTCTGCTGGAAGAAATGGAGGGATACAAAAAGCGCACATAAGCGGCGTTGAAACGTGCCGCAATATACACGAGCCTGTTGCGCGATTTGCCGCAATCAATTGATGCCCGAAGGCTTTGAGCGGGTGATGGGAATCGAACCCACGTTAGCAGCTTGGGAAGCTGCAGTTCTACCATTGAACTACACCCGCGCGGGACATTTACTTTACGTTGTCGTGGGGCGTGCATCAAACAGACGTTGAGGCGAAATCGCTATCGTTCGCTATCCGCACGCTGAATGACTTCCTGCACTCACGGCCCCTTTCGATAGTGGCTAGTCGCCATTCAGCTTGGCTGCGCTTATATTGGCGGCATAGCGCGTCCGCTGGGGACGGCCTATTCAGTTGCCTCGCGGCAATTGTTCGGATTCATACCTGAGATCAATTTCTACACAAACCGGTTCCGCGTGACGCAAAGGAGCGTTCGCCATGTTCAAATCATTCCGTTTCGCCGTGCTTATTGCCGGCGTGACACTGGGGTTCACCGCAATGGCGCAGCCCGCGCCGGACGATCAGCAGCCGAATGGCCAAGATCAGGATCAGGCCGATCCGCCGACGCGCGTGGCGCGTCTGTCATTTATCAAAGGTGCGGTCAGCTTCGTGCCGGCCGGCGAGAACGATTGGGTCGAAGCGCAGATGAATCGTCCGTTGATCACGGGCGACAAGCTGTGGACCGATACCAATTCTCGCGCGGAACTTGAGATCGGCTCGGCCGCGATTCGCATGGATCAGCAGTCCAGTTTCGATTTTCTCAATCTCGACGACAACGCCGCGCAGGTCGAACTGACGCAAGGCACGCTCAATCTTCGCGTGCGCCGTTTGTATGACGGCCAGACCTACGAAATCGATACGCCGACGCTCGCCTTCGTGGTCAATCGCGTTGGCGAATTCCGTGTCGACGTGCAGCCCGATGGACAGACGACGATCGTCTCCGTCACGCACGGCGGCGGCGACGTCTACGGCGAAGGCGGCTCGCGCTTCCATATCGACGAAGGTCAGTCGGTGAGCTTCAGCGATCCGCAATTGCAGAATTATCAGAGTGCGGATTTGCCGCAGCCAGACGAATTCGACCAATTCGCCCTGCAGCGCGATGGCCGTTGGGATGCGGCGCCCTCCAAGCGCTATGTCTCCGAAGAAACCATCGGCTATCAAGATCTCGACGACTACGGTTCATGGACGCCAGACGTGCCGGAATACGGCAACGTCTGGTATCCGACGCATGTCGAAGCCGATTGGTCGCCGTACCATTCCGGTCATTGGGCCTGGGTCGGCTCGTACGGCTGGAGCTGGGTCGACGAATCGCCGTGGGGTTTCGCGCCGTTCCATTACGGTCGCTGGGCCTACGTGGGCAATCGTTGGGGCTGGTGTCCCGGTGAAATCGCGGTGCGTCCGGTTTATGCACCCGCGCTGGTCGCCTTCGTCGGCGGTGGTGTGAGCATCGGTATTTCGTCCGGCCCGATCGGCTGGTTCCCGTTGGGCTATCACGACGTCTATTTCCCCGCGTATCGCGTGAGCCGCGGCTACTTCACGAACGTCAACGTGTACAACTCGCGCGGCATCAATGTCACCGTGGTCAACAACTATTACGGCGGATATCGCAGTGGGCACGTCGATTACGCAAACATCCATTACGCCAACCGCGAAGTGCGCGGCGCCGTGGTCGCGGTACCCGCGGCCGCGTTCATCGGTGCGCGATCGGTAAGAGCTTCGGCCGTTCAGGTCAACGAACGTACGTTCGCTAACTCGCGAGTTTCAGGCTTCGCCGCCGTCGCGCCGACACGCGCGAGCCTGGCCGGCGCCAACGCGGCCCGTGCCGTTCCCGCGGCGGCGATTCGTAATCGCCAGATCGTGGCAGCCACCAAACCGCCGGCGCCGGTGGCTTCATTCGCGACGCGTCAAGCCGTACTCGCGAAGAATCCCGGTCAGCCGCTCGGTGTTCGTGAAATGCGTGCGCCCGTCGCAGGTGCCGGCGCAGCCGCGGCGGCCAACGGCGGTCGTGGAAACAATGTCCGCGTGGTGACGCAGGGCGGTGCGCCGGTTCGCACGGCAGCCCCGGCGATTCAGGCGCGTACCGTCGTCGGCAATCCTGCGGCGAAGGGTGTCCGAGGCAACGCGGCGTTGCCGGCAGTGCAGCGCGGCAACGTCAATGGACGCCCGCCGGCGAACACGACGACGAATGTCGCTCCGGGCCGCGCAGGCGTGGCCGGCGCGCAGAATGGTGGACCGCAAGGTCAGCGTCTGGATTCGTCGCGCTTCGCTCATCCGAACGCGAATGCGCCGGGCAATGCCGCGCCCGGCAATCAGGCGCAAGGTCGTCCGAACGCAGGCACCGCGATGCCCAACACCACGCGTGCAACGCCGAACACGAATGGTCAGAATGCGCGCCCCGGTTTCAATGGCAATGCCGGACAGACCAATCGTGCGACGCCGAACACCGCAACGCAAACCGCGCGTCCGACCGGTCGCCCGATTCAGAGCGCGCGCCCGACGGCTGAGTCGGTGCAAAGCACTCGCACGGCGCCGAACAGCACACGTCCTACGGGCGAGTCGGTCCAGAACACGCGTGTGCCGCCGAACAGAACGTTGCAGAACACGCGTCCGACGGAAAGCACGCCAGCGCAGAACAATCGCGCGCCGGTGAGCACGCAGCAAACCGTACGCCCGACCGCGAATACGCCGAATCCGCGTATCCAGTCCAACGGCAACCAGGCGCAGGAAATCCATCGTCCGGCCAATGAAACGCGTTCGACCAGTCAGCCGGCTTACCGTCAGCCGACCCCGGCGCCGCAGCAGACGCAGATGCGTGCGCCGACGCCGGCTCCCGTCCAGCAACGCGCCGTGGTTCCGCAGCCGGTGGCACAGCCGCGCAACAATCCGCCGCCGCCCCCGCAGAATCGCGGCAACACGAACAACAACAGCAAAGACAAAGACGACGACAAGAAACGCGGTCATTGATCGATCGCAACGATACGAACTACGCCCGGCATGTCCGGGCGTTTTTCTTGGTGGGGGATAAACCCGCGCTGACGGCCGTGCTGGGCTAAAATAGCGAGATGTTCGTCATCACTCTCAACGGCAACCGCAGCGACATCGACGAAACCACGAGCGTCACGGCGCTACTCGATGCGAACGGTTACGCAGGACGCGCGGTGGCGGTGGAAATCAATCGCAACATCGTGCCGAAAAGCGCGCATGCGCAACATTTACTGCGCGACGGTGATCGCGTCGAGATCGTCGAAGCGATCGGCGGCGGTTGAGTTGGAAATGTATACTTTTAATCTTATCCACTTATGAACGCACAAGCACGCGACAAAATTGAGTCCACCGACGATCCGCTGATCATCGCCGGTCGTGAATATCGATCGCGTTTGCTCACCGGCACGGGTAAGTTCAAGGATCTCGACGAAACCCGGCGCGCATCCGAAGCGGCCGGTGCGCAAATCGTCACCGTCGCCATCCGGCGCAGCAACATCGGCCAGGACAAGAACGCGCCGAATCTGCTCGATGCATTGCCGCCGCATCGGTATACCATCCTTCCGAATACCGCCGGCTGCTACACGGCCGATGACGCGATCCGTACGTGTCGTCTCGCACGCGAGCTGTTGAACGGCCATTCGCTGGTCAAACTCGAAGTGCTCGGCGATCAGAAAACGTTGTTTCCCGACGTCGTGCAGACATTGCAGGCCGCCGAAAAACTCGTCGCCGAAAATTTTCAGGTGATGGTGTACACGAGTGACGATCCCATCCTCGCCAAACGTCTCGAAGAAATCGGGTGCGTCGCGGTAATGCCGCTGGCCGCACCGATCGGTTCGGGACTCGGCATCCAGAATCGCTGGAATATTCTGGAGATCGTGGAGAACGCGAAAGTGCCGATCATCGTCGACGCCGGCGTCGGCACGGCATCGGACGCCGCCATCGCGATGGAGCTCGGTTGCGACGGCGTGCTCATGAATACCGCCATCGCTGGTGCACGCGATCCGGTATTGATGGCCCACGCCATGAAATGCGCAGTGGAAGCCGGGCGCGCCGCGTTCCGTGCCGGACGTATTCCGCGCAAACGCTATGCGTCGGCTTCAAGTCCCATCGATGGGACGATCGGCTGATCATGCAGGCAACGGCGGAAACGCAACGCCCGGACGAATTGCGGCAGCGTCGCATCCGCAGTTTCGTATTGCGCCAGGGTCGGTTCACGCCGGCGCAGCAGCGCGCGTTCGAGGATCATTGGTCGCGGTTCGGACTCGATCCGTTGAATCAACATCCGGATGTGTCGAAAATTTTCGCGCGCTCCGCTCCGCTCGTGCTCGAAATTGGTTTCGGCAACGGCGAGCAACTGCTGTGGTCGGCGCAGAACGAAGCGGACAAGAATTTTATCGGCATCGAAGTGCATCGTCCCGGTGTCGGCCGGCTGATGAACGCGCTGGCGGCGCACAATGTCCACAATGTGCGTTTGTATAATCACGACGCAGTCGATGTTCTCGATCGCCTCGTCAGCGCACACTCGTTGGACGATGTGCGCATCTACTTCCCGGACCCGTGGCCGAAGAAACGTCAGCAGAAACGGAGATTGATCCAACCCGACTTCATCGCGCTGCTCGCATCACGCGTGCGCGCGGGCGGACATCTCTATCTCGCGACGGACTGGCAGGAATACGCCGAGCACATGCTCGCGACCCTCGACGCCGTGCCGGAATGGCGCAATGTGGCAGGCACCACGCGTTTTTCGCCGCGGCCGCCGAACCGCATCGAAACGCATTTCGAAAAACGCGGCACACGGCTTGGGCACGGCGTTTGGGATCTCGTCTATGAACGTCGTTGACGCATAGCGCGCCGGAAATACAAAAACAATATCCCCGATGAATTCCGGCCTGACACTCACTCACGACATGCTCCTCGTGCTTGGGCTGCTCGGCTTCACCGTGCTCATGCTCGTGCTGGAGTGGATTCGCGCCGACTTGGTGGCGCTGCTCATCGTGGTCGTCATCGGCATCACGCGATTGATTCCGGTCGAACAATTGTTCGAAGGCTTCGCCGGTAACGCCGTCATCTCGCTGCTCGCGGTGATGATCATGGGCGCGGGGCTGGATCGCACCGGCGTGTTGAACAAAGCCGCGTCTTTTATCCTGCGCCTGTCGAGCGGTGTCGAATCGCGATTGAGTTTTCTGATCAACGCGATGGCCGGCGCGATGTCGTCGGTGATTCAAAGCCAGGCGCTGGCTGCGTTGTTCGTGCCGGTCACCAGCCGCGTCAGCGCGCGCACCGGCGTACCGTTGAGCCGATTGTTGCTGCCGATGGCGTTCTGCATTCTCGCCGGCACCAACACGACGATGATTTCCAATTCGCCGCTGATCCTGCTCAACGATCTGATCGCGAACGCGAACCGCAACTTGCCGCCGGGCGCACAGACCATCGAACCGTTCTCGCTATTTTCGATTGCGCCAATCGGCTTGCCGTTGCTGCTCGCCGGACTCGGCTATTTCGCGTTATTCACGCGCAAATTATTGCCGACGGACGAGGAAAGCCCGAGCGTCACGCCCGGCCGTACCGAAACGTACTTTGCCGAAACCTACGGCATCGCCGGCGAAGTGTTCGAGTTGACGGTGACCAGCGAAAGTCCGCTGGTCGGCATGAGTATCGGCGAAGCCGAAGCGTTGCGCGGTGCGCCGTTGATGCTCGCGATCAAGAACGGCGACGAGACGCGCCTCGCCCCGCCTGGTGACACGATGATCTGGGTCGGCACCGTGCTCGGCGCGCTCGGCAAGCGCGAACAGATGATGGATTTCGCGAATCTCAATCTGCTGCGCGTGCAAAGTCGACTGAGCAATTTTCGCGACATGTTCAATCCGAATCGCGCCGGAATTGCCGAGGCAGTGGTTCCGCCGTCGTCGCGATTCGTCAAGAAAGAAGTCGGCGAACTTCGTCTGCGCAAACGTTTCGGCATCAGCATTCTGGCTGTCTATCGCGGCGAAGAAGTATTTCGCGAAGATTTGCGCAAAACATCATTGCGCGCCGGCGACACGCTCGTGCTGCACGGTTTCTGGCGCGATCTGGCGCTGGTGCAGGAAGAACGCGACATCGTCATCATCACCGACTACCCGAAAGAAGAACATCGCCCCGGCAAGATCTGGCACGCGCTCGGTTTCTTCTCGCTCGCGATGTTGCTCGGCCTGTTCACCGACATGAAATTGTCCGTGGCCATGCTCACCGGCGCCGTCGGCATGTTGTTGGGCGGCGTGCTGAACATGGAAGAGGCGTATCACGCGATCAACTGGAAAACGATTTTCACGCTGGCCTGCCTGATCCCGCTCGGCTGGGCGATGGACAGCACCGGCACCGCCGCATGGATCGCGCAGGAAGTGTTGCGCTATCTCGGCAGCTGGCCCGACTGGGCGCTGCAGGCCGTCATCGCGATTCTCGCGCTGTTCTTCGCACAGGTCGTATCGAACGTCGGTGCGGCGGTGATGATGGTACCGATGGCGATCAACATCGCGTTGGCATCGGGCGGCAACCCGGCGGTCTACGCATTGATCGTCGCCATTTCGACGTCCAACAGTTACATCATTGCAAGCGCCAATCCGGTGCTGACGATCGTGGCCGGACCCGGCGGTTATCGCGCGCGCGATTTCATTCGCGTCGGCCTTCCATTGACGATACTGATGTTGGTCGTGCTATTGCTCTCCGTCAACGTCGTGTTTCGGTGATCGCTCTGACTTAACGTGCTCGCGCGTCACGATCGCGCTAGGATGGGATTGCAACACCCACGTCATTGTCGGAGATCGTCATGAAAACGCTTCTTTTGACTGCACTCGTATTGTTCTCGGCCACATCGCAAAGCCAGGCGTGCTCGGTGAGCGGCCAGGCGTTCACACTGCGCGGCCAGCCGTTGCACGGCGCAACGGTGCGACTGGTCGATCTGGATTCGCAATCGCAAATGTTCGGCACGACCGATGCGAGCGCCGCATTCGTAATCGATACCGGCAGCGCCAGCGCGCAGCATGTGCGGCTCGACGTACTGAGCGAACCGACCGTAGTTACCGGCACGCGGATTCCGACGCGATCGATCATCGGCCAGTCCGATGCGTTTGCATGTCAGTCGTCGCGCGAACATCAGGACGTGCACGTTCAAATCGATTGACGCAGCGTCGACTAGTCCAGATCGCTGCTCAGAAAAACCTGCCCGTCGCGCACTTGCACGGCGACGGACACGAGCCCGTTGCCGATGCACGGGCCGGAAAAACAGCGTCCGGTTTCGATGCCGAACATGGCACCGTGCGAGGCGCAAATCAGGAAACCGCCGTCGATCAGGAATTTGCCCGGCGCCCAATCCAATCGGCGCCCGGCATGCGGACATTCGTTGTGATACGCGAACACCGATTCGCCTTTACGCAACAGAATCAACGGGAAGCCGCCGGTACTCGAATCGACGTCCACCGCGAGTGCTTTTCCGTCTTCGATGGCGTCGACGCGACATAACGTTTTGCTAACACTCATCGGAGTATCTAGCCCTTCCCCGCATCCACTTTTGGATGCGGTCATTCTGCCACAGGGAGTACCGCCGCCATGCTGCACTGGCGCTTGATCAATCGTCCCCGACATCCGTTGATGCGGCTTGCGCTGGCGCTTGTCGGCGCGGCGTTGCTGGCGGGAGTTTTGGTGCTCGGTTTCTTCGCGATCGTGGCGTTTGCGGTGATCGGCGGCATCGTCGCCGTGGTACGTGCTGTGTCGCGTTCGCAGCACGCTAGCGCGCCGTCGCCGGCCGACACTGGGCCGCGCATCATCGAAGGCGAATACGCCGTCATCCACGACAACCGCGCGGTCAGACACTGATCGCAATAAACGGATAGTGCGGCGCCGGTTAGCTCCTTACCATGCATGCGTAAGGAGAACGCCATGACCATGAAACCCGCTTCGCTCGACATCGATCCGCTCGACCGCGCATTGGCGCTGATCATCGACCACGCCGATGCACCGCCGCGTTTGAACGAACTGGCCGCCAAGGTCGGATTGAGTCCTACACATTTGCTTCGCGTTTTCCGCAAACGCTTCGGGGTCACGCCGGCGGAATACGCTCAATCGTTGCGGTTGCAACAACTGAAATCCGCGTTGCGTGAAACCGATCGCGTCACCGACGCCATCTACGATGCCGGCTACGGTTCCGGCAGCCGCGTCTACGAAAAAACCGGTCAACTGCTCGGCATGACGCCCGCGAGTTATCAGCGCGGCGGTGCCGGTATCGCGATTCGCTACACGACGCTCGAAACATCGCTGGGACGTCTGCTCGTCGCGGCGACCGAACGCGGCATCTGCAAAATTTCGCTCGGCGAAGACGATGCGGCGCTGATCAATAACCTGCGTGAAGAATTTCCACGCGCATCGATCGACCGCGTCGATGCCGGGCGCGACGAATGGCTGAGCGCCGTGATCGCGCGCATCAATCACGATCTGGAAGAATCGAATGCGCCTGCCGCACCGATGCCGCCGATCGACATTCGTGCGACGGCGTTCCAATGGCGCGTATGGCAAGCGTTGCAGCACATTCCGCGCGGCGAGACGCGCAGCTATTCCGACATCGCCAACGAGATCGGCGAGCCGAATGCGGTGCGCGCCGTCGCCAACGCCTGTGGGCGCAATCGGCTAGCGGTCGTCGTGCCGTGTCATCGCGTCATCCGCGAAGACGGTTCGCTCGGCGGCTATCGCTGGGGCGTCGAGCGCAAGCGTTCGCTGCTCGAACGCGAACGCAGTAAAGCGGTACCTCGCTAGAGACGCGCAGTGGTGCTTTTGCAGTACCAGCTTCGCCGCTAAAATTCACCTCCATCCTCGCTGGGAATGCGCCGCGGCATAGCGGCGCCATGCCATGACCAACGCTGCAACCATCGACCTTCCCGCGCGCGCGCCGCCGCGTTTTCTCGTCCCGATCGCCTTGCTCGGCGTATACCTAATTTGGGGCTCGACTTATCTGGCGATCCGCATCGCGCTGGAAAGTTTTCCACCGTTCCTGATGGCGGCGATCCGATTTCCGATTGCAGGATTACTGATGTTCGCCGTGTTGCGCTGGCGCGGCGTTCCGGCACCGACGCCGCGGCAATGGCTGAACTGTTTCATCACCGGCAGCCTGTTGCTCGCGATGGGAAACGGCTTGGTCTGCTATGCGGAGCAGACGGTCGCGTCCGGCATCGCGGCCGTGGCGGTCGCCGGTGTCGCCTTATTCATGGCGCTGTTCGCCGGTTTTTACGGCAGTTGGCCGAACCGCCTCGAATCGCTTGGTTTGATCGTCGGTTTCGTGGGCGTCGTCGTTCTCAATTTCGGCGGCGAATTGCGTGGATCGCCGATCGGCGCGGCCGCGCTCGTTCTCGCGGCGATCGGCTGGGCATTCGGTTCGGTCTGGAGCAAACACCAGGACATGCCGCAACCCGCGATGAGCGCGGCGGCGCAGATGTTCTGCGGCGGCATCACGCTTGCGGGAATCGCGCTTCTCAGTGGCGAACATCTGGCGGCGACGCCAACGCCGCGCGCGCTGTTTGCGCTGCTATATCTCATCGTGTTCGGATCGCTACTCGGCTTCAGCGCGTACATCTATATCCTGCACAACACGCGTCCGGCGCTCGCGTCGAGTTATGCGTATGTCAATCCGCCGGTCGCCGTTCTCATCGGCGTAATGATCGCCGACGAAACGGTCACGCGTCTGGATATTATCGGCATGATCGTGATCCTGGCGGGCGTCGCGGCGATTACGCTGGCGAAGACCAAGAAGCGCTGACTCGTCCTCGCGTGAGTCGACGATCGCTGCGCATCGCCGAGAAAATCTGCTCTGTGACATTACGACATCGATGATGCGCGGATTATCGGTGTCGCAATTCGCAACAGCAGCGCTGGATTCCGGCTTTCGCCGGAATGACAAGCTTCAAAAAAACTTCGAGCGTGCTATCTAGAGTTCTCTCAGTGCCGTCGTCACCGGCAATCGCGCTGCGCGCAGTGCGGGATACAAGCCGCCGATAAAACCAATCGCCAATGCCCACTTGATGCCTGTCCACAACACCGCGGGCGCGACGTGGAATTCGAACATCAACTGACCGGTAGTTCCGGCGGCCAGCGTCGACGCGGTGTAGCCGTTGAAGATCAGCCACGCCAGCAATCCGCCGAGCGCGCCGCCGAGTAACGCGAGCAACATCGTCTCCAACATGATTGCGACGACGACGGGCACGCCGCGGAATCCGATCGCACGCAACGTGGCGATTTCGCGCGCACGCGTCGCGACCGCCGCGAACATCGTGTTGAGCGCACCGAACAC
>JBDUEI010000122.1:0-3122 GCA_040002515.1 Rudaea sp. | reverse complement strand
CGTTGACGACGATCGAGGAAGTGTTTCAGGAAGTCGAAAGCGGCAACGCCGATTTCGGCGTCGTTCCGGTCGAGAATTCGGGGCAGGGCACGATCCAGATCACGCTCGATATGTTTTTGACGTCGCAACTCAAGATATGCGGCGAAGTCGAATTGCGTGTTCGCCAATATCTGTTGTCGCGAACGGGTCGCATCGAAGACATCGAACGCATTTATTCGCATCCGCAATCGTTCGCGCAAACCAAAGGCTGGCTGCGCGCGAATTTGCCGAAAGCCGAGAAGATCGCGGTATCGAGCAATGCCGAAGCCGCGCGCCGTGCGCGCAACGCGGATGACGCGGCAGCGATCGCGGGCGAAGCCGCCGGCCACGTCTACAACTTGCGCAAGGTGATCGTAAGTCCGATCGAAGATCGCGACGACAACACGACGCGTTTCCTCGTAATCGGACGGCAGTTTTTTCCGCCGTCGGGCCACGATCGGACATCCGTGCTCGTGTTCATCAAAGATCAGCCCGGCGCGCTGTTCAACGTGCTCAATCCGTTCGCCAAACACGGCATCAGCATGAATCGCATCGAATCGCGGCCCTCGCATCAGGCGAAATGGGAATACGCGTTCTTCATCGACCTTGCCGGCCACGTCGACGACGAGCCGATGAAGAAAGCGCTGGCCGAACTGAAACGCCACGCCGCGCAGATCAAGATTCTCGGTTCGTATCCGGTGGCTGTCTTGTGAGTTTCGATGCAAAAGAGCTCGCCAACGCCGCGACGCGTGCGTTACGGGCTTACGATCCGGGTCACGATTTGCCCGCGTTGCGACAGAGATTCGGCGATGCGCTCGTCGAACTCGGCTCGAACGAAAATGTGCTCGGCCCAAGTCCGCGCGCCATCGAAGCGATCGAGGCGAGCATCAAAGAAGTGTTTCGCTATCCCGATCCGAAAGGTGGCGCACTGAAAGCGGCCATCGCAAGCCGCGTCGGCGCGGATCCGTCGCAAATCACGCTTGGCAACGGCTCGCACGAATTGCTGATGCTGATCGCGCAGTGTTTTGCCGATTCGAGCACGTCGATTGTTTTCTCGGAATTCGGATTCGCCGTTTTTCCGATCGCGACCGTCGCGGCGGGCGCGCAAGCGATTCGCGTACCCGCGAAATCGAAAGACGATTCGACGATGCCGCGCGGCCACGATCTCGGTGCGATGGCCAAGGCGATCCGTCCCGATACGCGAATCGTGTATGTCGCCAATCCCAACAATCCGACTGGAACCTGGTTTTCGGACGAGGATTTCGACAGGTTCATCGCCGGGATTCCAACGACGACACTGGTTGTCGTCGATGAGGCCTACCACGAATACGTGCGCGTTCCGGAATTGTCGAGCGCCGCGCGTCTCGTTTTGCGCTATCCGAATCTGATCGTTACGCGCACGTTTTCCAAAGCGTACGCGCTGGCCGGATTGCGTGTCGGCTATGCGATCAGTTCGCCGGAAGTCGCATCGATACTGGAAAGTCTGCGCGAGTCTTTCAACGTCAACGGCATCGCGCTCGCCGCAGCGGAAGCCGCACTGCGCGATCAGGATCACGTTCGCGATTGCGCCGAGTGGAACGAGTCGGAACGCGAATGGCTGAGCGAACAACTGCGTCATCGCGGATTGAAAGTACTGCCATCCCAGACCAATTTCGTGCTCATCGATTTCGGCACGGACGCGGCACCGATCGAAGCGGCGCTCTACGAACAAGCCGTGATCGTGCGGCCGATGAGTGGATACGGCCTCGGTGAATGCCTGCGCGTCACGGTCGGCACGCGCAAGGAAAACGAGAGTTTCCTGGCCGCATTGACGTGACCGTTCGCCACGTCGACTGGACCAGTTCCCGAGCGTCACCTCTGCGCGGCACGGTGCGCGTGCCGGGCGACAAATCGATATCGCATCGCGCGATCATGCTCGCCGCGATCGCGGAAGGAACGTCGCATATCACGGGGTTTCTCGAAGGCGAAGATACGCGCGCAACGGCGCGTGCGTTCGCGGCGATGGGCGTGCGCATCGAGTCGCCGCGCGACAGCGAACGCATCGTGCACGGCGTCGGCTTGCGTGGACTGAAACGATCGAGCGGTGTCATTGATTGCGGCAACGCCGGCACCGGAATGCGGCTGCTCGCCGGCCTGTTGTCGGCTCAATCGTTCGATTCGACATTGATCGGCGACGAATCGCTGTCGAAGCGTCCGATGCGGCGCGTCATCGATCCTCTCGCGCAGATGGGTGCTCGTATCGATGCGAAGAATGGATTGCCGCCGCTGCACGTTCGCGGCGGCTCGCCAATTCACGGTATCCGCTACGACGTGCCCGTCGCGAGTGCTCAGGTCAAGTCGGCGATTCTGCTGGCGGGGTTGTACGCGAACGGAGAGACGCACGTCATCGAACCGCATCCGACGCGCGATTACACCGAACGCATGCTGTCGGCGCTGGGCTGGCCGATAGAATTCGGCGAAGGTTGGGCGAAACTCGGAGGCGGCCATCGCTTGATCGCGAAGAATATCGCCGTGCCGTCCGACGTTTCGTCAGCCGCATTTTTTATCGTCGCGGCGACCATCGTGCCGGGTTCGGAGTTGACGATTTCCGACGTCGGCATGAATTCGCGCCGCATCGGTCTTATCCATGTATTGCGATTGATGGGCGCCGATATTGCAGAAACGAATGCGCGCGATGTGGGCGGCGAACGCGTGACCGATCTCGTCGTCCGATCGGCGAAGTTGAAAGGTATCGATGTGCCGGAAAAATACGTCGCCGACATGATCGACGAATTCCCGATCCTGTTCGTCGCGGCTGCTGTAGCCGACGGAACCACGCGCGTCAGCGGCGCCGCGGAACTGCGAGTGAAAGAATCCGATCGGATTTCGGTGATGGCTGCTGGCTTGAATGCGCTCGGAATTTCAATTGAAGAAAAGCCAGGCGGCGCCATCATCGAAGGTGGATCGTTCTCCGGCGGTGAGGTAAATTCGGCGGGCGATCATCGCTGCGCGATGAGTTTCAGCGTCGCCGGCGCACTGGCGGCCCTTCCAGTCACCATTCTCGATTGCGCGAATGTCGATACGTCGTTCCCCGGCTTCGTCGACATCGCGCGCGCATGCGGATT
>JBDUEI010000121.1:0-8451 GCA_040002515.1 Rudaea sp. | reverse complement strand
TCTGGATCCATGCGGTGTCGATGGGCGAAGTCAACGCCGCGCTGCCGTTGATCGATGCGCTGATGTTGCGCTATCAGAACACGCCGTTCGTGATCACGACGGTGACGCCGACCGGTTCCGAACGCGTGCGCCGCGTGTACGGCGATCGCGTGTTCAATGTCTATCTTCCGTACGATTTGCCCGCGTCGATCCGGCGTTTTCTCAAGCGCGTGCGGCCACGCGTCAGTGTCGTGATGGAAACGGAAATCTGGCCGAATCTGTTTTTCGAGTGCGAGTCGAACAATATTCCACTGATTCTCGCCAACGCGCGGCTGTCGGAAAAAAGTTTCAAGGGTTATGGTCCGGTGCGGCCGCTGGCCGAACGCGCGGTCGCGAGCGCGCGCTACATCGCGGCGCAATCGGCGACCGACGCGGGACGCTTGCGCGAACTCGGCGCACAACCCGATCGGCTCGGCATCGTCGGCAATCTCAAGTACGACATGAACGTGCCGCTGGAGATCGCCGAACAGGCCAAAAGCATTCGCCAACATTGGGGCGCGCAGCGGCCGGTGTGGATCGCGGCCAGCACGCACGAAGGCGAAGAGCTGATGATGCTCAAGGCGCACACGGAAGTGATGCGTCAATTTCCGGATGCGCTGTTGCTCATCGCGCCGCGTCATCCCGAGCGTTTCAAACCCGTGGCGATGGCGTGCAAGAGTTTCGGATTCGTCACGCGCACGCGCAGCGAAGACGGAACGGCGGCGATCGATACGCAGTGTTTCGTGGTCGATTCGCTCGGCGAGCTTTTGCGTTTTTACGCGACATCCGACGTGGCCTTCGTTGGCGGAAGTCTGGTGCCGATCGGCGGACACAACGTGCTCGAACCAGCCGCACTCGGCGTGCCGGTGGTGGTCGGTCCGAAGACATTTAATTTTGCGGACATCACCGCGTCGTTGCTCGATGCCGGCGCGGCGGTGCAGATCGACGATGGCGATGCGCTGGGCGGCGCGATCATCCGGTTTCTCGGCGATCCGGAATTGCGCAGGCAAACCGGTGGCGCGGCGCGTCGGGCCTTCGAACAGGAACAGGGCGGCGTGGCGCGGACGGTGGCGATCATCGAACGGGAGTTGCAGAAACCGGGCGTACCGGACGCCTGATCTTCGCGTCGCGTCCTGCGCAGCGAAGATCAGCGTCCGATCCGTGGGCGTCAGTTGCAGGCGATCGATGCTTCGGCGTGCGAGATGTCGACGGTGGCATCGAGCAGACTCACGGCACCGAGTTTCAAATGCAGATCGAGCAGGAGTCCATCCACGATACTGCCGAGCGCCGTGATGCCGTCGCCGACGATGCTCTGTTTGTTGAGAATCAGCGGACCGACGCCGCCGATGTCGATGCTCGCGTTCGGCAAAGGATTGGCCGGAAGATTGAGGATCGAGGTGCCTGCGATGACGATCTGCAAACCGGGTAAGTCGGAGGTGTTGGACGGCGTGAGGTTTTGCATCTCGAACTGATTGTGGAAAACGAAATCGTCGACGATATTCGCGTCGTTCGACGCCATCATCGTTTTGGCGGGCGCGGGCGGACAGGTACCGGTCACGGCGGCGGTAGCCTGGATCTGCGTGGCGGAAATGCCAAGCAGGCCCGCGCTGGCGCCGCCCGATGCCATGGGGTAGGCCGCGAAAAGATTTACATTCACCGCGGCGGCTCGCGATCCGACCGCGAGAAAATTGTTGCCCGGAATCCATTGCGTGGCGGCGGATAATTCGTCGGTGCTCAGGTAGACGGTGGCGGCGTTGCCCAAGGTCAAACTCGGGTTGACCTGACTCTGGTCGACGGCGATCGCTACGTTGGCGAATTCGACTTTGTCCTGCGGCGTGACCACGAGCAGCGGAATGCCGAGAATGTCGACTTCGATATTCAGATCGAATGCTTTGCCGCTGGCCGTCGGCGCCGCACTGGCGGTGTGCGCAGCGAAAAACGCCAGCGTGATGAGAGACGTAAGAACCGCGCGGCGCGCGGCGGAAGTTTGGATAGTCATCGCTTTTCCCCTGTGGAAGTGCGATGTGACTATAAGTTTGCGATTCCGGCGCCGGACCTGTCATCGATGACAGGTTTTATGAGGTTTTCCCTCAGTAGAGCAGGTCCAAAATCACCGCTTTGGCGACGGCCTGCGTTTTGTTCACCGCTTCGAGTTTCTCCAGCACCATCGTGATGTGGAAGTTCACCGTGCGCGCGGAAATGGCGAGAATCATGCCGATTTCGTCGGATGTTTTGCCGACCGCGGTCCAGCGCAACACCTCGCGTTCGCGCTGCGTGAGCACCGGCATGACGGCAGGCGCATTCCTGCTCGCGATCATGTTTTCGATCACGCCGTTGGCGGTGTGCGACAACCAGACCAGTTTGGCTTCGACCTCGGCCAGCTCATCGGAGCCGAGCGATCCGGATCGCGCGAGCGACACTACACCCAACTCGCCATGACGACCGTGCACCGCCACCGTCCAACCCTGCCGCACGCCGTGCGCGCGGGCGTCTTCCCAGAATCCGCGCTGCCCGGCGAAGAGCCGCTCGTTCCACACCACGGGTAATGGGCTGTGCAGCGTCGCATCGATGACCGGATCGATAGCGAGATAATTGTTGCCCAGATAATGGCTTTGCCAGCGTTCCGGATAAGTGGTCCACCAGAACTCCTGCGGCGCGCTTCCGATCAGCGGTGCACGAACGCCGAACGAACAATATTCGAATCCGATCTGTCGTGTGATGGCAGCCAGCTGGTCGAATACTTCGCCTTCCGAGCTGACGGGACCGGTGAGTCGCTCGATGTACTCTTCTCGCCAGTTGGCCATTAGCATGTCAGTTCAGTGTGCTGGGCATGTAACATCTTACAGTTGGATTTGTGCCAGCTTGGCCGATAATCGGGAGAAAGCAACTCCAAACCGAGCATTGCGTGTCGCAAATGTCGATGCCGCAGCAACCCAACGCTGTTCTGGAATACTCCGAAAGCGGTTACATACGCCTGACGTATGCGCGATTTTGCGCCCTGACATTTGCCAGACGTCAGCTCGTCGAAGACGATGACCTGCGCCGCGAACTGATCGATCAAGAGGTGCCGGCCTTCTGTGCGGGATTTTGCGATTGGACGGACGATAGCAGCAGCGCGCAGGTCAGCGTGGGCTGGGCCTGGTACATCAGCACCAGCGATTCGGCGCAACAACTGGCCCCCGGCGGCTTCAGCAGCAATGTCATGTTCGTCTCGGTCGAAGGTGCGGATCTGGGTATTGCGACAACGAACCAATTGCTCAAAGCCTGGCTGTCGGAAGTTTCATGGCAATCTTTCGTGGGCTTCGACGACCGGGGAAACGCCACCATGTGTTTGCATTCGCTGCATTAACAATGCCACCACGCGGGGTCCAGACCGCACTATCGTCGACTCGCGCGCGATCGCTAACTGTCAACATTGACAGTTACACCCTCAGCGAGGTGCCCCTTCAATAGAACCACGGCGAACAGGGCACCGTGGAATGTTGACGATCGTAGCGGGGAATCGGGGGCAGCTCGCGGCAGGTATCGAAGCCGAGCTGGCAATGTATCGATACAAAGTATTCGTCGAGCATCTGGGTTGGGACTTGCCGATCGCGCAGGTCGGCGCGGAGCGCGACGAGTTCGATCATCCGGACACCCTCTACGTGATGGTGAAAGATGGCGAGGGACGGATATGCGGCTGCGCGCGGCTGCTACCCACCAGCGGCGCGTATTTACTCGGCACATTGTTCCCGCATCTGATGGGCAATCAGCCGTTGCCGACATCGCCGGACGTGTGGGAATTGTCGCGCTACACGACGCAGCTGGTGCACGGCGATTTGACCTCGCGCGAAGAAGCCGCCGAGCGATTCCGGCAACTGCTGAAAGCGGTTTGCGACATGGCGTTTCGTCATGGCGCCAAACGGCTCATCACGTTCAGCTCACCCGGCGTCGAACGGATCGCGCGCAATTTCGGCATTCACGTGCATCGCGTCGGACCGGCGCATATCGTCGAGGGAAAATCGTCCGTTGCATTCTGGATCGAACTGGATCAGCAGACATTCGGCGCGCTCGGTCTGCAGCCGTTGCCGCCGCAGGTCTCGCACTGACAAATTGCGTCACCCTTCGAACGCGATTCATCGCGCCGTCGGTTTCCTCAGAGCAAAAAAAAGAGCGCATCGAGCGCTCTTTTTTTCATCTGATACGACACTGTCATTCGAGCAATGCGTTGACCGCTTCGATGTCCTTCACTTCGAGCACGCCGGCGGCATCCTTCAGCTGCAAACCGCTCAGCACGAACTGATGGCGAGCCTGCGAATACGCACTTTGCGCATTCAGCAATGTGCTCTGGCTGGTCAACACGTCGAGAATCGTTTTCGTACCGACTTCGAAACCCGCCTGCGTGGCATCCAGTCCACTTTGCGCGGATACCACGGCCTGGCGTGTCGCTTCTACTTCGCTGATGCCGGCGATGACAGCGCGATACGAATTACGCGTGTTGGCGAAAACAGTACGGCGCGTCAGTTCGAGATTGTCCTGCGCCGTATCGCGCTGGAAAGCGGCCTGACGCGTTTGCGCCGTGACCAGTCCGCCGGTGAAGATCGGCACGGACAGTGTCACGCCGATCGTCGTATCGCCGACGATGCCGTTGGTGTGGAATTGGCCCGAATCCTCCAATCCTGGAACCATCGACTGCGTGCTACCCCACGACGGCGTATCGGTGCGCACCAGCGACGCCGACAGCGTCGGGTAATGCCCGGCGCGCTGCGCGCCGACGAAGTGATCGGCTGCGTCATACGAATGTTGCCGCGATGCGATCTGCGGGCTATGCGCGTTGGCCAGATCGACCCACGCCTGCACCTGATCGGGCTGCGGTTTTTCCAGCGGCAGCTGTTCGCGCAGCTTTTTCAGATCGCCGAATTCCTTGCCGGTGATCTGCACCAGCGACTCGCGCGCCGTATCGACGGAGTTCTGCGCGGTGATCACTTGCGCCACCGCCGCATCGTGCTGCGCGCGTGCGACGTGCACGTCGGTGATCGCCGACAGACCGACTTCATAACGCTGTTCGGCCTGATCGAGTTGCTTGAGCAGCGATTTCTCGTTGAGCTGCGCGAATTTCAATTGATCTTCGGCGGTGAGTACGCCGAAGTACGCGGTCGACGTGCGTACCATCAGATCCTGCGCGGCCGAATCGTAATCGCTGTCGGAGCTGGCGGCCTGTTCGCGGGCCTGACGCAAGCGCTCGATATTGCCCCAGTTGAAGATCGATTGGGATACGGTCGCCTGCGCAGGCCGAGAATGCGTGTTGTTGGCGCCGGTGAACGGCAACAATACATAATTGCCGACACTGGCCGGATTATTCGGATCGTTGACCAGATAAGGACTCTGGCTGCGGCTGACGTTGTCGTCGTGCAGATACGCCAGCGACGCGGCGATCTGCGGCAACAGCGCGGCGCGCGCTTCCGGCACGTTCTGGCCGATCGCGTTGCGGGTCGAGTCGGCGATGGCCAGTGTCGGATCCGATCCGTGCGCTTGCTGATACATCTGCATCAGATCTTCGGCAACGGCACGATTCGAAGCGCTAGCGATCGCCGATACGAGCGCGGCAAATAATATAGTTTTATACATTTTACTTTTTCCTCGAAGCATGAATTCCAGCGCCGTCATCGGCATGTTCAGAGCGCGAAAAGCCGCGGCGGTTCCGCATGGCGCAGATACGGCAGATCGGTTTCGAACAGCGTCTGCTCGTTCCACGCGTCGCCTTCGCGCGTATACATCACCGCGCATTGCGCCGGCGAATCGCCGACGAAGGCGATGATGCGTCCGCCCGGCTTGATCCAGTCGCGCCAGTGTTGCGGCAGCGCGTGTACTGCGCCAGTGACAACCATCACATTGAAGGTTTCTTTTGTCGCGAAGCTGCGCACCGCGTCGGTCGCCTCAATCCTGGCGTTGCGAACATTGGCCGCATGCAGTCGCGTGCGTGCCGCGTCGGCGAAATCCTCGTGCTGTTCGAGGCTGACGACGCTGCCTGCCAGACGCGCCAGGCACGCGGTCAGGAAGCCCGCTCCGGTGCCGATTTCGAGCACGTTTTCCTCGCGCGTCGGCGCGGCGGCCTGCAGCAGACGTCCTTCCAGAACCGGACGCAACATCACCTCGCCATGGCCGAGCGGAAGATCGACATCGGCGAACGCCAGATTGCGCTGCGCCTGCGGCACGAAATCCTCGCGCCGGATCGCGCTCAACGATTCGAGCACGCGGCTGTCGAGCACTTCCCACGGACGCACCTGCTGCTCGATCATGTTGTGACGCGCAAGTTCGATATTCAGCGACATGATTCAGTTGATCCAGTGAGGTTCGCAGCGGACAGCGATGCGGAGAAAAGACCGGAAAGGATAAGAGTTCCGAGGCCGTGCGGCAATCGTAAGATCGCTTGATCCGGGCGTTGTACCGAAGTGCCGGAAGTCATCCAAACCTTTCCGGCGCGTCGCGCATCCGCGCCAGGCGCGCGATCAAGCCAGTCGAGTCGTGGTCGGTACATGGCCGCTCGCGTTGTCGGTGAACAATTCTTCATGGCGCGGAATCCTGAACCACGCTGCGTACAGTGCGGGCAGAAACAGCAGAGTCAATCCCGTGGCGACGAACAATCCGCCCATGATCGCCACCGCCATCGGTCCATAGAATGCGCTGCGGGTCAGCGGAATCATCGCCAGGATCGCCGCCAGTGCGGTGAGTACGATGGGCCGGAAGCGCCGAACGGTTGCATCAACCACCGCATTCCACGGCGCGTGTCCGGCGCCGATGTCCTGTTCGATCTGATCGACGAGGATCACCGAGTTGCGCATGATCATGCCCAAGAGCGCGATCGTGCCGAGCATCGCGACGAATCCGAACGGCACGTTGAACAGCAGCAGAAACGCGGTCACGCCGATCAATCCCAGCGGCGCGGTCATCACGACGAGCAAGACGCGCTGGAAACTGCGCAACTGGATCATCAGCACCGTGAATACGACGAGGATGAAAAGCGGCATGCCCGCATTGACCGAAGTCTGGCCCTTCGCACTTTCTTCCACCGCGCCACCGGTTTCGATGCGATAGCCCGGCGGAAGTTCGGCGCGGATCGCCGACAGCGTCGGCAGGATTTGCGAGGTGATCGTGTCGGCCGTCAAAGTGCCCGCGATATCGGCGCGGACCGTGATCGTCGGCAGCCGATCGCGGCGCCAGATGATGCCGTCTTCGAAGCCGTACTGCACATCGGCGATCTGCCGCAACGGCACCGAATGGCCGGACGCCGTCGGTACCGCGAGATTCTGCAGCAACGACAATTGCGCGCGCTCCTGCGGCGGACCGCGCAGCGAAATCTCGATGAGCTGATCGCGTTCGCGGTAATACGTGACGGGCACGCCGGACAACGAACTCTGCAGGAAATTGGCGAGGTCTTCCGAACTCACGCCGAGCACGCGCGCGCGTTCCTGGTCGATGCTCAGCCGCACCGATTTGCTCGGCTCTTCCCAGTCCGGGTTCACATTGCGCACATGTGGATTTTGTCGCATCGTATCGGCGACTTTGGCGGCGATCGCGCGAATCGTCGGAATATCCGCACCCGAAACGCGGAACTGGACCGGATAGCCGACCGGCGGACCGTTCTCCAGGCGCAGCACGCGCGCGCGCAATTCGCTGAAATCCGAATCGAACAGGTTGAGAAGATCGTCGCGAAGTTTTTCGCGATCCTCGAGACTCTTGGTGAGCAGCACGAACTCCGCGAAACTCGCCTGCGGCAATTGCTGATCGAGCGGCAGATAAAATCGCGGCGCGCCGGTGCCGATGTAGCTGACGTAGTTTTCCAGCTCGGTTCGTTTCGCGAGCCAGCTCTCGAGTTTTTTCGCTTGTTCCTGCGTCGCGGTCAGCGACGAACCTTCGGCGAGTTTTAGATCGACGAGCAATTCCAGACGCGTCGAATCCGGAAAGAATTGCTGTTGAATGAAACCGAATCCGAACAAGGCGAGCACGAACATCAGCACGGTCGACGCGATGACGGTCTTGCGGCGATTAACGCACCAGGCCACGAGTGCGCGGAAACGGCTATAGAACGGCGTGGCGTAAGGATCGTGATGCACGCCCGGCTCGCGGCGCTGATTGCCGTTACGCCAGCGGGCGGGCAATCGGTTCGTCACGCGTTTGCGCAAAACCCAGAACCAGCTGGCGATCGCGCCGCGCGGTTTCGGTGCGGCATTCGGATCGGGCAACAGCGCGTTGCCCAGAAACGGGATCAGCACCACGGCGGCGAACCAAGAAATCAATAGCGCAATCGTGACGACTTGAAACAACGAGCGTGTGTATTCGCCCGTACCCGATTTGGCCGTTGCGATCGGCAGGAAACCGGCCGCGGTGACGAGCGTACCGGTCAGCATCGGGAACGCCGTCGACGAATACGCGAACGCGGCGGCTTTCATTCGA
>JBDUEI010000120.1:0-12962 GCA_040002515.1 Rudaea sp. | reverse complement strand
TGGGAAATCCATTTCCATCCCTGCGCAATCCATATGCGCGTGAAGGACAAGTCCAAGTAGCGTGCCAAGGATTAACCGTTTCTGGCGCCTCTCTAAGTGCGATGCGCGAGCGATTCTATGCAGCTTGCACCGCAGAAATTTCGAAATCTTGCGAAGTGCACGACAGCCGGAAAATTTCGCGAAGCGATTCGGACGGCGCCGTATTGTCCGAGTGGCATGCGCCGTGCAGAAATCCGACGCACATTCACCCATCGACAAAGGAGTACATCATGAAAGGAATTTCTCGGGTCGCGTTACTGGCCATTCCGTTCGCCTTCGCTGCACACGCGCAGACCAAAACCACCAACATGCCCGCACAAGCCGGCGACGGACCGGACGCAACGTTCGTTACCAAGGCAGCGCAAGGCGGTATGGCGGAAGTGGAATTGAGCAAGGTGGCGGAGAAGAATGCGAAGTCGGCCGACGTGAAAAAATTCGCCGCGCAGATGGTGACCGCACACACCGCGAACAACAAGGAACTCGCCACGATCGCCGCGCATGAAAACATTCCGGTTCCGAAAACGCTGGACACCGAGCACGCGGCGCTGCGCGACAAACTGAGCGGCCTGCAAGGCGCGGAGTTTGATCGCGCGTATGTCGACGCCATGCAGAGCGATCATCAGAAGATGGATGATCTTTTGAAGTCTTCACAAGCTACGGTATCGACTGAAGAGCTGCGTACGTTCATCAAGAAGACCGATCCGGTCGTCGAGCATCACCTCAGCATGGCCAAAAATCTGAAGGTCGAATAAGCGAAAGTAATACGCAAAAAAACGGCCCGTGCATGCGCGGGCCGTTTTTTTTCTCAATCGACGTGTGCCAAATGTCACCGATACAAATTCATGTTCCTACGATGCGTCGTTGTGAGCGTTTGCTCAATCGAACACGCCTCATTTTCTTTCCGCAGCCGTTGCATCGCGAAGCGCGCGGAACTCGGAATCTTTCGACCAGTTGGGCCATTTGTCGGAATTGGCTAGTTCACTGCCGACGCGATAGAGAATGCCCAAATCGTGCGCCATGCCGGCGAACGTCCAGTTCGCCTGCCATTCGTCGGACGGCTGGTGGTAATGCTTTTCGATGTATTCCTTGCGCTTGGCTTCGCCGGCGGCCTTGCCGCCGTTGACGAGATCGTCGCCCGATTCGAACGACAGCGCCGGAACGCCACGCTTGGCGAAAGAGAAATGATCCGAACGAAAGAAGCTGCCGCTTTCCGGATGCGTGTCGGCGGAAAATTCCAGTCCACCGACTTTGGCCTGGGCGACGAGCAGGTCGAGCAAATCGGATTTGGCGCTGCCGGATTGCGAAAAATTATGGGCCGGGCCGATCGGGTCGAGCGAATCCATATTGATCGCCGCCACGGTCTTGGCCAGCGGATAGATGGGATTCGTCGCGTAGTATTCCGAACCGAGCAGACCTTTCTCTTCGGCAGTGACGTTGAGGAAGACGATCGAACGTTCCGGCTTCGGCCCGTGCGCGAACGCGCGACCGAGTTCGATCAGCGCGACGGTGCCGGTCGCGTTGTCGATGGCGCCATTGTATATTTTGTCGCCTTTTGCATCCGGCGGACCGATGCCGAGATGGTCCCAGTGCGCACTGTAGATCACTTCTTCGTCCGGCCGTTTGCTGCCCTCGACGCGGCCGACGATGTTGTGCGACGTGATGACTTTGGTGTCCACGGCGAACTCCGCGGAAAACGTTTCGTTCTTGAGCACGACCGGTTTGAACTCGCGCGTTTGGGCCTGTTTCTTCAGTGCTTCGAAGTCGAGCCCGGCTTTCTTGAACAGCTCCACGGCCAGATCGCGCTGAATCCACGCTTCGACCGGTGTGTGCACGGATTTCGGATCGCTGAGCACTATGTCGAACATCGCGTTGGTATTGGAGTTGCGCACCGTGGCCCAGCCGTAAGCGGCGGGCGCCGTTTCGTGAATGACGAATACGCCGGCCGCACCTTGCCGTGCGCCTTCCTCGTATTTGTAGGTCCAGCGGCCGTAGTAAGTCATCGCCTTGCCACCGAAATCGCCTTGACCGGTTTCGAAATCCGGATCGTTGACGAGGACGACCATGATCTTGCCCTTGAGATCGACGCCTTTGAAATCGTCCCAGGTACGCTCGGGGGCTTTGACGCCGTAACCGCAGAACACGAGCGGCACGTTCTTCAGTGCGATCGATTTTTCGCCATCCATCGAGGCGCGTACGGAAATTTCGTCGCCTTGCGTCAGTGCGCGCGGTGTGCCGGCCTCGTCGATCGACAGCTTCGGCGTGCCGGCGAATTCCGCGCGCGTGAGCGGCACGGCCTGGGTCCATGCACGCTTTCCGTCCTTGAGATCGCCGCCCGGTTGCAATCCGGCTTCCTGCAGTTGCCGGATCACATAGTCGACGGTTTTGACTTCGCCGGCCGTGTCCGGCCCGCGGCCTTCGAATGCATCGGACGACAGCGTTTTGTCCTCGTCGGACATGCGCTTCGGATCGAACGTGGGCGCAGCGGATTTTTCGGCGAACGCCGACGATGCGAGCGAAAGGATGACGGCGGCGGCAAGCGATCTGGTCACGTGAACTCCTGAATGCGAACGACTAACGATCTTAGGTTCCGGACGGCTAGACGTCCAGGTGTACGAATGGCATATGGCGTGCGGGCAAGTTTAAGCGCTGCGCACGGGCGATAATTTCTGCGCCGGGTCGGCGTTTATGACGGCCAGATATTGACGGTCGAACGCAGCGAGTTGGCTTTCCAATTCCGAATACGGACCGGCCTCCCACGCGCGCGAAACCACACCGCGATAGGCGTTGACGCACAAGTCCCAATCCTGGCGATTCGTGGTGTCCCAGAAATCCACGGCTGGCGACGGATCGAACCCCGGTGCCTGAATCGCATCGGGATGAAAATACCATTCGCACACGATGCGCGTGCGGTCGATCGCCAGCGGAACGAGCCGGTGTACCATCACATAATCCGGATGGAAAGAGAGAAACGCACCGGGAAACAAAGTATAATAATACACTCGTGCGCGTTCTTCGTCGTTCAAGCCCGGCAGTGGCGGCGCGCAGCGTTCACCGGTCGTGGTCATGCTGCCCTGGCGATTGCTCATCCACATCGGGCCGCCGAGCACGGGCCCCTCGTCGAGGTCGTTTTCGGAATTACGGAACGGCGTGAGCTTGTTCAGTTGCGGATGCGCCAGCGGGCAGTGATAGCACTCGCTGAAATTGTGCACGAACATTTTCCAGTTCGCGTCGACGTCGTAAATCCTGCGCTCGGCCGCGCGCAGTTCCGACACGTGCCAAGGTTTGAATCGACCGGCCAGTCCAGGCAGCGCATCGTCGAACGGCACGGGAAGTTTGTCGAAATTCACGAACAGAAAACCTTCCCATTCGTGTAGCGCGACGGCGTGCAGCGGAAAGTCCGCGGCATCGAAGCCAGGCACTTCAGTCATCGCGGGTACGTTGCGCAGAACGCCGTCGAGTCCGTACGTCCAGGCGTGGTACGGGCACACGATCGCGCTGCCGAGACTTCCGGTCGCCTCGCGACATAGTCGACTCCCGCGATGCCGGCAATGATTGTGGAACGCGCGGATTTGACCTGAGCCGTCACGCACGACGATCACGCTTTCGTTCTGCAATTCGAAAAGGAAATACGCGCCCGGTTCGGGAACCTGCGAAATATGTCCGGCAAGCAGCCACGAGCGGAAGAAAATACGGTCGTGTTCGCGCTCGAAAATGTCCGGCGAAACGAAATACGTGCGATCGAGTGTGTGCTGACCGAAAGACGTGCGTTGCTTCATGCCGTTCACCGCGTGCAGGGACATCAGGTTAACGCAGTTGGCGGCGAATCGCGAAAGTGGTGATGTAAATTAAAGCTGGTCGCGCAAGAAGCGGAGATCGCGCACCACGCGCGATCTCCTAACGCATCAACCATCGAAACCGTCCGCGAAAATCTTGTCCGGATCGCTGGCGCCGAATTCGTAAGCACCGATATCGGCATTGGTGCTGACGATGGCAGGTCGGGAGAAACCCCGTTGATCGCTGGTGTCGCTCGGTGTGCTCGCGGCGGCGTCGATCGCGCAAGAACCGGTTTGCAGGGCCATGGTTAGGGTGGGGCCGCCGTTGTTGGCGAGTGTGGCGAGCATGGGGTTGCATGAGATCGTGTCGGAAGGTGTCGCGACCGCGCTGGTGCCGACCAGATTCAAGTTGCCGCCCAGCGCCAAAGTAGATGACGTACTTAGATCGTCGGGTGTATTGCCGTAAAGGATGGACCCTTGCGCATCGGCACCGCTCGTGAAATCGGCTCCGCCGCCCGACATGGACGTAGAGGAATTCTGCGCGATCGTCGAATACGTGGCCGTGAACATATCGGCCTGCACCGCGCCACCGGCGCCGGTGGCCGAGTTACCGGTGACCGTCGATTCGGACAGATTGATACTGTCGCCACCGATTCCTCCGCCCGGCCCGTTTTGGGCCTTGTTACCGTTGATTGTCGAATCGTTCAGATTGACGGCGGCCGATCCAAAAATCGCACCGCCACCCGATGCAGAGGTGTTCCCAGAGAACGTCGTGTTGTGCGCACGGAAAGTCGAGGATGCGAATACGCCTCCGCCTCCACTTCCCGTCGAGGACAATGTCATGTTGTTGCTGATCAACGAATCGTAGACCGAGGTCGTCGCGCCGGCCTCGATTCCGCCGCCCGCGTTCCCAGCGGTGTTGCCCGTGATGATCGAGTGGTCGATGGTCAATGCGCCGGATGCGGCAATCCCGCCGCCGGCACTATCAGAGGTATTGTTGCTGATCACGCAGTTTCCGATGGTCAGCGTGCCGCCCGCGACAACCGCACCACCGACATACGTCCCGGATGCGCCGTTGGTCAGCGTCAGTCCGTAGAGAGCAAGCGCATAGTTCGATTGGATCAATCCGAAGTTGGCCGTGCCGGTCACGGTGCTGCGTTCTATGGTTACCAAAGGCGTTCCGTTACCGAGTGCACCGCGGAACGTGGCTTTGTTCAAGAGCGGCAATGCGTAGCCAGAACTGGGTGCGGCCTGAGTCAACGAAATCGTCGTAGGTACCGCAAAACCGGTGAGGTCGATCGTGTCATTGTTTCCGTCGCCGGCAATGCAACCGTTAACGGCGGCCTGCGTGTTGAGTGCAGCCACGGCATCGACGATCGTACATTTGCCAACTTCACTGATCGCGTCTGGGCTATCGACCACGATATTCGACGCATGCGATGAGATGGCAAAGCCAAGTGCGAGCGCCAGAGGTGCGTAGCGAAGTGCAGCGGCCGATGAAATACGTGTGTGTGAGCGATAACCTTTCCTTGACATATAGGCTCCCGGTTTTTTACATCTTGATAACAACTCGGCGCAGAATAGCCCGCCGATATCCAACGCTCATTAACTGGATACTGCATCGGTTCATCCCCATTCAGCACTCCGACTGCCACATGAACGGCGCCCGTCGCGTTCAGAACGGGTACAGTAAAATTTCACCGTTTATCAAAAGGCGATCTCTCATGACATCGGTCATCCGACGCATCACGCCGTTTCTCTGGTTCGATAAGCAAGCCGAAGACGCGGCTGTGTTTTACGTATCGATCTTCGAAAATTCGAAGATCACGTCGACAACGCGTTACAGCGGCGACTCGGCAAAAGCATCAGGCCAGCAGGAAGGCGCCGCGATGACGGTCGCTTTCGAACTGGACGGCCAAAAGTTCACGGCGCTCAATGGCGGACCGCATTTCAAATTCACGGAAGCCGTATCGTTCGTCGTCAACTGCCAGACGCAGAAAGAGATCGACTATTACTGGGACAAATTATCGGAGGGTGGCAATCCGGCCGCGCAGCGATGCGGTTGGCTCAAGGACAAATTCGGTTTGTCGTGGCAGATCATTCCGACATCCCTTCCGGAACTGCTGAGCAATCCAGATCCCGCAAAATCGCGCGCAGCGATGCAGGCACTTCTCAAGATGAAAAAACTCGATATCGAGAGCTTGCGCAATGCCGCAGCGTGAACCCTATCAGCGCAACTGGCTGTCCTTGCTGCCGCGACGGTTGTAACCGCTGAACGCGGCGTCTTGCTTGTCGTGTTCGGTCTGGCACGGCACACACAGACGCACGCCGACGATGGCTTTGCGGCGACGCTCCGGTATCGCGACGCCGCACTCCTCACAATGCGTAAGACTCGGACCTTTCGGTGCACGCGCGCGTGCACGCTCGATCGCATCCTTGATGGTGGCGTCGATCTGATCGTTGACGGCGTTGTCGCCTGCCCAACCGGTGGCCATGGTTTCACCTAGCTCGTATCACTGAATTGTGGGGACGGCGATCCGGCGAAGCAAGGTATTCCGGCCGAAAAAAAGACAGGGCAAATCCGCCGAATTACGCGCGTCGCATGTATCGCCGCAGCTCCAGCGCGTTGCCCGTGGCAAAACCGAGCGTGGTGTTGTCGAACACGCACCACACTTCTCGCGCGGATTTCTGCGCGTTCCGCAAGTCCTTGGCGAGCGAGCGCAAACGGGCGGCATCGTAGTTCGAATAGTATATTTTTGGACTTCCATGCCATCGGAAGTAAACGAACGCCGGATCGCCACCAGGCTGCGCGGCCAGCGGCACCATGGCCGGGTCCGCAGCGACTCTGCCGATGGCGTATTCCGTGAGCATTTCATTCGCATCCGTAGCGAACCACGTCGCGTGACGCGGCTCGACGACGATGCTCTTGTCGGTTCTGGCGCGTATCGCCTTGAGCGCGCGGTGCACGACGGCGCGATCGAACGCGAGACTCGGCGGCAATTGCACGAGTACGCACCCGAGCTTTTTGCCGAGGGGTTCGACTTCACCGAAAAACCGATCGAGCAATTTGCCGGGACTTTTCAATCTCGCCTCGTGCGTGATCGCGCGAGGAAGCTTCACCGAGAATCGGAAGCGAGCCGGCACCGACGCGGACCAACGCGCATACGTCTGCGGCATATGCGATCGATAAAACGATGAATTGATCTCCACACAATCGAACACCGAGGAATAACGTTCCAGATGCGACCCATCGCGCGGGAACGCGGCCGAGAACGACTTCGGCAACGACCAACCCGCGCAACCGATGCGACAGGAAGTCATCGACGCGCTGGCGATTCGTCCGGCTTCGGCGCAGCTCACGAACGATCGCGACGCCGTTGGACGATTCGCCACAGCGAAACGACACTCGCCACGATGCCGATCCCGATCAAGATGATCGTTGGACCATTCCACAGCGTCATTCCGCTCGCGTCGACGTCATCGATAGCGCGAAAGTAATACTGCTGCCAGACAATCATCACGATCAGAAAAACGAACGCGATCGACAGTTTCAGCAACAGCGCGGTTTTCGATGGAGACGAATTTTGGATTTTTTCCGCCACGGTGTGCTCCATGCTCGTGCGTAAACCGCGAATAAGCACAACCTATCACGTGGCGGATTTGCCGGATATCGCGTCGGCCGTCAGACGTCTACTTTTATTATGTCTCGTTCATTTCAAATGACGCGACCAGCGAGCCGGCGTGGGGACGCCGGCGCGCTTCTAGAATCCCTTTAACTTAAAGAGATGCGCGGAAGTTGACGCCGATCGATGCAGGACGGACGATACCGGCGGCGCTCGATGCTTTTGCCTTCCCTTCTCAACCCACGGGACAAATCGATGAAAACGATACAGACGTTGCACATGGTAACGCTGACCGGCGCACTCTTCGCTGGCTGCTTGGCTGTCTCTGCCGAAGAAACCAAGCAGCCGCAGATGAGCAAAGAACAGACGGCCATGATGGATGCCATGCAACGCGCCGGCGAAGTGAGGCCGCAGCACAAACAGCTGGCATTCTTCGTCGGCGATTGGAACGTCACGACCTCGATGTACATGGACCCGAAAGCGCCACCTCAGAAAAGCGAGGGCAAAGCGCACATCGAATCGCTGTTTGGCGGACGCTACGTAAGGACGAATTTCGAGGGCAGTTTCGCAGGCGAGACGTTCAACGGTGAGGGCCTGATGGGCTTCGACAACACTGCCGGCAAATTCTTCAACACATGGATCGACAGCGGTTCGACGGGCATGTCGATCGCATGGGGAACCTATGACGCGGCCAGCAAGAGTTACACCTTCCGCACCGAGATGGACGATCACATGAAGCCTGGGACCAAGTTCCCGGTGCGCGAAGTCATGCACGTCGTGGATGACACGCACTACACATTCGATTGGTACGAAACGCATGGCGGCAAGGAAGTGAAGACCATGCAGATCGCATACGCAAAACGTTAACCAATCAGGTGTAGATTGAGTCGATCGCGACTTCGCGCTGTCGCGATCGATGCGATGCGGATCGTCGTCCCGAAGGGTTGAACGTTGGATCGTCGAACCGATCTGCATGTAACGAGATAGAGCTTGACCCAACAAGCCTTGGTGATACGAAATGACAACGTGGTGGATAGCGACGAAGTACCTGATCACAGCTGCCGTTGTCGTCATCGTCTCCGAATTGGCCAAACGAAGCGACAAGCTCGGCGGTTTCGTGGCCGCTTTGCCGCTCGTCACGGTGCTTGTGTTGATTTGGCTGCACGTTGAACGCCAATCCGAATCGAAGATAGCAAATCACGCTTGGTATACATTTTGGTACGTCGTGCCGACGTTGCCCATGTTTCTCGCCTTCCCCATCCTGCTACCGCGCCTCGGTTTTTGGTTGAGCCTGCTGGCGTGCGTCGCCATTACCTGTGTGTGCTTCGGATTGTTTGCGTTAATCGTCAGGCAATTCGGAGTGGAGCTGTTGCCTTAGTGGACCTAGCAACCATTCGAAGATGGGGTGAGGCTCTTATCGACGTGAAACAAGTGGCGCCGTGCCAACTAACTATTCCCGCAAGTCGAACGATTTGGACTGGTTGCCTTACACTGGCGGCGACTCGCAGGACGTCACCCCGATAGCATTGGTGGCGTCTTTTTTTGATTTGTGATCCACTCACGCTAAGTCGCGAAGTCAACTGATAGTCGGAGTTTCATAATGAAGAAGATCTGTTCCGTCCAAGCTGTTTGCCGATGACTGATCGAACCTTCGCCTCATTTATCCATAGAGGTCATCGGAATGAATGAAAATTATTGACGGCAATGTTCCGAAAATGTCCCACCTGCGAGCGGATTGACGGAGGCGATGCAAAGCTGGCTCAATCCGTATCCTAAATTTCAGCGGGTATCTCTATGGCTTTCAAAGCGCGCGCCGCATTCGGCGTCATGGCAGCGGTTTTGTTCGCCGTCGGCATAGTCGTACTTTCAGCTTTTGTGCCTGATTACAGCCAGGTTCGTCAAACCGTCAGTGAAATAGGTGAAGTTGGCTCGCCTGTTCAAATTCCCTTCGCGAAACTTATGTGCCTAGTCGCGATCTGTGTTCTGGTGTTTGCTTCCGCTATCCGAGATTTGCTGAAGGCGACCGGACATTCTCAGATAACCTTCTTCTTGATTGTTGCAATGGCGGTGTGCGCGGCAGGCGTTGGGATCTTTGCATATCCACATCCGCTGCATAACATTTTCGGTCCAGCGCAGCTCATCGGATATCAGGCGCCGGTCGCATTATGGCTGTCACTCCGACGTGACCCTGAAAATTTGTTACTTGCTCGGATTTCACTGATCGGAGCGGTACTCGATGGATCGCAATCGTTGCAAACCTGGCGGTTTTTGATCGCGGCGGCGATGTATGGGCCCATTTGAAACCAGTTTATGGTCTTGTTCAGCGGTCCCTTTTTGGCGCATGGTTCGGGTGGAGCGCGGCAACGGGAATCGCTCTCTATTCGCGCGTATTCCAGTGATCTCGAAAGTAGCGAGAACTCGATAAAAAGGCATTCGAGGAAGAGAGTTGACGCCGATCGATTCCGCTCGGACCACTCGTAGAGACCTAACTACTGTCGCGCAGATCGTCGAATGGATAGGCAAGCATCGGCGTGCGGCTCCAAATCGTTCGCCTTTCCTTCGCCAAGAGTAGGATGAGTGGTGAAGACGATAGATAAGAGTGATCCGATGAAGATGTTGCTCGAAGTGTGTTTCGCTGCTGCGTTGCTCGGCGTCGCCTCGGGCGTGCTGGCGTCACCGACGATCGAGCTCAAAGACGGCAGTCGCATCACTGGCGACATCCAGAGCATAGAGAATGGCGTATACACAGTGCTCTCGCCCAGCATCGGCACTGTGCATGTCGCGCAGTCGAACATCCTTCGGATCGTTTATAGCGCCGACGTCTCGAATCCGACCGATGTGTCAGGCAAACCGTCGGCGCGCGACGAGGCCGTAAACCGCGACGTTCAGCAACAGCAACTGCGTTTGGCTCAGGATCCGGCGATGATGCAGTCGATCATGAGCTTGCAATCCGACCCGCAAATCCAAGCCATCTTGAGTGATCCGGCCATCCTCAAAGCTATTCAGGACGGTGACTACACGAGCCTGCTCGCTAATCCGAAGATCCAGGCATTGGACAGCGACGAGCACTTGAAACAATTGATCCAGCAACAATCGCATTGAATTCGCAAGTTCAATCAATTTGGCGAATCGACGATCAGTTCACTCGATTCTAGAATACTGGTGGGGATGGTTAGGACAATTAGATGACGGCATGGTTAATCGTCTCGATGCGCTTTGCCTTTTGGCATGAACGCAAGGGCAAGTAGGTCCGTATCGTTCAAAGCAAAAGCTCCGGTCGCGGCTATGTAGTAGTCATCCTTTTACGATTCGCAACCCGCACAATCTTTCAGTGACTTTAAGTGTTGATCTGGTGCCCGGAGCCGGAATCGAACCGGCATGAACCTATTAGGGTTCGGCGGATTTTAAGTCCGCTGCGTCTACCGATTTCGCCACCCGGGCTGATTGAAGTGATCGCGTTGGATCGGATGGAGAGGTCGCGTCGATACGACGGCTTCCATCCGGCGACGATCATTATCGCAACAGCGGCGAAGTCTGTCAGCGATTTTCGTATTTATTCCGTGAGCGATGCACGATCACCGGAATTGTTAGCGATCGGCACCGGGGACGCCGCGGCGAATGTCTGCTGAGAATGTGTCGCTTCGATCGGATTGCAGCGCGCGCGCGTTGATGTGTCCGCGCGTGCGCAATTCGGCGAGCGGAAAGTTCCGATCGAGGCCGCCGACGTCGTAGACGTAGTTCGGGATGTATCCCGACAGCAGCAAGCGATAGCTCAGCGGCAGCCGGCCGAGGATGCGCTTCATCATGTGATACACGAGCGTGGTGCAGTTCGCGGTGACGGTGTTGTAGAAACGCGGGTTTGTCGCGATGTCGTTGGCTTCGTCGACGTACGCGAGGAACAGGGCACGCGTGTCGGCGACCGGCATCTGCACGCGATAGAGATAGTCGTTTTCGCCGCGCACGTTCGTGCGCACGCGGATCACATCGCGCTCGTCGGCCGCGATGATACTGAGCTCGAACTGTTTGAAGAAGCCGCCGATCTCGGAATAGCCTTCGCTCTTTTCACGGCGCACTTCGACGGAAAACACGACTTGCGCCGGGTCGGTTGGCGTATCGAAACCGAACGAGACCAACATGTGCGCGATGGCCGGACCCGACCAGTACGACATGATCAAATCGACCGACCGCAACTGATCCAGGTCATACGTGCGCGTTTCCCAGCGCGGCGTGTAATCGGTGTTGCTGCGCCAGTCGAAGTTGCGCACGTTGTGCAACGTCACATGGTTTCCGTCGACGACGCCGGTCGTCGTTTGCGCGACGTCGTCAGACCACACGCGATCATTCGATGGCGACAAGTGATGCCACCAAATCAGCAACAAGCCGAATGCAACGGCGAAACCGACTACTCCGAGCACAACGCGGCCGTGCCAGACGGCGGCGAGCATGGCGACGCAGAAGATCGCCCACGAAGCGACGGCGAGTGCTTTGAGGACATGTCCGGCGGGCAACTGGTACCACAGCGAGAAAGCGCCCCACACCGCGGGAAAACCGATGACGAGCGTCGCGATCGTCAGACGCACGGTGCGAAACACGCGAACGAGACGTTGGTTCACGGCGGCCTTCAGTGTCGGGTGAAAATCATCGAGTGGAGGCCCAGGGTCGAAATCCCATTATCTATCCAATTAAATGACAGATAAAACTTATATTAACGACGTTTTTTTCGACGGCTGACGTATCGGCGAACCTTGCGAAACGGAGTCGAAAATGGGGACAGAATGAAAGACCCCTGATTCCTCTTCTACTTCGGTAGCGTTGCTTTGAATTTCAAATCGATGTCGACCTTGACATCGAACATCGTGGAATCCGGTGGCGTGTATATCTCGCCGGAAATCTGGCCATCAGTGACTGTGACATTCCTGATCTGCAGATTGCCTCCATTTCCGCCGGCTTTTTCAGATTGGGAGTGATGGAATGCAGCACTCCCGATCTCGTATCCCTTGCCTTCCGGACTCTTGAATATATTCACCAGGATTGCGCTGCCGTACTTGTTCGAAAAGACGACCGAATTCGCGCTCAGGTCCTTTGCGCCCGAGGCGTCTTTCTCGGTGAACGCGATATCGATCGTCGGATGACCAGAGGTGAACGGCTCGCCGGTGCCGGTTCGGACATGACTCAGCGTCGCCTCTTTTCCGTCGGCACGGTAGTAACCTTTTACCGGTGGCTCGGCTGCTGAGCACGCGGCGATCAACAAAAAGGATGTAACGAGCAGCAACAATTTCATGCGCGAAAACTCCCTAGGCGATGTCACCACGAATAAGAAAGGACAATTCCAGAAAAAACGGCGCGGCCAATCGTGAGGAATGCGGACAATTTGAACTCAAATCGTCAAGTGGATAACCGCGAAGCACAATCGGATTATGCGCCGTCCTGACATGGCTTGCCGCCGGTAGAGTAATGTCTGCGAATTATCGAATGGAGGCCAGGGTCGGAATCGAACCGGCGTACGCGGCTTTGCAGGCCGCTGCAT
>JBDUEI010000119.1:0-52149 GCA_040002515.1 Rudaea sp. | reverse complement strand
ACGCCTTTGACGAGCCCTTCCGGCGCCGAGGCTCCGGCCGTCACGCCCACTTTTTTCTTGCCATCGAGCCAGGCGCGGTCGATGTCCTGCGCGCCGTCGATCAGATGGGCGGGTACGCCGTGTTTTTCGGCAAGTTCGCGCAACCGGTTGGAATTGGAACTGTTCGGCGATCCGACCACGAGCACCAGATCGCATTGCTGTCCGAGCTTTCGGACGGCGTCCTGACGATTTTGCGTGGCATAGCAGATGTCGTCGTGGCGGGGCCCAAGCATCGCCGGAAATTTTTCGCGCAGCGCGTCGATCACGGCTTTTGTGTCGTCGATCGACAATGTGGTTTGCGTCGAATACGCGATGTTGGCGGGATGTTTCGGCTGCAGGTTGCGAACGTCATCGGGTGTTTCCACGAGGTAGATTTCGCCCGTGGCGCCTTCGCGATCCCATTGCCCGAGTGTTCCCTCCACTTCCGGATGTCCGGCGTGCCCGATCAACACGACATCCCTGCCCGCCTTCGCATGGCGCGAAACTTCGATGTGCACTTTCGTCACCAGCGGACAGGTCGCGTCGAACACGCGAAGATGGCGCGCATCGGCCTGTTTACGCACCGCTTGCGAAACGCCGTGCGCGCTGAAGATGACCGTTGCACCGTCCGGAACTTCGTCGAGTTCATCGACGAACACGGCCCCGCGCTTGCGCAATCCATCGACGACGAAACGATTGTGCACGACCTCATGCCGCACATAGATCGGTGCACCGAACGATTCGAGCGCACGCTCGACGATTTCGATCGCGCGATCTACACCGGCGCAAAATCCGCGCGGATTGGCGAGTACGACTTCCATGCGCTGCATTCTACCGCGCTGCCGGTTTACCGGATGCGAACAGGCCGAATATCACGAGCAAAGCCGCGCCGACGCTGATCGAGGAATCGGCGACGTTGAACGACGGAAAAAACCAGTCGCGATAGTATACTTGTATAAAATCCGTGACCGTGCCCGCGTGAATGCGATCGATCAGATTGCCGATGGCGCCGCCGATGACCAGTGAAATCGGCAAGGCGGTTTTCCAATCGCCGCGTCGCGTCGACTTGAGCCAGAGCGTCAATACGATCGATACACCGGTCGCAAGGAATGCGAACAACCAGCGCTGCCACCCGGGTTGATCGGCGAGAAAACTGAAGGCTGCACCGGTATTGAACGCGAGCGTCCAATTGAAGAATCCCGGAATCACCTCATGCGGAACGTACGGCTGCAAATGCGCGATGACGATGGCTTTCGTGATCTGATCGATGACGATCACCACCAGAGAAACGAGCAGCCAGATCAGCGCGCTGCCTTTCCACGAATGCGGCTGATTCATCAGAAAAAGTGCCGTTCTTCACCGGGATGCCCGGGCAGATTCGATACGCAGCGCCCACAAATTTCCGGATTTTCCGCATCCACGCCGATATCGGGCCGGTAGTGCCAGCACCGGATGCACTTGCCGCTTTCGCTGTGCTTGGCCGAAATCCAGAAAGTCACGCGTTCGGTCTTTTGTTCGATCGCATCGTCCGGCTTGTCGGCTGGCGAAGCGATCGTCAATCCGGATGTGATGAAGAAAAACCGCAATTCCTGCATGGCTTTTTCTTGATCGGATCCGAACACGTCCGCGAACGGTAGAAAATCGACGTATAGCGTGACGTCGGCTTCCAGCGATGCGCCGATCTCGCCGCTGCTGCGCATGGTCTCGAGCAGTTTGGAGACGGCCGCGCGCATGCGCAACAATTCCGCCCAGACGTTGCGTTGTTCGGCCGTGCTCTGTGCCGCATCCAAGCCTTCGTACCACGACTCGAACATGACGGATTCGGAACGCTGGCCCGGAATTACTTTCCAGATTTCTTCGGCGGTGAAACTCAAAACCGGCGCGAGCCACCGCACGAGCGCTTCGAGAATGCGATACATCGCACTCTGAGCACTGCGTCGCGCAGGACTGTTTTCCTGCATCGTATACAAACGGTCTTTGGTGATGTCCAAATACAGCGAACCCATTTCGTTGGTGCAGAAATTCTGGATGCGCTGCACGATTTCCGGAAAATCGTATCGCGCATACGCTGCGATCACGCCTTGCTGCGTGTCGTGCGCCTGTTGCAATGCCCATTGATCGAGGAGCAGAGAATCCGCTGCGGCCACGAGATGTTTTTCCGGATCGAAGCCATGCAGATTCCCGAGCAGAAAACGCGCGGTATTGCGAATGCGGCGATACGAGTCGGCGACGCGCTTGAGAATTTCTTCCGACAGCGACATCTCGTTACGGTAATCCGCCGACGCGATCCACAACCGCAAAATATCCGCGCCGTAATTCTTCATCACGTCTTGCGGCTCGATGCCGTTGCCGAGCGACTTCGACATCTTGCGGCCTTGCGCATCGACCGTGAATCCGTGCGTGAGCACTTCGTCGTACGGCGCGCGTCCATGCATCGCGACCGATGTCAGCAGCGACGAGTGAAACCAGCCACGATGCTGATCGGAACCTTCCAGGTACATGACCTTGTCGCCCGGCTTGCGCGCCAGATTCGCACGCCGATCCAGCACGCAAAAATGCGTGACGCCGGAATCGAACCACACATCGAGAATGTCGGTGACTTTCGTGTAATCGTCGGCTTCGTCACCGAGCAGATCTCGCACGTCGAGTGCGTACCAGGCATCCGCGCCGCCCTGTTCCACGCGTTGCGCGACCTGTTCCATCAATTCAACCGAGCGCGGATGCGGTTCACTTGTGGATTTGTGCACAAATAAAGCGATCGGAACGCCCCACGTGCGCTGGCGCGAAATACACCAGTCGGGCCGGCTTTCGATCATGTTGGCGATGCGTTCTTCGCCCCACGCCGGATACCAGCTAACGTCGTCGTGAATGGCTTTGAGAGCGCCAGTGCGAAGCCCTGCCGTATCCATACCGATGAACCATTGCGGCGTGGCGCGGAAGACGACCGGCGTTCGATGACGCCAACAATGCGGATAGCTGTGCGTGATTTTTTCCGTCGCCAGCAATTTTCCGCGCTCGCGCAGCAGATCGACGAATGCGTCGTTCGCTTTCCAGATGTACTGACCGGCGACGAGCTGGGTTTCCGGCGTATACACGCCATTCGGACCGAGCGGATTGATGACCTCCAGGCCGTAGGCGCGCGACACCACGAAATCTTCCTGACCGTGGCTGGGTGCGGTGTGGACAGCGCCGGTGCCGTCTTCGGTGGTGACGTGTTCGCCGAGGATGATCGGAATCTCGCGCGCGTAAAACGGATGATGCAGTTTGATCAGTTCGAGGTCGGCGCCATGGACGCGGCCGAGAATTGTCGCGTTTTCCACATTGTAACGTTTGCTCACTTTTTCAAGTAGCGCTTCGGCGATCACGAGCAGTACGCGACGACCATCGCGATTCGGCCCTTCCACGAGCACGTATTCGATGTGGGCACCGAGCGTCACGGCAACACTTCCCGGCAACGTCCATGGCGTCGTGGTCCAGATCGGAACCGCGACGATGTCGTCAGCCGTCACTTCGACGCCGAACTTCGCTGCCAGCGCAAACGGATCGATCGCGTCGTACGCGACATCTACCGTGGTGGACACTTTGTCCTGATATTCGATTTCCGCTTCGGCCAACGCCGAACCGCAATCGAAACACCAATAGACCGGCTTCACGCCGCGAACGAGATGTCCGTTCGCGATGATTTTCGCAAGCGCGCGAAGCATGTCGGCTTCGTACTGAAAGTCCATCGTGCGATACGGATTTTCCCATTCGCCCAAAACGCCGAGGCGTTTGAAATCGGCGCGCTGCAGATCGATTTGCTTAGCCGCGTATTCGCGACACAATTTGCGAAATTCCGCGGCATCGACTTTCTGCCCGACCTTGCCGACTTTCTTCTCCACCGCCACTTCGATCGGCAAACCGTGGCAATCCCAGCCCGGTACGTATGGCGAGCGCAAACCCGCCATCAGTTTCGATTTGACGACGATGTCTTTCAGAATCTTGTTGACGGCGTGACCGAGATGGATCGCGCCGTTCGCGTACGGCGGTCCATCGTGCAGGATGAACGCGTGTTCGCGGTGTGCGGTTCGTTTCTGGATTTCCGCGTAGCGCTCGGTTTTTTCCCACTCCGCCAACATGCCGGGCTCGCGTTTGGCCAGGTCGGCCTTCATCGCGAAATCGGTCTGCGGGAGATTGATCGTATTTTTATAGTCGATGGACATTGAGTTCAGGCACTGACTTGCGAAGGTTCGACGCATCCGAGGATTTTTCGGGCCTGGGCTGCATCACGATGAATTTGCCGGACCATGGCGTCGAGGTCGTCGAACTTTTCCTCGTCGCGCAACTTTTCAGCAAATTCCACTTGTATCTTTTTTCCGTACAGATCGCCGTCGAAATCGAACAGGTGCGCTTCGAGCAGCGGCTCTTTGCCGTTGACGGTCGGCCGCACGCCGAGACTGGCGACGGCCGGCATCGGATAATCGCTCACGCCATGCACGCGCACCGCGAAAATTCCCTTCACCGGCGAGACCCGCGATCCTAGCCGAAGATTGGCTGTCGGATAGCCCAGCTTTCGGCCGAGTTGCTGACCGTAGACCACGTGACCCCCGATCGAAAACGGTCGGCCCAACAGCCTCGCGGCCAACGCAAAGTCACCGGCATCGAGCGACGATCGGATGCGCGAACTCGAAATGCGCTCGCCTTCCGAGACGATGGGGTCGATCGTACCTGCTTTGAAGCCGCGCGCCGCGCCGATTCGCTGCAGAAGCTGAAGATCGCCGGCGCGTGCGTGGCCGAATCGAAATCCTTCGCCGACCCAGATTTCGCGGACGCCAAGCCGTGAGATCAGCACGCGCTCGACGAAATCGTCCGCGCTCATCGCCGCCAATTCGGCATCGAAGCGCAGAAGCAATAATTTCTCGATGCCCGCCGCGAGCAATAACCCGGCTTTTTCGATGGGCGACGTCAATTGCGGAATGACCGCGCCGCGCGAAAAGAAAACGCGCGGAATCGGCGCGAAACTGACGGCGATCGACGTCGCGCCCAACGTGGCCGCGCGCGCGCGCGCATGCGCGATCACGGCGCGGTGACCGCGATGCACACCATCGAATGCGCCGATGCACACGACACTGCCGCGAGGCGCAAGGCAGGGCCCGGCGACGTCCCGGAAAAGCCGTTTCATGGCGTGAGTATAGCCAGACCGCTGCGTTGCACAAAGACGCGCGGATCAGACGGCGCGCAGATCGCGGAGGCGAAAGCCGCTCGCGAAGAGTGTGCCGAGATAGGCGACGGCGGCCACCGTGATCAGGACGGCGAGTCGGACGATTCGAACCGGCGTCGGCACATCCGTCCACTGCGGCCAAAACAATATTCCGACGGCGAGGACGACGATCAACGCGCCGCATGACAACATCAATCGGATGGTATGCGTCAACCATCCCGGCTGGCGTTCGTAGACACCGGCGAGCCGAAGATTTCGCCACAGCAACCACAAATTGAGATAGCTCGCGAGCGCACTGGCCAGCGCGATGCCGGTGTGCAATCCCGGGATCGAGGCGATGCGTTCGAGCAGGCTTCCGGGTGCCGCATCGCCGCGCCACAGCAGATACAACGCGCCGACGAACAGCACGTTGAGCGCCATGTTCGCGATCATCGCAGCGACACCTGCGCGCACTGGCGTTTTCGTATCCTGCCGCGCATAGAACGCAGGTGCCAAGACTTTCACCAATGCGAACGCGGGTAGCCCGACGCTGAGCGCGGCGAGACTCAATCCGACCATATCGACATCGTGCGCCGTAAATCGACCATGCAGGAACAACGTCGCGACGATCGGTTTGGCCAGGAAGACCAAGCCGATCATCGCCGGAATCGAAATCAGCAACGTCGTGCGCAGACCCCAGTCGAGCGCGCGCGAGAACCCGGCGCGATCGGTGTTGACGTGATGGCGCGACAGGCTCGGCAAAATCACGGTGCCGAGTGCGACGCCGAACATGCCCAAAGGAAATTCGAGCAGACGGTCCGAATAGCCGAGCCAGCTTTGCGATCCGGTGATGAGGAACGAAGCGATCAGCGTGTCGAGCAGCAGATTCACTTGGGCGACGGATGATCCGAATAGTGTCGGAATCATCAGGCGCAGGATGCGGCGCACCTCGGAATGTTTCCATCCCCAGCGCGGCCATGTGAGCAAGCCGAGTTTGCCGATCGCCGGCAATTGAAATAGCAATTGCAGGATGCCGGCGGCGAGAACCGCCCACGCCAGCGCGCTGATCGGGACAGCCATATGCGGTGCGAGCCAGAACGCGGCTGCGATCATGCACAGATTCAAAATCACCGGCGTCAACGCCGGCAGCGCAAAACGATGGAAACTGTTGAGGACGCCGCTCGCCAGCGCCGTCAGCGAAACGAGCATCAGGAACGGAAACGTGATCCGCAACAGATCCGACGTAAGGCGGAATTTCTCGGGCTGTTCGAGCAGCGATCCGGGCGCGAAAATCGCGGTGAGCTGATCGGCACCGAGAACGCCCAGCGCGGTCACGATCAATAGAACGCCGGCGAGTGTGCCGGCGGTTCGACTGATCAGGTCGCGCAGTTCTTCGTGCGAGCGTTTTTCCTTGACCTCGGTCAGCACCGGAACGAACGCCGTTGAAAACGATCCTTCAGCGAACAAACGACGCATGAAATTCGGAATGCGGAACGCGACGAGGAACGCATCGGTCATCCAGTTCGCGCCGAAGACGCCGGCGATGACCTGTTCCCGGACCAGCCCGAGCAGGCGAGAAATGAACGTCATCGCACTGAACGACATCATCGAACGCAGCAGCGTGGGCGTTTTCATGCCGCTTCGGCGTTGACGTAAACGCCAGAAATCCTTACAATTGAGGGTCGTTTAAACCGAATTCTTATTCCCCTCGATTCATTTTCCGGAGTCATACCTTGGCCAACATCAAATCCGCCAAAAAGCGCGCTCGTCAGGCGGTCAAACGCAACGCTCGCAACGCGAGTTCGCGTTCGATGCTGCGCACGGCGATCAAGAAAGTCGTGAACGCGATCGAAGCGAAAGACAAAGCCGGCGCGGAAGCGGCGTACAAGACGGCCGAGCCGATCATGGACCGCTACTCCAGCCGCGGTCTGATCCACAAGAACAAGGCGTCGCGTCATAAAAGCCGTTTGTCGGCGCACATCAAAGCGCTCGCCTAAACTGCGATCACGCTGCGAAGAAAAGCCGGCCTGCGCCGGCTTTTTTATTGCCCGGAATTCGTCGCCGGACATCACGCGTCTTCGCTGCGCAGGGATTCGGCTGCCTCGGCCCTGACGCGATCGAAGAAGTCCTGAATCTTCAGGCACACGTCCCACGTTCCTTCGCGCGAAATCGCTGAGACGACGAACCACGGCGCCTTCCACTTCAGTTTCTTGACGAGCGCCTTGGCGTGCTTGAGGCGTTCTTCTTCAGGCATCAGGTCGGCCTTGTTCATGACCAGCCAGCGCTGACGATGCAGGAGTTGTGGATCGAATTTCTCCAGCTCCGCTTCGATGGCGTGCACCTGTTCGACCGGATCGACGTCGTCGTCGAGCGGCGCCATGTCGACCAGATGCAACAGCAATCGCGTGCGCGAGACGTGCTTCAGGAATTGGATGCCAAGCCCCGCGCCTTCGGCGGCGCCTTCGATCAATCCAGGAATATCGGCGATGACGAAACTCTGGTCGGTGCCGATGCGCACGACGCCGAGATGCGGCTGCAACGTGGTGAACGGATAGTCCGCGACGCGCGGCGTCGCCGCCGAAACAGCACGTATAAAAGTGGATTTTCCTGCATTCGGAAACCCGAGCAGGCCGACGTCGGCGAGCACCTTGAGCTCGAATCGCAGTTCGCGCACTTCACCGTCGGAGCCGGGCACGGCTTTGCGCGGCGAGCGATTGGTGGAACTCTTGAACACGGAATTTCCGGCGCCACCATGGCCGCCGATCGCGACTTTCAGGCGCTGACCGTGATGGATCAGATCGCCGATTGTTTCGTCGGTATCGACGTTGATCACGGATGTGCCGACCGGAACACGAATCACGCAATCGTCGCCGCGCTTGCCCGCCATCTGCCGGCCCATGCCGTGTTCGCCGCGTTGTGCGCGGAATGTGCGCTCGTGACGGAAATCGATCAGCGTGTTGAGGCCTTCGTCGGCGACCAGCCACACATCGCCTCCGTCGCCGCCGTTGCCGCCGTCCGGGCCACCGAGCGGGATGAATTTCTCGCGACGGAAACTTATGCAGCCGTTGCCGCCGTTGCCGGCGTGGACGGTGATGGCGGCTTCGTCGACGAATTTCATGGAATAGTGACCTGAGACAGAACGGCGCGAGCGCAAAGTATAGGGGCTGGTCGTCATCCCGGCGCAGGCCGGCATCCAGTGACCCTTGCTCTTCGCGACTAAGAAAACAGTCGCTGGATTCCGGCCTGCGCCGGAATGACGAGCTTAAGAAATGGCGAAAAAAAACCTAACCCGCGAAGTAAAACCATTCTCGCCAACAAAAAGCCCCGCGCATGGCGGGGCTCTGTCGAACCTGTGACGCGACGGACTTATTCCTTCGCGATGCTCACGGTGCGCCGGTTGGCCGCACCCTTGACACTGAACGCGACTTTCCCGTCGACCAGTGCGAACAGCGTGTGGTCACGGCCCAGGCCGACGCCCGCGCCCGGATGGAACTGGGTGCCGCGCTGACGCACGATGATGTTGCCGGCATTCACGGCTTGTCCGCCGTAAATTTTCACGCCGAGGTATTTCGGATTCGAATCGCGGCCGTTACGAGTACTGCCGCCAGCTTTTTTATGTGCCATGGTCGATTACTCCTTGTGCGCCGGCTTTTCAGCCTGCTTGTCGGCTTTCGCCGATTTCTTTTCGTTTTCGTGCGAGATACCGGTGATCTCGATCTCGGTGTAATGCTGACGGTGGCCCATCTGCTTCATGTGATGCTTGCGGCGGCGAAACTTGATGATGCGGATTTTGTCGGCGCGGCCGTGCGATTTGATCGTAGCCGCGACGCTGGCGCCGGAAACGAGCGGAGCACCGATGTTGATGCTGTCGCCTTCGCCGACCATCAGGATTTCTTCGAATTTGACTGCCGAGCCGACGTCGCCTTCCAATTTCTCGACACGCAAGGTTTCACCCTGCATGACGCGGAACTGGCGACCGCCCGTCCGAATGATTGCGTACATTGTTGCTTCCTCTGTAGTTATTCTGATTGCGCAAAAACAATGAGTTAGCCGCGTATTCTAGCGGAGCGATCCGGACCAGGTCAAACCAAATTTGCTTCATCGGCGCAATTGGCCGAACGCCTTGAATTGGGTCCGTGCAACCGGCATTCCTTGGTCCTGCCCGATCCGCTCATGTCCTGGAGTTTCCGATGCTCACCACCCCCGCCTACGCTGCCGCCGACGCCAAATCGCCGCTCGCGCCCTTCTCCATCGAGCGCCGCGACCCCGGTCCGAACGAAGTTCTGATCGATATCGCCTATTGCGGTGTGTGTCATTCCGATATTCATCAAGTCCGCGACGAATGGGGCAATTCGATTTTTCCGATGGTGCCCGGCCACGAAATCGTCGGCAAAGTTTCCAAAGTCGGTAGCGCGGTGAAGAAATGGAAGACGGGCGATGTCGTCGGCGTCGGTTGTTTCGTCGATTCCTGTCGCGAATGCGAAGCGTGCAAAGAAGGCGAAGAACAATTCTGCAGCAACGGCATGAGTGCGACGTATAACAGTTACGAGCGCACCCACGGAAAAATCGACAAGACCCGCCCGACGTACGGCGGCTATTCGACACGTGTCACCGTCAACGAAGATTATGTGCTCCGTATTCCCGACGGTATTCCCCTAGATCGCGCAGCACCGTTGCTGTGCGCCGGCATCACGACGTATTCGCCGCTGCGCCACTTCGGCGTGAAGAAAGGTGACAAGATCGCAATCGTCGGCTTGGGCGGCCTCGGCCACATGGGCGTGAAGATCGCGCACGCGATGGGTGCGCACGTCACCGTGCTCAGCCATTCGCCGGGCAAACGCGACGACGCGCTCAAACTCGGCGCCGACGATTTTCTCGCGACGAAAGATGCCGACGTGTTCGCCAAGAACGCTGGGCGTTTCGATTTCATTCTCGATACCGTCTCGGCACCGCATGATTACAACGCGTACCTGAACCTGTTGCGCCGTGACGGCACGATGGTCCTGGTCGGTTTGCCGGATCCGACGCCGCTGTCGGCCGGTCCGCTGATCATGGGCCGGCGTCGACTGGCCGGATCGCTGATTGGCGGCATTCGTGAAACGCAGGAGATGCTCGATTTCTGCGCGGAACATGGCGTCGCCTCGGACATTGAATTGATCCCGATCGACCGCATTAATGAAGCTTACGATCGCATGATCCGCGGTGACGTTCGTTACCGTTTTGTGATCGATGTCGGCAGCCTGCAAAGCTGACGACCGCTTAACTGCACCACTCGCCTATGCGTGCCGCCTTATCGGCGGCGCGCTATAGTGCTCACTTGATTTTTTTTCGGTGACCGATGCAAAAGGCAACGATGGATTTCATTCGTATACGCGGCGCGCGCACGCACAACCTGAAGAACATCGATCTCGAACTGCCGCGCAACAGTCTGATCGTGATCACGGGATTGTCCGGGTCTGGCAAGTCGTCGCTCGCGTTCGATACGATCTATGCGGAAGGCCAGCGTCGTTACGTCGAATCGCTGTCGGCCTACGCGCGCCAGTTTTTGTCGGTCATGGAAAAACCCGATGTCGATCACATCGAAGGTTTGAGCCCGGCGATTTCGATCGAACAGAAATCCACGTCGCACAATCCGCGTTCGACCGTCGGCACGATCACCGAAATCTACGATTACCTGCGCTTGCTGTTCGCGCGTGTCGGCACGCCGCGCTGTCCGGATCATCACATTCCGCTGCAAGCGCAAACCGTGAGTCAGATGGTCGATGCGGCGCTGGCGCTGAATCCTGAAAAGCGTTTCATGTTGCTCGCGCCGGTGATCCGTGAGCGCAAAGGCGAACACCTGCAGGTGTTCGAGCAATTGCGCGCACAAGGTTTCATTCGCGCCCGTGTCGATGGCGTGTTGTACGAACTCGATGCCGTACCGTCGTTGACGCTGCGCCAGAAACATACCATCGAAGCCGTCATCGATCGTTTTCGTCCGGCCGAGGATATCAAGCAGCGCTTGGCTGAATCCTTCGAAACTGCGCTTCGCCTCGGCGACGGCATCGTGTTGCTCGTCGACATGGATGACGACAAAGCGCCGCCAACATTATTTTCGTCGCGCTATTCGTGCCCGATCTGCGACTACTCGCTGCCGGAACTCGAACCGCGCTTGTTTTCGTTCAACTCACCGGTCGGCGCGTGCGGAACCTGCGACGGTTTGGGCGTCACGCAAGTGTTCGATCCGTCGCGCGTCGTCGTGCATCCGAATCTCAGCCTGGCCGCCGGTGCGGTGCGCGGTTGGGATCGGCGCAACATGTATTACTTCCAGTTGATCCTGTCGCTGGCGCGTCATTATAAATTCGACATCGATACGCCGTGGGAACAATTGCCCGAAGCGATCAACCACGCGGTGTTGCATGGCTCGGGCGACGAAATCATCAGCTTCCGCTATCTCACCGAAAACGGCGGCAGCGTCGCGCGCAAGCATCGGTTCGAGGGCATCGTGCCGAATCTGGAACGGCGTTATCGCGAAACCGAATCGCCGGCCGTGCGCGAAGAACTCGCGAAATTCATCACCGAAAAACCGTGCCCTGATTGTCACGGTGAACGTTTGAACCGCAGCGCGCGAAACGTGTTCGTCGCCGACGCGAATCTGCCGGCGCTCACGTCGTTGCCGATCGATCAGACTCAACAATTTTTCGACGGATTGAAACTGGCCGGATGGCGCGGCGAAATCGCGTCGAAGATCGTCAAGGAAATTCGCGAGCGTCTGCGGTTTCTCGTCGATGTCGGACTCGATTATCTGACGCTCGATCGCCAAGCCGATTCGTTGTCGGGCGGCGAAGCGCAACGCATTCGATTGGCGAGCCAAATTGGTGCGGGACTTGTCGGCGTGATGTACGTGCTCGACGAGCCGTCGATCGGCCTGCATCAGCGTGACAACGAACGCTTGCTCGGAACGCTCACGCGGCTGCGCGATCTCGGCAATACGGTCATTGTCGTCGAACATGACGAAGACGCGATTCGCGCGGCCGATCACATCGTCGACATCGGTCCCGGCGCGGGCGTGCACGGCGGCGAAGTGGTTGCCGAAGGCAAACTCAAACAGATTCTCGCCGCCCCGCGTTCGCTGACCGGGCAATACCTGTCCGGCAAACGCGGTATCGAGGTGCCGAAGAAACGTGCGGTCGCCGATCCGGAGCGCGTGCTCAAACTTATCGGCGCGTCGGGCAACAACCTCAAAGACGTCGATCTGGAAATTCCGGCCGGACTCTTCATCTGCATCACCGGCGTTTCGGGTTCGGGAAAATCGACACTGATCAACGACACGTTGTTCCGTCACACTGCGGCGGAATTGAACGGTGCGAACGAAAAGCCCGCGCCATTCCGCAAAGTCGAAAATCTCGATCTATTCGATAAAGTCGTCGACATCGATCAATCGCCGATCGGTCGCACGCCGCGTTCGAATCCGGCGACGTACACGGGCTTGTTTACGCCGCTGCGCGAATTGTATGCGCAGGTTCCCGAATCGCGCGCGCGCGGTTATCAGCCCGGACGTTTTTCATTCAACGTGAAAGGCGGACGTTGCGAAGCGTGTGAAGGCGATGGTTTGATCAAGGTCGAGATGCACTTCCTGCCGGACGTATACGTCGCGTGCGACGTGTGTCATGGCAAACGCTACAACCGCGAGACGCTCGAGATTCATTACAAAGGCCACACCATTTCCGATGTGCTCGAAATGACGGTCGAGGATGCGCTGAAACTGTTCGACAAGATTCCGGCGCTGTCGCGCAAACTCGAAACGCTCGTCGATGTGGGTTTGTCGTATATCAAGCTCGGACAAAGTGCGACGACGCTGTCCGGTGGCGAAGCGCAGCGCGTGAAATTGTCGAAGGAATTGTCCAAACGCGATACCGGACGCACGCTGTACATTCTCGACGAACCGACGACGGGTCTGCATTTCTACGACATCGAGCAATTGCTGAAAGTGCTGCATCGTTTGCGCAACGACGGCAATACCGTCGTCGTGATCGAGCACAATCTCGATGTGATCAAAACCGCAGACTGGGTCGTCGATCTCGGTCCTGAAGGTGGCGATCGCGGCGGACAGATCATCGCGACGGGAACGCCCGAGCAGATCGCGAAGAATCCCGATTCGCATACCGGTCGATTCTTGGCGCGGATTCTCGATTCGGGCAAGAAGAAAAAAGCGGCGTGAGCTACGCGGGTGCGATGAATTGCGCCTATGGTTTTGGCGGACCGTCGCTGACCACGAAGATGCCGATGACGTCGTCGCCCAGCTTCGTGGTTATTTGAATCGGCACGGATTCGTCCGAGCGCAATTCTTTCTTCGGCTGCATCAGCATGAAATGCCGGCCATTCGGAGCGAACGTGATTCGTTCGCCGGGTTTGATCGACACGTCGCCCAACGCCTGCATATGTTCCACGCCGTCTTTTTGCACGGATTGATGCAGCGATACGCTTCCGAAATCCGCACTTTCCGCACCGGTGACGACGACTGCCGAGTCACCGACGTTATGCAGCGTCGCATAGCCCGCGAGCATCATCGCGCCCGGCGGCGGCGTGCGAATCCAGCCGCTTTCGACGACGAGATGTCCGGCGCCGAACGCAGGCGTCGCAACCATCAACGCGATGGCGAACAGTGAGCTTCGGCACATAGCTCCTCCGTGCATATGAATTATGATTAGCGGTCGTTTCTGCGCATGACCGATTATGCGCCAGATGCCGGTCGTGTCTTCTTCGTCTCATACGGAATCGTTCATGCTCGAAACACACCGCCACGAATCCATCGTCGAACTGCGCTTGTCGCGACCGCCGGTCAACGCACTCGACGCGGCGCTGGTCCACCAGCTGCGCACGGCGATCGAATCCGCGCCGGCACTCGGCGCGCGTGGCATCGTTCTGTCGGGCAAGTCCGGAATGTTTTCGGCCGGGCTCGATGTACCGGCACTTCTGCAACTCGGCCGCAAGGAACTCGTCGACTTCTTCGTCGATTTTTTTGGGTTGTGCGGCGCGCTGGCGACATCGCCAATCCCAATCGTCGCCGCGATAACCGGACATAGCCCGGCGGGAGGCGCGGTTCTCGCCATCTTCTGCGACTACCGCGTGATGGCGCGCGCGGTCGACCCGGCCAAACCATTCCGTATCGGACTCAACGAAGTGCAAGTCGGGTTGACGGTGCCGGTAATCATTCAATCCGGATTGCAGCGATTGGTCGGAACGTACCGCGCCGAACGGCTCATGGTGTCCGGCACGATGGCCGATTCAGAACAGGCAATGGCGATGGGCCTCGTCGACGAACTCGCCGATGTCGATCAGGTCGTTCCGCGATCGATCGAATGGCTGCGTGAACTGATGAAACTGCCGCCGCTCGCCATGCTCGGCACGCGCCAGATCGCGCGGCGCGACTTGGCCAAACTGTTCGAATCGTCGGACGCATTCGAGCTGGACGAATTCGCCGAGTCATGGTTTGGCAGCGAAACGCAGGCGGCGTTGAAAGCGCTCGTCGCCAAACTCAAGAAGTAACGATCAGGCGGCGCCGACGGCAACCTCGCGCTGCGCATCAGCGATCCAACCGCTCCACGATGGCGCGTAGATGCGCGAACCGGTCAGGCCGGCGTGTTCCATCGCAAGCAGGTTGTGACACGCGGTGACACCCGAGCCGCACATGTGCACGACGTGGTCGGCTGTGTGATTTTCGAGAATCGACTCGAACTCGCTGCGCAACGCGGCGGGCGTTTTGAAGCGGCCGTTCACGTCGAGATTGTCCGAAAACGGGCGATTGCGCGCGCCGGGAATATGTCCACCGACGCGATCGATCGGTTCCACGTCGCCGCGATAACGCGGTGCGCCGCGCGCATCGAGCAGCAGCACGCGTGGATCGCGACGCAGGCGTTGCAGCTCGTCCGTCATGACGACTCTGGAACCATCGAACTGGACCGTGGCTAGGCTTGGCTCGCGCACGACTACGTTCGCGTCCAGCGCGAATCCGGCTTCCGTCCACGCCTTGATGCCGCCATCGAGCACCGCTGCGTTCGACGTTCCGCAAAGACGCAGCATCCACCACAGCCGCGCTGCCGCGAGCGCGCCGCCGGCATCGTCGTAGGCGACGACGAACGTGTGCGGAGTCCAATCCCATCGCCGCAAAACGGCGGAGAAGTTTTCCGATTCCGGCAGCGGATGACGTCCGACGCCTTGCTTTGAAAGGTCGGCCAGGTCGCGATTCAAATCGGCGTAGACGGCGCCGGGAATATGCGCCTGGCGGTATTCGCGCGCACCGCGCTCGACATCGGACAGTTCGAAGCGGCAGTCCACGACGAGCACATCGCCTGGATCGAGATCGCGCAATTGCTGTGCGGTAATCAGGGTGGATTTCATCGCACAGCCTCCAGTCGGCGCACCAGGCTCAGCAACATCGCGGCCGTCGCACCCCACACATTACGCTCTTCGTAATGGAATTCGAGGATATCGCGCTGGCGCCCCCGGTATTCGATGCGGCGTCGACGCAGGTTTTTCGGATCCATGAAGAAAGCGAGCGGCACCTCGAAAACGCTGGCGACTTCGCGCCCGTCGGCAATCGCGACATACGATGAATCGAGCTCGCCGACCACCGGCGTGACGATGTAGCCGCTGACCGTTTCCAGGCAATCGAGATATCCAAACGGGAGGATCGATTCGACGCCGACACCGATTTCCTCGCGCGTCTCGCGCAACGCCGTCGCGATCGAATCAACATCGTCGGATTCCGCACCACCGCCGGGAAAACTGATTTGCCCGGCGTGCTGCGTCAAATGTTCGGTGCGCTGAGTCAGCAGGATGGAATGACCCGCCTCGCGCTCGACGATGCCGACGAGAACGGCCGCTTCGCGCAATGCGCCCTTTGGAAGGATGTCCGCCACTTCGACGTGATTCCAACCCGGCGGCTGCGGACGATCGTTCAGCGGCCGCACGGCCCGCTGAAGGCGCGTGCGCATGTCGGCGATGGATGTCATCCGGTCGCACCGCGTTGGGGCAGCACGTCCGACATCAGCCGCGTGCGTTCCGTTTCGCTCAGATACATCCAGCTGGCTATCTCATCCGCCGTGCGCAGGCAGCCTTCGCAGAGGCCATCCGCGTCGAGGCGGCAAATGCCGATGCACGGGGTAAGGATCGCCTTGGTAGCTGGAAACGACATGAGAAGGTTAGGAATTCTTCAGTATTCTTGCTAGATTAGCGCGGACTATTGGGGTAAAACTTTAACTGACATGCTGGCATTGGCGACCAAAGTGTTGACCGATTATGGCAAGGTGCTGGCCCAGGTTCAGCCGGGTTTGCACGGCTTGCCGGAATCGCTGCTGCCGCATTCGAAGCTGCAGATTCGCAATGCGATCCTGATGCTTCTGGAAAATCTGGAGCCGGAACAGACGGCGATCAAGGAGAGTCTGGCGCGTGGTTACGTGTATCTGGCCCAGTTCGTCCCGGATGCGGATGCCGCACTGATCTCATCCACCGGCGCCGACGTCAGCAGTGCGATCCATCTGACGTCCGGCAACGAATCGGCGCGTGGATTGCTCAATCGCATAAAGGTCGACATGGAACGCGCGATGGAAGAACTGCAGGCGATGGGCGTCGGATTCAACGAGACCAAATAGCGTCAAACAAAAACGCCGCGACGTTCAGCGCGGCGTTTTCGTTCGATCGACGCTTGCGACGTCAACCGATTCTTACTTCACCTTCACGAGCTTGAGCTCGAACACCAAGGCTTCGTTCGGTCCGATACGCGGCGGCTGGCCACGTTCGCCATAGGCGAGTTCGGGTGGGATGAAAACCTGCCAATGATCGCCTTCGCGCATCAGCGGCAGAATTTCCTGCCAGCCCTTGATCACGTCGCCGACCTTGAAGTGCGCCGGTTCGCCGCGTGCGAAGGAGCTGTCGAACTCAAGACCGTTCGAGAGCGAACCGCGGTAATGCACGTCGACCTCGGTTTGCGCGGTCGGATGTTTGGTGCCGGTGCCGTCTTCGATGATGCGGTATTGCAGGCCATCCGGCAGCGAAACGATGCCCTTCTTGGCCTTGTTGTCGGCCATGAAACGCGTGCTCTTGGTCTTGTTCTCGGCGCCGAGCTTGTCGAATTCGCCCTTCGCTTTCGAATAGAGCTGGTACTGCATGCGCGTCAGCAAATCGCGCATCTGTTCTTCGGACACGGTGGCCGGACGCTTGGCGTAACCGTCCTGCATCGCCTTGATGACGGCGTTGAGATCGATATCGAGCTTGCGTTCCTGGAAATCGTTGCCGATCTGATAGCCGATCGCATACGACAGGTTCGGCTTGTCGGCGGCCGTCAACGGCGCGGGCGGGGTCTGCGGCGCTTGTGCCTGCGCAGAAGGATTGGCGCCAGCGGGAGCACCCGTGCCGCTTTGAGCAAACGCGGTCGCGGCAGAAAGCAACGCAGCCGAAAGAATAGACCGACACAAAATCATGCAAACCTCCAAAACAGGGGAAATGGTTTCGTGGGAACCCGCGCCACGCCGCCATGAAAAGCGCGTCATCTTACCCGACGCGCGACTTCGCGGCCACTCGGCGGCGGTAGCGCCACCAGTGGCTATCTAAACCGATGCAAGCTGAACGAGGGCTGCCTTGGCGTTAGAACCGTCAATGCGATACGTGCAATCAGCGATCTACTTCTCGTCGTGGCCGCCGCGATATTTCTTTTCGCCCGCCGTCACGCGCGTGGCCAGTCGATTCTGCGCGGTCGGCAACGGACACGTCGCATACGGCGTGAACGCGCACGGCGGGTTGTAGGCGGTATTGAAATCGATGATCACCTTGCCGTCTTTCGGCGCATCGGAATAAACGAATCGCGCCGCGCCATAAGTTTCCTTGCCGCTGGTCTTGTCGGCGAAAACCAGGAAAAGATTCGTGTCGCCCGGCGTTTCGATGACCGGCTCCAGTCGATAGGTTTTTCCGTCGCGTTCGAAAACCGCCGCGCCGGGTACGATGACCTTATCGGTTTTGCCGAGAACATTCGGTTCTTCCACTTCGTGCGGCGGATCGTACGCTTCCCACTTGGCCTCGATGCGCCAGCTCGGATCGGTCTCGAAATAATCCAGTCCGACGAAATTCTTTCGCGTGAGCGCGTCGCTGTCCTTCACGCGCAATGCGTATTGGCCGTTGCGTTCGATCAGATAAAAACTCACGGTCCCGGATGCGACGGTCGTCGGTTTTTCGTGGGAATCGTCGAGCAATTCGGATGACGGTTTTTTCGTGCCGTCGATCGTCGCATCGGATTTCGCGTCCAGCTCGATCGTCGCTTTGCCGCCGGCGAGCGTGATCGTGCCGAGATGCGCCGGTGTCTTTGCGATGACGATATCGTTGTCTTTCGCCGATCCGACCGTATTCTTGCCGTTCTTCAGCCAATCCAGAGCCACCAACGTCAACCAGCCGGTCGGACCCGTCAATCGCGTTACACGCTGCTGACGCACCGTTTCAATGTGCTGGCGATAGTCGCCGCCACTGTTAACGCCGGAATTCGTCACGCCGACACCGGCGGCCAACACCGCCCCGATTACGCAACCGATCCATTGCATCGCTGAACTCCGATTGAGAAACGTTTATTTAGCGACCGCGCAAAAACATGCGATCCAGTTCGACCATCGACACCTGCACCCAGGTCGGCCGGCCATGATTGCACTGGCCGGACCGTTCAGTCGATTCCATCTCGCGCAACAATGCGTTCATTTCCGGCAAACTCAAGCGCCGGTTGGCGCGTACCGAGCCGTGACAAGCCATCGTCGAAAGTATTTCGTTCTGCGCTTCTTCGAGCTTGCGCGATGCCCCATGTGCGCGGATGTCGGCGAGCACATCGCGCACGAGCGAGGCGACGTCGGCGCCTTCGAGCAAACCCGGATATCGCTTCACGGTAACGCTTTGCCGACCGCTGCGGACGATATCGAAACCCAATGCCTCCAACGCGTCGGCGTGATCTTCAGCGCAGATCGCTTCCTGTTCGCTCACTGCAAGAGGCAGCGGCACAAGCAATAGTTGCGAACGAATGCCTTCCGACGTCTGCGCCGTCTTCAACTTTTCATACGTGATGCGCTCGTGCGCCGCGTGCATGTCGACGACGATCAAACCCTGCGCGTTCTCGGCCAGAACGTACACGCCGGCGAGTTGCGCGAGCGCGTAGCCCAGCGGAGGAATATCCGAATTCGCCGCGTCGATGTTCGTGTCGCGCGTAGTTCCGAGTGGTGCGTTCACCGATGCGGTTGGTTCGTGCGCGAACAACGCGGCGTAACTGTTCACGGGTTCGCGCACATGAAGTCGCAATCCGGTTTGCTGATTCCAATAACTCACGCTCGTCGTCGGAATGTCGGGAGCGATCGCAGGCGCCTGAATGCCGGCGCGCGTTTCCGCGAGCACTTCGTGCAACGTGCGATACAGGAAATCGTGCACGAGCCGGCTTTCGCGAAAACGCACTTCGGATTTCGCCGGGTGCACATTCACATCGACCGTTTCCGGCGCGATGTCCAAAAACAATGCGTACGCCGGATGACGGCCATGAAAAAGCACATCCGCATACGCTTGCCTAACCGCGTGCGTAACGACGCGGTCGCGCACCAGCCGCCCGTTCACGTAAAAATATTGCTGATCGGCCTGCGAGCGAGAAGCGGTCGGCAAACCGACCCAGCCGGTCAATCGCAAGCCGGCGCCGGCGTGATCGATGCGCAAACTTCGCGCGGGAAATTCGTCGCCGAGAATTTCTGCGAGGCGTACCGCGAGTTCCCCATCGCTCGCAGCCGGCCTCAATAATCGCGCCGGTTTGCCGTTGTGCGACAGCCGAAATTCCACGCGCGGCTGCGCGAGCGCGATGGCCTTGATCAACTCGTCGATATGACTGAATTCCGTGCGTTCGGCGCGCAGAAATTTTCGCCGCGCGGGCACGCTGTGGAAAATATCGCGCACTTCCACCGTGCTTCCGCGTGGATGTTGTGCGGGTTTCGGCGGCGCGATCTGTCCGTTTTCGCTTTGCACGCGCCAGGCATCGGCGGCATCGGTGTGACGCGAAGTCAGCGAGAAGCGCGATATCGACGCGATGGATGCCAAGGCTTCGCCGCGAAATCCGAGCGTGCGAACGTGCTCCAGATCGTCCATCGATGCGATCTTGCTCGTGGCATGCGCGGCGACGGCGAGCAGAAGTTCTTCGGATGCGATGCCGACGCCATCGTCGCGCACGCGAATCAAACGCGCGCCGCCGTCTTCGATATCGATCTCGATACGGCTCGCGCCGGCATCGAGACTGTTCTCGACCAGTTCCTTGACCACGGACGACGGTCGCTCGACCACTTCGCCGGCGGCAATCTGATTGACCAGTTCAGGCGGAAGCTTGAGTATTTGCGGCATGACGATTCGATGATGCGAGACGCATCATAACGAATCGGATCGATCGTCGCCGTCAGGAATTCGGAACGCGCGCGATGCTTTCTTCGTTGAGGGACGAGTCGTCATCGTCTGCGCGCGATCCGCGCGAGGCCAGACGCGTCTTGTCCTTGCGCGCGTTCACCGCGAACCAGCTTCCCGGCGGCGGAGCGCCGCGGAAATAGACGCGCACGCCATCTAGAATCGCGCTGGCGAGTTTTTCGCGCTGCACGGGATTGGTCAGCTTGCGTTCTTCCGAGGGATTGGTGATGAACGCCGTTTCGACCAGGATCGATGGCACATCCGGCGAACGCAGCACCACGAAATTGGCTTTCTCGACATAGCCGCGATGCGTCGGGCCGATTTTTGACAACGACCGCAACACCTGATCGGCGACCACACCGCTGGCTTCCAGCGTGGCACCTTGCGAAAGATCCAGCAGAACCGCGGCCAGCGTGTTGTCTTTGCTGCCCAGCGAAACACCGCCGACCAGATCGGCGCGATTTTCGCGATCGGCCAGCCAACGCGCCGCCTCGCTGCTCGCGCCGCGCGACGACAACATCCACACCGACGATCCGCGCGCGTCGCCGCTGTTGTATGCATCGGCATGGATCGAAACGAAAAGGTCCGCTTTCGCCGCGCGCGCTTTCTGAAAACGTTCCTGCAATGGAATGAACACGTCGCCTTCACGCGTGAGCACGGCGCTCATGCCGGTTTGTTTGTCGATCAGGCGTTTCAAGTCGCGCGCGACGGCCAATGTGATTTCTTTTTCGTGCGTGCCGCCGCTGCCGGTAGCGCCCGGATCGACGCCGCCGTGACCAGGATCGATGGCGATGACCACGCTGCGCGGCTTGATCTCGATCGCCTTTGCGCTCTTGACGATCTGATTGCCGGATTTTCCCTTTTTATACAAATCCACAACGAGCTTGTACTCGCCGCGTTCGGGTGGCATCAGAAAACTTTTCGGTCGAACACTCGATTCGAGATCGAGCACGACGCGTGAATCGCCTTTGTCGCGCTGACCGGTGCGCACCGATTTCAACAGACCTTCGCCGACGGGCGATACGAACCCGGGCGTGAACGTCGCTACGTGCAAATCCAGCACGATGCGATCGGGATTGGCGATTTCGAAGAGTTTGTAATCGACCGGCGCGTTCATGCTGAACGTGATGCGCGTTCCGTCGGCCGTCTGGCTCACGCGCATCGAACGGACCTCGGCGGCCTGTACGGACGCGACAAGCCCGAGCAGGCACAAGCCCGCAAGCTGGACGCATCGATGGCCCAAGGTTCCCCTCATGACGCGCTATTTAGCCGGAAAGACGGGGCAATTCAAGCATTTCTTCATATAAATCGCAAATTTATGCGATTTATGTGATCGATGGTTCAGGAAGCGCGCTTAAGCTGCTGTATCGCCTCAGCTCGTTTCGGAAAGCGCCAAGCCCGCCAGCCAACGCCGCGCGCGTTCGGTCAACGTCTGCAAGCGAATGTCCCGCGCCGCATCGGCATGCGCGAGCCGAACGACAAGGTCGGCCGCGGGAATGGCGCCGTGAGCGCGCTCCGGCCATTCGATCAGCCAGAGTTGCGGATCGGCGAAATCGCGCAATCCGAGCCATTCGATTTCTTCGGGATCGGCGATGCGGTAGAGATCGAGATGCTGAATGCCGAGTGCGCCGACCGCATACGATTCGATCAAGCTGTACGTCGGACTTTTCACCCGCGAGCCGACGCCGAGCGCCGTCAATAGCGCGCGCGCGAAGGTCGTCTTGCCCGCCCCGAGCGGGCCGACGAGATGAATGACGCCGCCTTCGCCGACCGTGTTCGCGAGTTGGCCGGCAATTCGGACCAGCCCGGCTTCGTCGACCGTTTTGACGAAACCGCTTTCTTCACTCATCGACCGGACGCGCATTTCGCAACATGTGTAAATGTGGAAAAAGATCGCTGGCGAGAATGCCGGCCTCGCCGTTTTTCGCCGCCGCGTCGGCTGCTTGCGCGTGCAATCCGACGCCATATCTCGCCGCGCGCCATGGATTGAGACCTTGCGCGAGCAATCCGGCGATGATGCCGGTGAGCACATCGCCCATGCCGCCGCTTGCCATGCCTGGATTGCCCCACGGACATACTGCGACAGGACCGGCCGGATGCGCGACCAAACTTCCGGCACCTTTCAACACGACCACGGCGCGATAGCGATCCGCAATCGCACGTGCGGCCTTGAAGCGATCGCGTTCGACGGCCGCCACATCGCAGCCAAGCAGCCGCGCCGCTTCGCCGGGATGCGGCGTGAGCACGCACGCATGCGGCAGCGGAAAGAATTTCTGCGACAAAAGATTCAACGCATCGGCATCGAGTACCGTCGGCTTGTTTGCGGCGACGCCCGCAGCGAGCAAAGCCCGACTCCACGCACTTTGACCAAGGCCCGGGCCGATCGCTACGACACTGGCGCGTTGCATGAGCGGCGACAACGCACCGGCGTCGGCCACGGCGTGCGCCATGATTTCCGGCCGCGCGGCATTGATCGCCGAGATATTTTCCGCGCGCGTGGCAACGCTGGTCAGCCCCGCCCCGACACGCATCGCCGCTTCGGCCGCCATGCGCACCGCGCCGGCCATGCCGTGATCGCCGCCGATGGCCAGCACATGACCAAATTTTCCCTTGTGCGCATTGCGTGCGCGCTGCGGCAGCCAGCGCGACAGGTGCGCCATCTCAAGCAGATACGCGTCGGCGTCGAACCGCGCGTAGAGATCGTCCGGCAAGCCGAGTGTGTCCAGCGCGTAATGACCGCGGCAGTCCAGCGCGTCGCTGGTGAACAAGCCGCGCTTGTGTGCGACGAAGGTCACCGTCGCGCTCGCTCGCACCGCCGCGCGCAGGATGTTCCCGCTGTCCGAATCGATGCCTGAAGGCACGTCGAGCGCGAGGATGCGCGCGGGATGCAGATTGAGCTGTTCGATCAACGCAAGCGCGACACCGTCTACCGGGCGCTGCAGACCCGTGCCGAACAAGGCATCGATATAGACGTCGGCATCCGGAAGTTTGCCGTTCGCCGTGACGACGGCGCCGCCGCTCGCGATCCACTCGGCATGCGCACGAACCGCGTCCGGCGATGTTGGCCTGGGCAATTCGAGCGCGATGACGCGCGCGTCGAGACCGGCATCTTTCGCCGTGCGCGCGAGCAGATAGCCATCGCCGCCGTTGTTGCCGGGTCCGCACACCACCACGATGCGTCGCGCATTCGGCCAGCGTTTCTTGAGCACTCGCCACGCGGCGGCCGCGGCGCGCTGCATGAGAACGAATCCGGAAATGCCGAGCGTCGAGATCGCGGTGCGATCGAGTTCGCGCACTTGCGCGGCGGTATAAAGGGAGGCGCTCATTCGCACCGATTATACTGATGCAATGACGGACTACGCGCAGCTAGCCGACGACATAAAACGCTGGGGCGCCGAGCTGGGTTTCCAGCAGATCGGCATCAGCGCGACCGATCTGGGCGCCGACGAAACGCATCTGCTGAACTGGCTGGCGGCCGGCCATCACGGCGAAATGGATTACATGCACCGGCACGGCACGAAACGCAGCCGTCCCGAACAGCTGCATGCTGGAACGCTGCGCGTGATTTCCGCGCGCATGGACTACGATCCCCCGCAGGCGCGCGACGCGTGGGACGTGATCGATGACGGATCGCTCGGATACGTTTCGCGCTACGCGCTGGGCCGCGACTATCACAAGCTGATGCGCGCGCGTTTGCAAAAACTTGCCGAACGCGTGGAATCGGCGATCGGTCCGTTCGGTTATCGAGCTTTTGTCGATTCCGCGCCCGTGTTAGAAAAAGCGTTGGCGAGAAACGCGGGCTTGGGCTGGATCGGAAAACACACCACACTGATCAACAAACAAGCCGGTTCGTGGTTCTTCCTTGGCGAGTTGTATACCGATCTTCCGCTACCGATCGACGAAGCGGCGCACGATCACTGCGGCACCTGCGTGCGATGCATTGAAATTTGTCCGACGCAGGCGATCGTCGGTCCGCAGCAACTCGACGCACGGCGTTGCATTTCGTATCTGACCATCGAATTGCGCGGGAGTATCCCGATCGAATTTCGTCCGCTGATCGGCAACCGGATATACGGCTGCGACGATTGTCAGCTGGTTTGCCCGTGGAACAAATTCGCGAAGAAAACGGTAGAAGCCGATTTCAGCGTGCGGCATGGACTCGACGGCGAATCGCTGACGCGATTGTTTTCGTGGACGGAGAATGAATTTTTGTCGCGAACGGAAGGCTCGGCGATCCGACGCATCGGCCACGAGAGTTGGCGAAGAAATATTGCGGTGGCGTTGGGAAACGCGCCACGCACCGACGAGATCGTGACGCTACTCGGTACGCACGCCGATGACGGATCGGATGTCGTCCGGGAGCATGTGCGCTGGGCACTGGACACCCAGCTTGCTAAATCCGCGTAGTCGCTAGATTCATTCGATCCCGCGCGTTTCACGAAGCCGCGGATCGGGCGCGACGGATCGCGCCGCTGCGAAGTACTTCTTTTACGCGGCTTGCTTCGGAATCGAATTCTTGGTGTGACTCAACCGATTGTCGGCGTCGACATAAACCAGCGTCGGCTTGAACTGCGCGACTTCGGCCTCGCTCAATTGCGCGTACGCGGCGATGATGATGATGTCGCCCGGCGCCGCTCGGTGTGCCGCCGAACCGTTGATGGAGATGATGCCGGAACCTTCATCGGCACGGATGGCATACGTGACGAACCGCTCGCCGTTGCTGACGTTCCAGATATGAATCTGTTCGAACTCGCGAATACCCGAGGCCTCGAGCAAGCGGCCATCGATCGCGCAGGAGCCTTCGTAATGAAGTTCCGCATGCGTGACGTGGGCGCGATGGATCTTGGCTTTGAGCAGGGTCAGATGCATGGCATTCTCTGGCGGGCGATGTCGCATTTTCACAACAAAACGCCAGACGAAGGTCTGGCGGCGCGGAATTATCTCGTTTTGATCAGCGTTTAATCAACACGATTCCTCGATTATCGCCAAATTAGGGCGATACCGATTGATTTCAAGGCAAAAAAAACCCTCGCTATAGAGCGAGGGTTGAATTCGGAGTGACGATTACAGAAACGATGCGCCCTGCTCCTGCGGAGCAACACCGAAGTGTTGCGAAAATCCCGAAGGCAGTAGCGACATTACCACACGCGTTTGGAAAATGCTACTCCCATCACACATCGAAGGCGAGATTGTCGATCAAGCGCGCTCGGCCCAGCCGCGCGGCGATCAAGGCCACCAGCGCGCGATCGTCGGGTGATGGTGAAGCCAGGTTGTCGCTTCGTTTTATCACGGCGTAGTCGGGAACCAGTCCGGCCTCTTCGAGTGCCATGCGCGCCGCGTTTTCGATCGCCGAAATGGGCTGGCCTGCCGCAGCTGCATGACGCATCGTTTCGAGCGTGCGGAAAATGACCGCTGCGCGTTCGCGTTCGTCGGCGGTCAGATACTGATTGCGCGAACTCATCGCCAATCCATTGGACTCGCGAACAATCGGCGCGCCGATGATCGCGATGGGTAGGCGCAAATCGGCCACCAAGCGCCGAATCACCAGGAGTTGTTGGAAATCTTTTTGCCCGAACACGGCAACGTCGGGCGCGACGAGATTGAACAGTTTGGCGACGACCGTGGCGACGCCGGAAAAATGTCCAGGCCGCAGCGCGCCGTCGAGCGTCTCGCTCAATCCGGGCACATCGATGCGCACCATGTTGGCTGCGCCGAACGGATACATCTCGTCCACGCTCGGTGCGAACAATAGTTCGCAGCCGGCGCGGTCCAGACCTGACTCGTCCTGCGCGAGCGTGCGCGGATAGCTCGCGAAATCTTCGTGCGGACCGAACTGGGTCGGATTGACGAACACGCTCGCGACAACGCGATCGGCGTTGGCGCGTGCGATGGAAATAAGGGAAAAGTGCCCATTGTGTAAATTTCCCATCGTCGGAACGAATCCGACGCGCTGGCCGGATGCGCGCCATTTCGCGATCGTCGCGCGCAGATCCTCACTGCGTTGCACGGTCTGCATGGTCAGAACGCGTGTTCCTGCGCCGGAAATTCGCCTTTGCGGACGGCACTGGCGTAAGCGCGGATCGCATCGAGCACGGAATCGCTGCCGGTCAGGAAATTTTTGCTGAAACGCGGCCGTTTGCCGGGCGTGATGCCGAGCATGTCGTAGATCACCAAAACCTGACCGTCGCAATCCACGCCTGCGCCGATGCCGATGGTCGGTATCGTCAGTTCCGCGCTGATGCGTTTGGCCAACGTCGCCGGCACACATTCGAGGACGAGCAGATCGGCGCCTGCGCTTTCCACGGCTTTGGCGTCCGCGAAAAGTTGTTCGCCTGCGGCTTTGGTTTTTCCCTGCACGCGATAGCCGCCGAGTTTGTGCACGGATTGCGGCGTGAGTCCGAGATGTGCGCAGACCGGTACGGATCGGCGCGCGAGTGCGTCGATCACGTCCAACGCGAAATCAGCGCCTTCGAGCTTTACCATCGCAGCACCGCCCTGCGCCATCAAACGCGCTGACGAAATCAGTGCCGCTTCCGAGTTGCGAAAACTCATGAACGGCAAATCGGCAATCAGAAAAGCATTGGCGACGCCGCGAGCCACTGCAGCAGTGTGATAAACCATGTCGTCGATGCTCACCGGCAACGTGCTTGCGTGGCCTTGCACGACCATGCCCAGCGAATCGCCGACCAGGACGATATCGACACCCGCGCCGTCGCACAGTGCAGCGAAGCTCGCGTCATAGGCGGTCAACGCGACGATCTTCTCGCTCTGCCCCTTCATCTCGCGCAGCCGCGGAATCGTCACCGGGGAGCGTGTGCTGTTCGATTTCGACGTGGCGTACATAAGCGCTCCTGCAGGACCGCATTATTGGGGCGTGGCGACACCGGACTCAAGCGGAACGCACGCGGACGTATCGATTCGTTCGAGCAAATCGAGGACTTTACCCCGCCCCGGAACCTCCAGATCGCGTGCGATTTCGTTCAGTGGTACCAGAACGAACGCGCGCTCGTGCAGATGCGGATGCGGAATGCGCAGCGCAGGCTCGTCGAAAATGCATTCGCCGTACAGAAGAATGTCGAGGTCGAGAATGCGGGGCCCCCATCGATCGGCGCTGCGTTGCCGGCCCGCGCGGCGCTCGATGGCGAGCAATTCGTCGAGCAGCGCGCGGGCCGGCAACGTGGTATCGAGTTTCGTGACGGCGTTGACGAAATCGGGCTGATCGGTTTTCCCCCACGGCACACTCGTGTACAGGCGCGATCTCGCGAGAACGCGCGTTTCGCGAATCGCCGCGATCGCCGTCAGCGCCGCTTCGATTTGCGCGCGTGGATCGGCCAGATTACTGCCGAGACCGATATATGCGATCGCCATTCCGCCCGATTATTCCGATGTCGATGGCGAAGAGGCGTGCGGCTTGCGGCGGCGCCCGCGTTTGCGCGCCGGAGACGCGGGAGACACGGCATCGTCCGCATCGCTTTTCGCTGACGGCAGCGGTGCGGTCGACAATTCGGCAGCGAGTTCTTCCTGCGACATCGACTGCGCGCGCGTCCACCAAGCCCCGAGTTCTGCGACCTCCGGACTTTCCGGCGCGCGCAACAAAAGAAAATCGTAAGCGGCGCGAAAACGCGGATGCGCGAGCGTCCGGAATACGCGTTTTTTCATGCGTTGTTCGAGCCTGGGCTGCAGCACCCAGATTTCCTGCATCACGATGCCGAATCGCTTTGGAATCGCCACCTGTTTGGCCTGTTCGGTGATGACGTGCTGACTCACGCGTTGCCACGCGAGCGAGGCATCGACGCCCTTGGCGATTTCGCGATCGACCTGCGCTTTGACCGCGCCCCACAGAAAAACCGCGAACAGGAAGGCCGGCGTGACGGACTTGCCTTCGGCGATGCGCTGGTCCGTTCCGATCAATCCGGCCTTCACGATCTCGCGGAACTTTTCGCCACCGCGAAACGCCAGCCCTCGCGCGAGGAGTGGAAATACGTCGACCAGCAATCCGGTTTTTTCGAGCGCGTGAAAACTTTTCAGTCCGCTGCCGGCGAGAAACATTTTCAAGGTTTCGTCGAACAGCCGCGCCGGCGGCGCGTGCAGCAGCAGCTCGCCGAGTTCGTCGAACGGCTCGCGCGCTTCCGGCGAAATGTCGAAATGCAGTTTCGCCGACAGACGCACCGCGCGCAGCATGCGCACTGGATCTTCGCGGTAACGCTGCCACGGCTCGCCGATCAGGCGCAGCACGTGATTGCGCACATCGGCATAGCCGCCGACGTAATCGCGCACGCTGAAATCGGCGATGTTGTAGTACAGCGCATTGACGGTGAAATCGCGGCGCACGGCATCTTCTTCGATCGTGCCGTAGATGTTGTCGCGCACGATGCGGCCGTCGACCATGTGACGATCGCCGCTGCCGTCGTCGGCGCTGCCGCGAAACGTCGCGACCTCGACGATCTCCTGCCCGAACACGACGTGCGCGAGACGAAAACGTCGGCCGATGAGCCGGCAATTCCGGAACAGATTCTTGACATCTTCCGGCGTGGCATCGGTGGCGATGTCGAAATCTTTCGGATGTCCGCCCAGCAAAAGATCGCGCACGGCGCCGCCGACCAGATACGCGGCATAACCGGCTTCATGCAATCGATACAGCACGCGCAGCGCGCCGCTGGAAATGCTCTTGCGCGATATGCTGTGCTCGCTGCGCGGTATCACGTGCAACTGGATGGGCACGTTGGCGACTTCTGTTTTCTCTGCTGGCTGATTCATTCCATGTCGTACATTTGACTGATCTTTCCGCAATTGTCCGCTGCGGCGAAACCGCTATACTAACGCCCGCTCGCGTTTTGCCCAACGAGTTGATTGATCAGGCTCCCTTCGTCTAGCGGCCTAGGACACCGCCCTCTCAAGGCGGGAACACGAGTTCGAACCTCGTAGGGAGCGCCAACAATCAGCGCGCCGTTCGCTCGAAAGCTGAGATCACCCATGCCGTTCGTCGTTACCGAAAACTGCATCAAATGCAAATACACCGACTGCGTGGAAGTGTGCCCCGTGGACTGTTTCCATGAGGGACCGAACTTTTTGGTGATCGATCCGGAAGAGTGCATCGACTGCACACTGTGCGAACCGGAATGCCCGGCCAACGCGATTTTCCCGGAAGACGATGTGCCTGCGGGCCAGGAGCATTTCATCGAACTGAATGCCGAACTGGCCAAAGAATGGCCGGTGCTCACAGTTCAGAAAGAAGCGCCGCCCGACGCGAAAGAATGGGACGGCAAAGCGGATAAATTGCCGCTCTTGGAACGCTAGCCGGCGCGCTCGATGCGAGCGCGCTCGAATGACGTTTGATTAAAAGACGCTTGATTAGGAAAGACGCTCGCGCAGCGCGTCCAGGACGCGGCGCGCCGCTTCGCTGGCGGAACTGTCGTTGGCTGCACCTTCGACATCCACGCGCGAACCATCGCCATCGGAAATCACTTTTACGGTCAGGCGTCCGCTGACCGGCTGCGCATTCACCGTCGACGACTTTCCGCCACCGAACGGATGCAGCACGCGCGTGTACCAGTGATGCTCGGTCGCTTCCGGCGCAGGCGCGGCGCGCAGGCCGCTGACTTCGAGCGTATAGCTACGCGCGCTTTCATTGCGTTCGCTCACCGTTCCAAGCTGCGCGCGATCGAGCGCGATACCGACGCGCTGCCAGGTGTGTTCGACACTATCGGTCACGTGCAAACCGTTCCCGGTCAACGCGACGTTGCTGCCGCTAGCGGAAACGCTCGCCGGTGGCGGCGTCGACATCGACGCGGCAGCCGGCGGCGCGGATGACGTTGCGGACGCCGCAGGCGCGCTTCCGGAGGCCGGCACGTTCAACGCGTTCGTCGCGGGCGGCGCGTCCAGATCCGGCGGCACTTCGAGCGGACGCGATTCGGTCGCCTTGGAATAGTAATTGTCGTGATGATGAAAGAGGCTGCATCCGCCGAGCACGGCGGCGACGGCGAGAATCGATACGGTACTGCGGACATAAGTACGAATCACGGCGAATCCTGAGGTTATCGAAAATGAGTCGGCGACTATCAGGCGGCGCTGCTGTGCCGCGGCTGAATCGTGAGGTCCAGATCGCGCAATACCTGCGCGATACGTGAGTGATGCACCGCGCTGAGCGGCAACAGCGGCAATCGAGGTTCGGCCGAGCCGAATCCCAATTCCTGCAGGCACCATTTTACCGGAATCGGGTTGGGTTCGACGTTCAGGACGTCGTAAAGATCGGACAGACGAGCATTTAACGTCTCGGCGCGCGCCGCGTCGCCGGACAAGGCGGCATCGCACAGTGCCCGCATCGCAGCCGGTGCGGCGTTGGTGCCGACGGAAATCACACCATCGGCGCCAGCGAGCATGGCGCGTGCGCAGGTGGCATCGTCGCCGCTGAGCACGCTGAAACTATCGCTCTTTATCGGCAAGAGCGCATCCATCCGTTCGGATTCGGCGCGCGCTTCCTTGATGCCGACGATGCGTTCGTGCGGCGCGAGTGCTTTCACCGTTGCGGGCAGAAGGTCGCAACCGGTACGCGACGGAACGTTATAAAGCACGATCGGCAATCCGCCGTGTTCGGCGACTTCCGTGAAGTGCCGACGCAATCCATCCTGCGTCGGACGAACATAAAAAGGCGTGACGACCAGCGCCGCGTCCGCCCCGAGGCGTTGCGCGCGGCGCGTCATGTCGATCGTTTTGCGCGTATTGGCGGTCCCGGTTCCGGCGAGCACCGGAACGCGATGCGCGATCCGTTCGACGGCGAATGCGAGGAGGCGATCGTACTCGGCGTCGTCCAGCGCGTGCGCTTCACCGGTTGAACCGGCGACCACGAGCGCCTGTGTTCCGGAAGCGATCTGATAATCGAGCAGCGCCGCGAACGCTTGCAAATCCAACCCGCCGCCCTTGAACGGCGTGGCGAGCGCGCAGATGCTGCCGATCAGTTTGTTCAAGAACGATCCACCCCGAAAAATGCACGGTCAGCGCGGCTGGCGATGTTACTTGCGGGTCGCAGACGTGGCAAGTATTCTGCACCCAGAACCGGGGCGATCGGACGCGCCGGCGCACGCCGCAAACTCCCGGAATAGCACGCTTTGACCGATACTGCCCTACGTCCTACGGCCAACGAGAATTACCTGCTGATCAACGCGTTCGCGCCGCAAGGACGCTCGCCGCTGTCGGCCCTCGCCAAACGCATCGCCGATTGTGGTTGCAATATCTTCGAGACCCGCGTGGCTGCGATCGGCAGCGATGTTTCCGTCGTCGTGCTCGCCGTGGGCCCGTGGGATGCGATCGCCAAGCTTGAGTCCGCACTCGGCCGGGTCGAGCGCGACGAACAGGTGCGTCTCGTGCATTTTCGCACCAACGCCAAACCGGCGCAGCCGAATCTGCTGCCGTACGTGGTGGAGGTGGTCGCTGCCGACAAGCCCGGTATACTTTTCCAGATTGCGGAATTCATGCAGAAGCACGGCATCGCGATCGAGCAGCTTCAATCCACCCGCTATCGCGCGATGCAGACCGGGGCGGACATGTTCTCCGCGCAAATCAGCATCGGCATTCCGTCCAATACGCACATCGCCGGATTACGCGACGATTTCCTCGAATTCTGCGACGGATTGAATCTCGACGCGATCATGGACCCGATGAAATACTGATGGTCAAACTCGGACGTCTCGCTCCCGCGTTGCGCGGCGACAGCACCGCCGGACCGATCGCGTTGCGCGATCTGCGCGGACAATTCGTCGTCGTGTATTTCTATCCCAAAGACAACACGCCCGGCTGTACCCGTGAGGCGATGGATTTCCGCGATCGCGCCAAGGCATTCAAAAAAGCTAATGCCGTGGTCATCGGTGTGTCGCGCGATTCACTCGCCTCGCACGAAAAATTCCAGGCCAAACAATCGATCGGCTTCGCGCTGGTTTCCGATCCGGACGAAACCTGGTGCAAGGCATTCGACGTGATCCACGAGAAAACCCTGTACGGCCGAAAGTTCATTGGCGTCGTGCGCAGCACATTCCTTATCGATCCGGATGGGCGATTGCTGCAGGAATGGCGCAACGTGAAAGTTCCCGGTCATGCGGATGTGGTATTGGATGCCATTCAGGCCGCATCGAAGTGACGACTTCAGTTTCGACGGCATCGGCTTCGCGTTTTCTGTTCCGCTCTTCAACCGCACAGCATGGGTGATAACCGCATGACCAAAGGCAAGCGCATCTACGCACTGGATACCAATGTACTGATGCACGATCCGACCGCCTTGTTCCGTTTCGAAGAACACGACGTGTTCCTGCCGATGACGGTTCTGGAGGAACTCGACGCGGCCAAGAAAGGCATGTCGGAGGTATCGCGCAATGCGCGCCAGGTCAGTCGTTTCATCAACGAGCTGATCGAACGCACCGGGCAAAGCCATATCGACGAAGGTCTGGAACTGCGCTTGCCGCAAGGCATCCAGCTCGACCGCAAACCGCAGGTTGGACGTCTTTACTTCCAAACGCAAAACATCGAGACGAACGGCGCCAACGGCAAGAAACGTGTGCTGCCCGATAATCTAATCCTCGCGTCGGTGCTCGTGTTGCGCGAGCAGAAACCCGATGTTCCGGTCGTACTCGTGTCGAAGGACATCAACCTTCGCATCAAGGCATCGATTTACGGTATCACCGCTGAAGATTACGAAAACGACCGCGCGCTCGACGATTTCAATCTGCTGTTCATCGGACATGCGGAATTGCCCAAGGATTTCTGGGAACGCCATCCGGAAGTCCGATCGTGGTCGGAGCGTGGTCACACGTTCTACGAAGTGAAGATGCGCAAGGACGAGGACTGGCATCCGCATCAATTTCTGTATTTGCCCGACGAAAACGATGTCGAACTGCGTGTGCTCTCGATTCGCGACAAACTCGTCACGTTGCAAATCGTCGACGATTATCGACACACCTCGCATACCGTGTGGGGAATTTCCGCGCGCAATCGCGAACAGAATTTCGCACTGAATGCGCTGATGGATCCGGACGTGGATTTCGTCACCCTGCTCGGCACCGCCGGCACCGGTAAAACCTTGCTCGCGCTCGCCGCCGGACTCGCGCAGACGATGGATCAGCAGCGTTATCGCGAAATCATCATGACGCGCGCGACGGTGTCGGTGGGCGAGGACATCGGTTTCCTGCCCGGTACCGAAGAAGAAAAGATGACGCCGTGGATGGGCGCGCTGACCGACAATCTCGAAGTGCTCGCCACACCGCAGGAAGGCGGCGGCTGGGGACGGGCGGCGACGAACGATTTGCTCGCCTCGCGCATCAAGATCCGTTCGCTCAATTTCATGCGCGGCCGCACGTTTCTGGGCCGCTACGTGATCATCGACGAGGCGCAGAACCTTACGCCGAAGCAGATGAAAACGCTGCTGACTCGCGCAGGTCCCGGCTGCAAAATGGTTTGCCTCGGCAACGTCGAGCAGATCGATACGCCGTATCTGACCGAGACGACATCGGGATTGACCTATGCCGTGGATCGCTTTGCGGGCTGGGAACATTCCGCTCACATCACGCTGCGGCGCGGCGAGCGCTCGCGGTTGGCGGATTACGCATCGGAAATGCTGTGATCGCTATGTGTCGGTCGCGCGATAAAAAACGGGAGCCGAAGCTCCCGTTTTTCCTCTCCCCATTCGTTGATGCGCACGATCAGAAGCGTGTCGTCCACATCGCTTCGTATTCGATCTGGTTGCCGTCGTTGCCGTTGCGCAGGCTGAAGCTGGTAGGCAGGCCGAGCACGAACTCGGTCGGTGCGTAAGTCGCCGAAATCCGGAAATTCGAATTCCCTGTAAACGCATGCGAAAAACCCAGTTCGATATCGTGCGACGACAGATACGGCGCCAACGCATGCTGCAGCAGGCGCGATGTCGGCAGCGGCTGTTCGCGCGTGCTGTAGTGCAACGACCACACGCTGTCAGCCGGATCGCGCCAGTTCAAACCGATCGAATAGACGTCCAAATCCTGCCAGGCGAACGCCGGCGCGATTTCGCTGCCCAGCAACACCAGAAAGCGCGTCGGCAATGCATTGCTCGTGAACGGCGCGATCGAGCTGTACATCACGCGCTCGACGCCGAGGTCGAGTTTCAGATCGTGCGTCAGCGCATAGCCTACGCCGAGATTTGCGCTGGCCGGAATGTCGAAGCTGCCCGGTTCGGAATACACGCCGCGATAATTGTTGAACGCATCCATGTTGACGCGCGATTGATAGCCGACCTGCCAGTTCAGCCGATCGGTCAGCGCGGTGTTGAAATCCACGCGCATGCCCAATCCGTATGTGCCGCTGGTTTCTCTCGCGCTGTAAGGTTGAGCGATGCCGAACGTATTGTCCTGCAAGGACACGCTATCAACACCCAGGCCGAGACCGGCGAAACGTTCGTACGCGAAAATCGCCGATACGGTGAAAGCGCTGCGGTCGCCCCAGCGTTGCGAGACGGACGGCGCCACGATATAGCGCTGCAATCCGGGCATGTAATCCTGAATCAATTGCGGACCTTCCGACGGCACGAACAACGGTGTGTCGGAGATGCGCGATTTCATGTACGAGATCTGCAACGGCGTCGACGTCATCGACGCGCCGGCAAAATGCGAAGCCGCGTCGGTGAAGCGCGCATTGCCGCGATCGAACAACGACGGTGCAGCGAGCGCGATCGATTGTTCGCTCGCCCAGGAAAATCCGGTGCTGAGATCGGCCAGCGCGTAGTTGCGCCAGCCATCAAGTACACTCTCGGAACTCACGAATTCGGCAAACGAACGGCTTCCGGCGGACGGATGGGAATCCGCTGCCGCCGCGAAAGAAAGAGGGAGCGCCAGGATGATCCCGAGCGCTCCCGCAAGTTTTGCCTTCTTCGCTGTTGACTGACGCATAGCCCTGAATGCGTTAGGAGTGTGATCTCTCCGGAACCATCTTGGCAAAAAAACGACATTGGGTCAACAAGCAACGTTGTGCGGTAACTCATCTGAAATGAAGCGTTTTTTTTCGTTGATGACAGCTTCCAAAACGCCCAACGGCGAGTTTTGTCGCACGGAAGCAACATTTTGAAAGCGATTTCACGAAATTCGGGTTCGCCGGCAACGGTTTTGCTCATCGGAGGCTCCGATTCGAGCGGCGGCGCGGGAATCCAGGTCGATCTGCGCATGCTCGGGGCGATGGGCGTTCATGGCGTTACGGCGATCACGGCGGTCACCGCGCAGAATTCACGCCGCGTCATTTCCATGGGCGTCGTCTCCGCAAGGCAGTTGACGCACCAGCTCATCGCGGCGGTGGAGGATGTCGAGATCGGGGCCGTGAAAATCGGCATGCTCGGATCGACGGCAAATATCCGCGCCGTGGCGGGTTTTCTTCGCGAACGATCGCTGCGAAATATCGTGCTCGATCCCGTTCTCGTCTCGACCAGCGGTTCGGCACTGTTGCCGGCATCGAGTCTCAAGGCACTGCGCGAACAATTGATCCCGCTTGCCGACGTACTGACCCCCAATCTGTCGGAAGCGGCCGTGCTGCTCGGGCGTCGCGCGACGGGCGCAGGAGCGGCAAAAGCTTTGTGCGGGCTCGGAGCGAAGTCCGTTCTGCTGAAAGGCGGACACGGCCGCGCCAGCGAGGTCTGCGATTATTTTGCAGAATCCGACGATGTCCACACGTTCCGGCACAAGCGATGGCCTTTTACGGCGCGCGGTACCGGATGCGCGCTTGCATCGGCCATCGCGGCGCGGCTTGCGCGCGGCGATTCGCGTCTGGCTGCAGTGACCGCCGCCGAGGCCAGCCTGCAATCTGCATGGCGGAACGCTACGCGCAACGGACTCGGCGCGCGTTTACTTTTGATTGATGTCGGAACGAATTAATGACGCCGGCGCGGTTATTATCGACGACTCGCCGCGGTTGTGCGGACAGCTCTAGGGATCCTCCAAAACTATGCGCATCCTTTTCGGTTTGTTGTGTGTCTTCCTCGCCGGCCAGGCCGTAGCCGCCGATGTTGTGCCGCCGGCCTCGCCCGATCCGGCCGCCAATCCTGGGAAAAAATTCGCGCCGCGCAGCGTACTGGCGCCGACGATCAGCGAAACGCGCGTGACACGCATGCCGGATGGAAGTCTGGTGATCAGCTGCAACGATCGTCCGAATCCAAAAGCGACCGCATCGATTCAACGCGCGCGCAGTCCGCACGTGGCCGTGGATCAACAACCATGATGCGCCGATACGTCAACGCAGCCTACCTCGCAATCGCGCTGTCGTGCTTCGCCGGCGCGGCATTCGCGCAAACCGCGTTAGCGCCGAATACCACGGTGACGCTCGCGCCGGGCCAAGTCAGCAATGGCTATTACTTCGACGTCGACGCGTCCGCGAAAAGCCTGACGTTCACGCTCAGCGGTACCGGCGGCGATCTGGATCTGTTCGTTCGGTACGCAACGCCGTTTCCGCAGCAGGTGACGACGGTTCAGTATGCGACCGTCGATGGCGAGATGATCAACCGCTACGCCCAATACCATTCGATCAATTCGACGTCGAACGATTCGATTACGATCTTGCCGGACAATCGATTCCCGCTCAAAGCCGGTCGATGGTATGTGACGGTGGCCAACGATGCGTTGTCCGGCATCGGCACGGGCACGTTGACCGCGACCGTCTCGACCGTCGCGCCGGTCGGCAGCATCACGTTCGATTTCGGACATCCGAGCACCGATCCGAACGACGCGACCAACGATTGCGACGACAGTTTCTGGACCGACACGACCGCAGCCACACCGGTCGGCGGAAATCCGGGTACGACACTCGGAGAGCAGCGTAAAAATGCGCTCGATTACGCCGGCCAGCAACTCGTGCAGCAGTTGGGCATCCAGGTACCGTTGGTCGTTCACGCCTGCGGCGCGCACCTGGGCGGCGATGGCGACAGCGCGCCGCTTGCGCAAGCCGGCCCCACCACGTTTCTCTACGACACGCCTCAGTTTCCGAGTAATTTCCTGCCGAAGAAATACACGTGGTATCCCTCCACGATTGCAGTCCGTCTCGGCGGCGCGACCTTGTGCAGCATCGGCGGCGGTCCGTGCGACGCGGTGAGCAACGAAGTCATCGAAGCGGTGTTCAACGAGGACATCGGAAATTCGGATGTCATTGGCGGCGAGGAATTCTATTTTGGCTACACCACCCCGACCGGTGCATCGAGATCGCTGGATTTCGTCAGCATCGCCATGCACGAGATGACGCACGGTTTGGGGTTCACCGGTCTGGTCAACACCGATGACACGCAGGGCCCGCTCGGCGCCAAGCCCGGTTTGTCGACGGCGACACCGCACGTGATTTCGTACCAGAACCTGACCGAAGGACCGTACGACGACATCTACGACGACAGCGTTGCGATCGTCGACAGCACAGCCAAAACCTATCAGCCGTTTCTCGGTTACGAAGTGAACGGAACGCGCGATGCATTGCGCGGCGCGGCGATGACCTCGGGCCCGACCGTCACGAGTTCCGGATCGTACAATCCGGGCACGTTCACGGACATCCGCTGGTCGGACCCGGTGGCGGCGAGTTCCAGCGTCAACATCAATGCAAGCCGATCGCCGCCGGATAATTTTCCGAGTCTGTATGCGCCGTGCGATAAATCGAAAACCACAACGTGCGAAACGCAGCCGTCGTCGACCTTGTCGCATACTGTGCAAGCCGGCGACATGATGAACGCGTTCTACTCCGATGCGAATCTGCGATCGATGGGTCTGGCCGTGCCGATGCTCGCGCCGCTGGGCTGGTCGACGACGGTGGCTGCATCACCCAGCTTCACCACACCGTCCACGGGAAACTGGTACGACGTGGCGCATAGCGGACATGGATTCGATTTTCAGATTTTCGCGCAGGACAGCGTGCACGGTGACGTGTACGGTCTGACCTTCTACACCTACGACAGCAACGGCAAGCCCGAGTGGTACCAGGCCGTCGGCAACCTCGTCGATGGCGTATTTGTTCCATCGCTGGATGCGAACGGCAATTCGCTGCATCGAATCACGTATCAGGCGACGACCACGTCCATCACCAGCTATTCACTGGATCCGCGTGTTTCGGGCAGCGTCACCGTCGACTTCAATCAGGCGCAGAATGCACCGGAGTGCAGAAATCGCGATCGCTCCGGCGCGTCGCAGCTGGCCGTCATGTACTGGAACATCGGCGCAGACAGTGGATTCTGGTGCGTCCAGCCGATCGCCCCGAGCGGCGCCACGCCGAATGGCATGTGGTATGCGTCGTCCGATTCGGGCTGGGGTTTCGAACTGGTCGATGTCACGCCTTCGGGCGGTGGCTCGGCGAGTATCACCGTCGTTCTGTATCTGCCCGGACCCAACGGGCAACCGAACTGGCTGATCGGTTCGGGCACGGAGCAAGGTCTGAATGTAACGATTCCACTGCTCCAGACTGCCGGATATTGCCGCGCCTGTACGCCCGTCGCACTCGCTACGCAAAGCGTCGGGACGATGTCCATTACGTTCGATACAGCAAACCCCGGCGTCGGAACCACGACGGGAAAGGCAACGATTTCGGTCAGCTATCCGGGCGGCGGATCGTTCGTTCGCGACAACATCCGCATTTCGTTGTTGTCGCTCGCCACGCGCAACACGCCGCCGTAAACGCAATCTCGGACGGCCGCTCCGAATCATCAAAACGCCTCCGCTTGGAGGCGTTTTTTTGATGACGCGCAAAATTCATGCAAATGTTCTATGCTCCGGCGGCACTTGCTATCGCGCTTATTTCCTTGCAGTCGAACGCGCCTAAGGGAGGAACAGATGCTGGCTGATGCACGAACGAGCAGCGACATCCATTGCACTCGCGTCCTGTCGCTGGATTCCAGCGGCCGCATTCTGGACTGGATGTCCTGGCAAGATGCCGTCTGTCTCTACGTTCGAAATGCCGTGGCCTGGACGCTCGGCGATCCCTGCCTCACCATTCACGGCGGCACCAACCGCGACAGCGGTTTGCAAAGCCTGATCAGCCTGCATCCCATCGTCGCCAGCCGCGGCCATGCCCGGCCGACGTTGCTCGATCCCGCACCCGCACTCACCAACGCCGCGCTGTTCGCGCGCGACCGCATGCTCTGCCTTTACTGCGGCGAACACTACAGCCGCGGCGATCTGACCCGCGATCACGTCATCCCGTTGTCGAAAGGCGGACAGGATGCGTGGGAAAACTGCGTCACCGCTTGCCTGGCGTGCAACGTCTACAAAGGATGCCGCACGCCGCAGCAAGCGGCGATGCCGTTGCTGGCCGTGCCGTATCGTCCGAGCTGGGTCGAACATCTGATTCTGTCGAACCGCAATATCCTCGCCGACCAGATGGAATTCCTGATCGGTCACCTGCCCAAAAATCGGCGAGATACCCGGCGCGTGGCCTGATTCACGATTTCGCCACATCTGCGGCCTTGCCGCGGCCCGTTGCAAGGTCGAAAATAGCGGTTTGAACTTCTTCGCCGCGCCATGATGGATTCCCAGCGCTATCCGCGCCTCTCCCGCATCGAAACTCCGACGGACCTGCGCGCGTTCGACGAGCGCGAGCTGCCCGCCATCGCGGGCGAGCTGCGCGATTATCTGATCGAATCGGTCGCCGGCGCGGGCGGGCATTTCGGCGCGGGCCTCGGCGTGGTCGAGCTGACCGTTGCCCTGCACTATCTCTACGACACGCCGAACGATCGCCTTGTCTGGGATGTCGGACATCAGTGCTATCCACACAAGATTCTCACCGGCCGTCGCGACCGCATCTCGACGATCAAGAAAAAAGATGGACTGGCGCCCTTCCCGCGACGCGACGAAAGCGCGTACGACGCGTTCGGCGTCGGTCATTCGTCCACCTCGATCTCCGCTGCCCTTGGCATGGCGATCGCCGCGCAACGCAAGAACGATCCGCGCAAGATCGTCGCGATCATCGGCGACGGCGGCCTGACCGGCGGCATGGCGTACGAAGCACTGCATCACGGCGGCGATGTCGATCCGGATCTGCTCGTCATCCTCAACGACAACCAGATGTCGATCAGCGAAAACGTGGGCGCATTGCCCAAGATGCTCGCGCGATTGATGACCAGCCGCACCCTGAATGCGATGCGCGAAGGGACCAAGAAACGCCTCAAGCGCGGCGGATTTCTCTATCGATTTCTCAAACGCTGGGAAGAACACGCCAAGGGCATGTTCGTGCCGAGCACATTGTTCGAGGAACTCGGATTTCACTATTTCGGACCTGTCGATGGCCACGACCTGCCGCTGCTGCTGCACTCGCTGAAAACGTTGAAAGAACTCAAAGGCCCGCAGCTTCTGCACATCATCACGACCAAGGGCAAAGGCTACGAACCGGCCGAGCGCGAGCAGATCGATTACCACGCCGTCGGTCCGTTTGATCCTTTGAAGGGTCTCGCGAAAAAAGCCGGCGCGAAATTGTCCTACACCGATATCTTCGGCGATTGGTTGTGCGACATGGCGGCCGCCGATCCGGCGCTGTACGCCATCACCCCGGCGATGCGCGAAGGCTCCGGGCTGGTTCGCTTCTCGAAAGAATTTCCGCAGCGCTATTTCGACGTCGGCATCGCCGAGCAACACGCCGTGACGCTCGCCGCCGGCATGGCCTGCGAAGGCACCAAACCGGTCGTCGCGATCTACTCGACGTTTCTGCAACGCGGCTACGATCAACTCATCCACGATGTAGCGATACAAAATTTGGACGTCACATTCGCCGTCGATCGCGGCGGCGTCGTCGGACCCGACGGTGCGACGCACGCAGGCAGTTTCGATTTGAGTTATTTGCGCTGCATCCCAAACATGATCGTCGCTGCACCGTCCGACGAAAACGAATGCCGCCAATTGCTGACGACGGCGTTCCGATATGAAGGCCCTGCCGCCGTGCGCTATCCGCGCGGCACCGGTTCCGGCGCAAAAATGGGCACCGAACTGTCGACCTTGCCGATCGGCAAAGCCGAGGTGCGCCGGCGCGGCGCGCGCGTGGCGATTCTCGCGTTCGGCAGTCCATTGACCGATGCGATGCAAGTCGGCGACGAACTCGGCGCCACCGTCGTCAACATGCGTTTCGTCAAACCGCTCGATGAAGCATGGATCGCGGAACTGGCCCGCACGCACGCGGCCATCGTCACGGTAGAAGACAATGCCATCAGCGGCGGCGCCGGCAGCGCCGTGAGCGAATTCCTGCAATCGAAAAATATCCAGACGCCGGTTTTGCAACTCGGCCTGCCCGATCGTTTTCTGGAACACGCCAGCCGCGAGCACTTGCTCGCCGAGGCGGGCATCGATGCGCCCGGCATTCGCGCAGCCATCCAAAAACGCTGGCCGCAATTTGCCGAATCGGCGATGCAGGACGTGCGCAGCGCGGTTTAAGTTTCGCGCAATGTTCCGCCGCTGACGCGATCGCGTGCTTCGATGTCCTGCTCGGTAAAGACGTCATCGAAGCCGTGTCGCTCAAGCAGATTTCTCACCGCCGCGCCTTGATCGAAACCGTGTTCCAACAGTACTCGGCCGTTTTTGCGCAGGTGCGATGACGCCCTCGCGACGATGGTCCTGATGGCGTCGAGTCCATCGTCGCCCGCCGAAAGTGCCTGCGCAGGTTCGAACCGCAGATCGCCTTGCGAAAGGTGTTCGTCACCCAACGGAATGTAAGGCGGATTGCTCACGATCATGTCGAATCTGACGTCGCCGAGCGCTTCGAACCAGTCGCTGTGCCGGAATTCGACGTTGTCGATACGAAGCCGTTGCGCGTTGGCGCGAGCCACGTCCAGCGCGGCGGCACACGAATCGACGGCGATGATCCGGGCATCGGGCCGCTCCGACGCGATCGCCAGCGCGATCGCACCGGAACCCGTTCCGAGGTCGGCAATATCCACTTTTGCGCTTTGTGGAATATGCCGCAACGCGATCTCGACAAGCAGTTCCGTGTCCGGCCGAGGAATCAATACCGCCGGCGTGACCAGGAGATCGAGCGAGCGGAATTCACGATGTCCCGTGATATACGCGATGGGTTCGCCGGCGTGCCTGCGCGCGAGCATGGCGCGATAACGTCCGGCGACTTCGTCGTCGACCTCGTCCGTCGCGTGCGCAAATAGCCACGCGCGAGTTTTGTCGAGCGCGCAGGCAAGCAGTATTTCGCCCTCTCGCGACGGGTTCTCGACGTGAAGCACTTCCCGCGCTTCGGCGAGCAGCGCACGAACCGCCGTCACGGATTTTCGGACGGCGCGATCGGTGCTGCCGCCTTGACGCGCGGTCGCCAATATCCGTCTTTCGTCCACGCCGCGAACGCCTGGCGCAGCCAGCCGATCAGCGCATTGGCCAGCCAGAGCGCCCAGATCAGCATCAACACTTTGTATACCCACAACGGTACGCTGACGGCGCTGGCGCGAGGCAACGCATCGGCGCTGCGATCGACGAACCAGCGCAGGGTGTGAGCGCTGGAACCGTAACCGGTGACGTGCATATCCGGCTGACCGAGCAGTCCCTGCGGAATCGCAGAAACGAGGCACAGCAGAGCGATCGCCGTCAGCGCGGCCAGACCGAACTGCGCAAGATTGAACGTGCCGTTCGCCGCGATCGTCGTCCGGCTGCGCCAGTCGAACGCGAACAGCCACGCGACGACCACGACGAGTGCGCCCCAAGAAAACGTCGAGAATCCGATGCCGAGCAACAGCCAGTCGCGGAATCGGAGCGGCGTGCGCCGCGTACGCGACAGCGCGTAGGCGGCCAGGATCATCACCAGCAATTCGCCCCAGTACAACACGGCGGGCCCGACGCGCGGACCCCATGTCGCGAGCAGCCAGCGATCGGCCGGCAGCGCGAGGGAAACATCGATGTTCGCGGCCGGCGCGCCGAGGGCGATGTCGGGCGTGCCAACGATCGTCGCGAGATCCGCGGTTTGGCGGAAACTGATGTCGTACGCATGCCGTCCCGGCACCAACGGCAAACTCAATTTGCCGTCGCGTGGGCGCAGATTCAGTGCTTGACCGTCGCGCGACACGCCTAGCACTTCGGCGTCTTTCGGCACATCGATCGATTGCTCGCCGCCCTGACTGGCGCGCGTCGCGAAATGCAATGTGTGCGTCGCCGCGTGTTGACCTTGTTCAGTGGAAACGCTCACCGCGTCGATCGCGCGCGTTTCTCCGACCGCCGCGACCGGCCGCGACACCTTGATCGTCAGCGTTTCACCGGGCAACGGATCGAATTCGAAATTTCGATAGTCAGTGTCGTTTTGATTCGATGCGTTCAGCGATTCCGGAACACCGGAAAATTCGACGTGCCAGGTCGGGCTCACGATGATGCGCCACACTTCCGCGCGATCCGCCAACGACGGCGCAGTCAGCGATAACGTATCGGCCTTGTCGAGCGCGCTCGACCATTGTGTGGAATAGCTGTCGTCCGCGATTGCTGCCAGAACGTTGCCGCCTTCGCTTTTGACATCCGGGCTCGTGACGTGTTCGCCGGTCAGCGTTGAGGCCGTTACCGTCACGCTGCCATGCTCGGGAGCGATCCGGATCGCCTGCGTCGTGATGTACCACTGCAGTCCGAGGGTCAGGTTGCGCTCGATGCGCACATACGGCGGAAACTGTTGCGCGCCCGCGAGCATTTTTCCGGGTGCGCCGCTGCGGGCGCGCGTCAGATTCAACGCATCGGCGAGCAGGCGATCTTCGCTGAGTCCGGAACTCTCCCAGCCGTTGCCGGCCATCTGCACGCGGTGCGGCGCCAGCGGAAACTTGAACGAGACCTTGTCTGCGTACGCGGCGTATTCCACTTCGACGCGATGCACGCCGCGCCCGATGGAGACCCATAATGTGTCGTCGTCGCGCCGGACGATCGACTCATCGACCACGCCGTCCACTTTTATACTTTTCAGCATCACGGATGCATCCGCCGTGGGCAGCGGCAACGCGAGCGGCTCGATCGCCGCCGCGTCGAGCGCGATGACGATCGAATCGCCGTTCGCGGTGACCTGGGCTTCGGAAATTCCCGCACACGTCGGCGTGCACTTCGGCGCTTCGGTGAGACGTTGCCTGAGCTGTTGCAGAAGCTGATCCGACGGATAGGTTTGCGCTTGCAACGGCGCGGTGGCGATGAGTCCGGCGATCAGCAATGCCGTCATTCCGAGCGGCGCACCGCTCCGCATCGCTTGCACGACATGGCGCGACAGTTGCCAGATCAGCCAGCCGAGCAATAGCACGAGCAACACGCGCAGCGGCCGCACCAGCCACGGTGCAGCGATCAATAGATGCACCGATTGATCGACCAGAACCGGTCCGCTCCAGCTCAGGTTCGCGGTACTGCCGAGGCTCCAGCTCGGTTCGCCGGCACCGGTCTGCACGACCGTCGATTCGCTGTAGTGCTCGATCATGTCGGCGCGCGGGACAACTGAGGCGGTCACGACTACGGTTCGCGATCTGTCGTCTTTTTCCATTTTCGCTTCTTGCGGAACGGTGGCCGGCGGCGGCGCGGTCGGCGAGTCGAGCGCACCGCCCGCCTCGTTTCTCGCGACGCGGTGTCGATACGCCGTCGCCTTTCCATACGCCCCGATGGCGCCGTCTCCGGAGAAATCCGCAGCAGCCGATTCGCCGTGCTCCAATTGCGGATACAGCGCGAAACGCAGTTGCGCGGCGGCGAACGGCAACGCGATGAGAATGAGGAAAAGCAACACCACGCGGCGGCCTCCTTCGGCCCACGCTCGCAACTTTCCAGACGGCAGCGCGCGCACCACGAGCGCGAGTGCCGCCACACCGAGCAACGTCCAGAACGGCGCATCGGTTTCCTGATAACCGAGCAGAAGATAAATTCCGCTGACGATCGCGCCAACCGCACCGAGATAACGCCATGCGATCAGAAAGAGTACCGCGCACACGAACGCATCGAGCAGCGTCCAGTTCGACATCCAGCTCCCGGCCGCCACATCGGCGCCGGGTGCTGCGATCAGCCGATAACCGAACGGCAAATGCAGTGTGGTGTCGATTCGATCGAACGTATCCTGCCAACCGGAAACCGGCAGCGTTGTCGCCGCGGACGCGACGCGCACACCCGCGCCGAGATCGACGGCAGGCGTGCGCCACTCCACGCCGCTGAGTTCCGGTTTCGCGCCTTTGGTGATCAGCAACGGTTCCGGGCCGTTGTTGGCGCCGCGCCGGGAATTTTCCGCGTCGGCGCGTTCGAGGATGTAGGGCGCGGCGAGATCGAGCCGCCAGCCGCGCAACATTTTTCCCGCCACGCGATCGCGCGCGTACCAGCCGTCGCCGTTGAAATCGAGCCAGGCTTCGCGCTGCAGCGTGAGACGATTGCCTTCGTCGGTGCCGAGTCCGCGCGAACGCTGCTCGATGCTCAGCACCCCGTCATTGCCGAGCGCGAATGCGGGCAACGCACTCCATTCTGCCGGCACGCCGGCCTGGCGTGGGTCGACTTGCAACGCGCTGGTCGCCGATGTCACGCGCATCGGCGCGGATTCATAACTCCATGTTTCCTGCGCCGGCCAGGGCGTCGCCGCGAGCCGTGCGACGACCTTGTCGATCGCCGTGTCGGCGCGCGCTTTGATCGTGATCGCACCCTCGCCCGCTTGAACCTGCAGATGCAAACGGCCGTCGTCGTCCAGTCGTGCAGGCCATTCGGAGCTGAGCGACAACGGCGTGAAACCCTGCGGCAATACCGGACCGAGCACTTCCTCGCGCGCCTGACCGGACGACGCGATCTGGATTTTCGTTTCGAGCTGCGCGGGTATGCCGTCGGTCAGCTTGCGGAACACGCGCATCGCCATCGCATCGCTTTCCCGCGCGGCCGTATCGGCGCGTCCGAGCGTGACGATGTCCTGATTGCGCTGGATCGGCACCACGGCTTTGCCGTCGATGTTCAACGACACCAGGCCGATCTGCCGCGGCACGAGCAGTGTCTGCGGACGCTGCCGCCACGGAATGCGCCCGGCGATTTCGTACGCGCCTGCGGTCAGGCGCAACGCCGGCGCATTTTGATACAGCACGACCGGTTGACGTTGATTGTTGACGGTGACCTGTTGCGGCCACAACGTTCCGTCACCGGGCAACGGAATCCAGCTCGGTGCGTCGACTTGCCAACGGATCGAGAACGTGGCGCCTTCCGCCGTCGCGTTGATGGTCAGGCGCGACGGCCACGCGCACACGAAGGCGTCGGAACTTTCGGGCGATTGATTGCCGAGCACCGGACAACTGCGAAAATCCAGATCCTTAAGTACCCAAGCGCGCCAATCCTTGAGCGATGGCGGCACCGCGTCGGCTGCGGATGGCGTGGATACGGTTTGCGCGTGGGTGCCGGACGCGCAAAGCGCCAGCAGCCCGAAGGCGAGCGTTCTGATCATGAGACCTTCTCCCTGGTACAACGACTAACGCATGCAACGCGCGAAACCGGACAACGGGGTTACTGGAACAGCAGACGCCAGAGCTGTTCGAGCGATGCCAGGATGAAGCCGGTGAGGAACGACAGGTAGCTGTAGCGCAGATAGCGATATTTATGATTGGCCAGATACGTGCCGAGGCTATAGATATCCTTGGCCATCGTCGAATAAACCGTGCCGTTCGGAAGCAGCGAATTTCCGATTTCCGTCAGGAAGCGATCGCGCGACAACTCGGAAAAATGTCCGAAGAACAGCAGATTGAAATTCGACGGCAATTCGGTCGAGGTCAATCGCAACGGCCGGTACTTGGGCAGCACGGCGAGAATGGCCAGCAGCAGCGCCAGCAGCGTGAACACGGTGAGCGTGACCACGCTCATGCGCAACTCGGGTTGATCGACCTTGCCCAGGCTCAACGTGAGCACGATCGACGATACCGTGATGATGATGCTCGCCTTGGTATCGGCCATCGCGCTGAGTGATACGTGGTGCTGCTGCGTGGTTCGCAGCATGACGTCGGCGGTATTGCGTTCCGTCACCTGCGCGAACAGTGCAGCGATGTCGGCAGGCTGTTGTTGATCCATTGTTCACGCTCGCGAATCCAGAATGCGCCGATGATAGGAAGCGCAGCCTCGCTTGGCAATTTGCATCGGTCCGTCCGCACCTCGCGGCCGTTGCGGCTGGTTCTGGCGTGTGCGCTGGCGATCGTTCTGACCGGCTGCAAGGACGTGTTCTTCGCGGCGGTGAATTCCGTCGATACGCCGCGCAACGTGGCAATCCATAAGAATCTGGAGTTCGACGGCCCGCATCGGCTGGATCTGGATGCGTACGCGCCCGCCAACGCAAGCGCCGCACCCGTCGTGGTTTTTTTCTATGGCGGAAGCTGGGATAGCGGCAAACGCAAATGGTACAGCTATGTCGGCCGGACGCTCGCCAACAACGGCATCGTCACTTTCATACCGGATTACCGCAAATATCCCGACGTGCAATTTCCGGAATTCGTCAACGATGCCGCCGTCGCCGTGCGTTGGGCGCGCGACCACGCCACGGAATTCGGCGGCGATCCGTCGCGCGTCTACGTCATGGGCCATTCCGCGGGTGGACAGATCGCCGCACTGGTGGCGTGCGACGCGCGCTATCTGCGAAGCGTCGACATGCAACCGCACGATCTGTCGGGCATGATCGGATTGGCGGGTGCATATTCGTTCTTGCCGTTCGTCGAACGCGAGCCTGAGATTTTCGGCGCGTCGGAACGAAGCCAGCACGACTCGCAGCCGATCAATTTCGTCAACGGCGACGAACCGCCGCTGCTGCTATTGCAAGGCACCGATGACGATGAAGTGGAACCGAGCAATGCCCAGAACATGGCCGCGCGTGCGCACGCGATCGGCGCGCCGGCTGAATTGAAACTCTATCCCGGCATCGGGCACGCCTCGATCATCCTTTCGCTCGCGCGCGGACACCGTTCCAAATCCAGTACGCTCGACGATATTCTCGACTTCATCAAACACCCACGCGGCAACGCGATCGGCTCCAGCACAGCGCCGTAGCATTCGCCACGGCGCTGCCGTTGGATCAGTGTTTCGGCTGCGTCTCGGCCCAAGCGGCGAGCGCTTTCTCGCCGACGTGTTCGCGCAATGCCGCGCATTGATTGGTGCCTTCGAGAACTTGAGCGAGCACACGTTCGCCGCCGTTCATCTGCTTGATGCGCGGCTGGAAGAATTCCTGCAACTCATCGGCCTGGACTTTGCTGCAACGCCCGGGTCCAGCCATTGCCGGCGCGTAACCCTGCGCGAATGGCGGCATGCGAGCCTGCAGCTTATCGAAGTTCGCCTTGAACCATACCCAGAATGCCGCGCGGTTTTCCGGCTCGTCTGCATTCGATCCGTAGATGTAACGCAATTCGCCGACGGCGACTTCAGGCGTCAACCCGAAATCCAGCGCGCGCTGACTCAGCTTTGGATCGTGCGTCGAAGCGAGCGCGGCCAGCAACGTGTAGCGTTGGCGCGTCTGATGATTCGTCTTCAGCTCGCCCACGATCGCGTCGAACGCCGGCGCGCCGGAATCCTGCACGGTTATCTTCAGCGCGATGTGCAATAGATCCGGATCGGCGCGCGACAGGTCGACTTTTCCGCTGCCATCCAGCCCCAGCGCGGCGCGGCCTTGTTCGTTCAGCGCCTTGCGCGTGATCGGGTCACGAATTTCCTCCGCGAGAAACTCGGCGAGATCTTCGCGCATCTGCGTCGTCGCCGAATTCTCACCGGCTTTCTTGCGATAACCGATCGCTTGCAGGCGCGGTCCGAACAGATGCGTGGCATAGGCATCGAGCACCGGCTTCGTCGTCTTGTTGGCGAGATGCTCATGCATCCACTCGACCGTACCGATGAGCGCCGTGGCCACCTGCGGCTGATCGGATTTCGCGAGCAAGGGCAACGCTTCCAGAACATTCGCAGGCGACGTTTCGCCGCGGCGGAACGAGCTTGCGATCGCATCGGCGTAAATCACCTGCTCGGCAGGCTGCAGCGCCTCGACGACTTTGCCGAGCGCTCCGAATTCCTTTTCGTTCATCGCGAAACGGTAGTAGCCCGACGCGTTCGCGTTCGGCAGATACCAGTCCGCACAACCGCCGTCGACGTTGAACGTCTGCTTGGGCTGTTCGAGCAGAAAACATTGCGTGGCGGATTTATCGCCATGCCCGAAGCGCGCGCAGACCGGCACGGCCCACTTCGAGCTCTCGACGGCCATCACACCGAACGGCAGGTAGCGCGCCTGCGACATCGTCAAGGACGCCTTGCCCTGCGAACAGGTTAATTCGGTGCTGACCAGCGGCAAACCCGGCTGATCGAGAAAACTGCGCATCGCATTCTTCAGCGTCTCGCCTTTTTTGCTGACGTCGGCAATCGTATCGATCAGATCGTTCGAGCTGCCGCTGCCGTACGAATGCCGTTTCAGATATTCGCGCATCGCCGCGCGGAACGAATCTTCGCCGAGCCATTCCTCGAACATGCGCAGAACCGCCGCGCCTTTTTGATACGTGATGCCGTCGAAAGCGTTTTCGATATCGCCATGATCGGCGATCGGCTGACGAATCTTGCGCGCGGACAACAGACTGTCACTGGCCATTGCGCCGCGTGTCGCATTGAGCCGTTCCAGCTCGCCTTGATACTCCGGCTTCAGTGCGACGGTCTCCTTGCCCTGCGCCCACGTCGCGAACGATTCGTTGAGCCAAATATCGTCCCACCACGGCACGGTGACCAGATCGCCGAACCATTGATGCGCCACTTCATGCGAGGTCACATTGAACGACGAGCGATACGTATCGGCCGGCGTGTGATCGTCGATGCGCAACAACGCATCGCGGAACGTGATGAGCCCGGCGTTCTCCATCGCGCCCGCGCTGAAATCCGGTGCGCCGAGCAGATCGAGCTTGTCGAAGGGATACGCTATATTTGTATACTCTTCGAAATATTTGACGATCCCCGGCGTCTGTTCGAGGATCCATTTCAGCTGCGGTCCGGTGCCGCGTGGACCGATGGCGCGCAACGGCAGCGCGTTCTTGCGGACGGCGTTCGGCGGAATCGCCGCTCCATCGACCACGTCCCACGGACCGACCGCGAAAGCGACGAGATACGCCGGCAGCGGTTTCGTCGTCGAATACGTGACGGTTTTCCATTTGCCGTCCGCCGAGGCGACTTCCTGCTTCGGCAACGTGTTCGCCATCACGGCATCGTCTTTCGGCACGGTCAGCGTGATGTCGTACGGCGTCTTGAAACGCGGCTCGTCGAAACCCGGAAAGGCGTTGCGCGCGCTGATCGCTTCCATCTGCGTCATCGCGTAACTGTCGTCGCCCACCTTGACCTTGTACAAACCTTCGAGCTTTTCGTTGAACGGCGCGTCGTAATCGAGCGTGACCTGGATTTCCTGCGCGGCCAAAAGACCGTCGAACGTGATCTTCGCCACACCCTCTTTCTCGGCGGTGTAAGTGCCTTTATGCGGCTTGCCCGCAGCGTCGACGATCGCGACATTCGTCACCGTCAAATCCTGGCCGTGCAGCCAGAAATGATCGGTCGATTTGGCCAGCTTGACGCGGATTTTTGCCTGACCGCTGAAACGTGATTCGCGCGGATCGATCTTGAACGTGAGTGCGTAGGAAACCGGCGCGACGTCTTCCGGCAATTTTCCGGTCGGCGGCGCATCGCTCGCCGCCCATGCCGGCGACGCCGCGGCGAAAGCGAGAATCAGTGAACCGAACCGGGACCGTGCGCGCATGCCGACTTCCTTCGAAAAAGAGTCGGCAAGCTAACCATGCGAAACGGGTCGATGACAAGGCCGAAACGGCACGGTGTCCGGACGGCGAGACGATGACGGCGCGTGCGGCCGCCATCGCTGCGGATTTGCGAAAATTTACGCGGCCAATTCGGTCACGCCCGCGTGCGCGGCGGTGGCCTGTTCCAGCGTGATCGCCACGGCATTGACGACGGCCGCGATGCGCACCGCGCTCTGCACGGCTTGCGCGCTCACGCCGTGTTTGCGCAGTGTCTTCTCGTGCGAATCCATGCACATGCCGCATCCGTTGATCGCCGACACCGCCAGAGAACACAGCTCGAAATCGATCTTGTCGCAACCCGGATTCGACATCGCGTTCATGCGCAGACCGGCGCGCATGGTCTGGTATTCGGCTTCGCTGGCCAGATGCGTGAAGCGATAGTAGATGTTGTTCATGGCCATGATCGCCGCCGCCGTGCGCGCGCCGTCGAGTTCCTGCGCGGACGCCGTCGCGGCGGCTTCGGTTTCGACCGCGCCAACCAGCGGCGCGTAACGCGCAGCCAGCGCACTCGACAACGCGATCAGTCCGATCTGCTTTGCCGTCAACCCCGGCGCGCCGGATTCGCTCATCACCGAATCGAGATTCAGGCGCAGGTCTTTGGCATAGTCGGGTATGCCCGCCTTAAGCGTAGAAAGTGACATTGTGCAATTCTCCATTCTTATACTAAATCGGGCTTAAAAAAGCGGACGGCGCGTTGCCGCCCGCTTTTCGGGATCGATGGATCAAGCCGCTTTGAGTGTTTCTTCGCCCTGTTTCCAGTTGCACGGGCAAAGCTCGTCGGTCTGCAGCGCATCGAGCACGCGCA
>JBDUEI010000118.1:0-26729 GCA_040002515.1 Rudaea sp. | reverse complement strand
AAACCGTGCGCGAACAGCAATGCCGCGCCGGGCTTGATGTTCGGGGCGATTACATCGGTATATAACTGGGGCTGCACCATGTCCGGCGTGAGTACGGCGATCAGGTCGGCGCCCGTGACGGCCTCGGCCGGATCGACGACGCGCAAACCATCCTGCTGCGCCTTGATCGAGGTCGGCCCGCCTTTGCGCAGTCCGACCACGACATCAAGGCCGGAGTCGCGCAGGTTGAGCGAATGCGCGCGACCCTGGCTGCCGTAACCGAGCACCGCGATGCGGGCGTTCTTGAGCGGGTTCTGTTCTGTAGCCATTTCTCTTTCTCCACAAGTGGACAATTAGATTTCGATGACGGCGCCGCGCGCGGCGGAGCCAACCGTTTTTGCATATTTCGCCAGAACGCCGCGCGTCACATTCGGCGGTCGCGCGCTCCAGGATTTTCGGCGCGTTTCCAGGTCGGCGTCGGTTTCGATCACGCGCCGCTCGGCATCGATGACGATGCGGTCGCCGTCCCGCAGCAACGCGATCGCACCGCCGCGCGCAGCTTCCGGCGCGATGTGGCCGACCATGAAACCGTGCGTCGCGCCACTGAATCGGCCATCGGTGATGAGTGCGACGTCGTCGCCGAGCCCGCGCCCGACCAGGGCCGCGGTCACCGCGAGCATTTCGCGCATGCCGGGTCCGCCGGCCGGTCCTTCATTTCGGATCACCACGACATCGCCCGGTTTGATCGCGCCGTCCTGAACCGCATGAAAGGTTTCTTCTTCGCTTTCGAATACACGCGCCGAACCTTCGAATTGCAATTTGCCCTTGCCGGCGAGTTTGAGCACGCAACCTTCCGGCGCGAGATTTCCGTACAGAATCGAATAGCCGCCGCGTGGTTTGAACGCGCGGCTGACCGGCACGACGACTTGCTGATCGGAAGGCGCCGGTGGCGCCGCGTCGAGTTCTTCGAACAGCGTTTTTCCGCTCAGTGTCGGCGCGTCTTCGAGCAAACCCGCCGCGCGCAACTCGCGCGCGACTTGAGCCAACCCACCGGCCTGCGTCATTTCGATGGCGGTGTAACGTCCGCCGGGCATCAGGTCGGCGATGACGGGTGTGGTTTTGGATGCGAGTTCGAAATCTTCCAGGGTCAACGGCACGTCCGCTTCGTTGGCGATCGCAAGCAAATGCAACACCGCATTCGTCGATCCGGCCGTCGCGTTCGCAACACGCGCGGCATTTCGGAACGATGTCGCGCTCAACACATCGCGCGGGCGCAGATTGCGTTTCAGGTTTTCCATCGCGATTTCGCCGCAGCGTCGCGCGACATCGCGCTTGGCCGGATCGGTCGCCGCGACATCGTTGAAACCGAGCGGCGACAAACCGAGCGCCATCAACATCATCGACATCGTGTTCGCCGTGAACTGGCCGCCGCACGCACCCGCGCCGGGACACGCCTTGTGCTCGACTTGCGAGAGGCGCGCATCGTCGATTTTGCCCGCACCATGCGCGCCGACCGCTTCGAACACTTGCTGGATCGTGATCGATTTTCCGTCCAGCTTGCCGTGCGCGATACTGCCGCCATACAACGCGACGCCAGGAATATTCAAACGCGCCAATGCCATTGCGGCGGCCGGAATCGTTTTATCGCAACCGCACAGGACCACCATCGCGTCGAGCGAATGTCCGTCGACAACCAGTTCGATGGAATCGGTGATCACTTCGCGGCTCACCAGCGACGCGCGCATGCCCGGCGTTCCCATCGCGATCCCGTCGGTCACGGCGATGGTGTTGAATTCGATCGGCGTGCCGCCGGCCGCGCGCACGCCTTCGGCGACGTCTTGCGCGAGATCACGCAAGTTCAGATTGCACGGCGAAACGTTCGACCACGTGTGCACGACGGCGACGAGCGGCTTGCGAATATCGGATTCGTCGAGACCGGTCGCATACAACATCGCACGAGCGGGCGCGCGATCCGGACCAGACTTCATCACGTCGCTGCGCATCGTTGGGCTGGCGGATTTCGTCGTCATCATTCGATCACGCCGCCGCCCGATCGGACGTCGACGCGCCCAGCGCGACGAGCACCGCGTCCGTCACTTCGTGCGTGCTGGCGTCGCCGCCGAGATCGCGTGTGAGCACGCCGCGTTCGATCACGGCGTCAACGGCGGCCTCGATCGCTTGCGCTGCGCCGTCGAGATGCAGCGAATGGCGAAGCAACAACGCCGCACTGAGAATCGCGCCGAGCGGATTGGCCAGGCCTTGGCCGGCGATATCCGGCGCCGAACCGTGGATCGGTTCGTACAGACCCGCCCTTCCATCGCCCAACGACGCGGACGGCAACAGGCCGAGCGATCCGGCGAGCGCGGCGGCTTCGTCGGTGAGAATATCGCCGAACAGATTTTCGGTGACGATGACGTCGTACGCGCTCGGGCGCGTCAGCAGCAGCATCGCCATCGAATCGACTAGCTGATGTTCGAGCGTGACGTCCGGGAATTCCTTGCCGAGACGCGTGACCGTGCTGCGCCAAAGCCGTGAGGTTTCGAGCACATTGGCTTTGTCGACATGCGTTACTTGCTTGCGGCGTCCTCGCGCCAGATGAAATGCGCGACGCGTCGCGCGCTCGATCTCCGTCACGGTGTAGCGGCATTCGTCGGTGGCAGTATCTTCCGTTCGCGTCTTCGCGCCGAAATATGCGCCACCGGTCAGTTCGCGCAGAAACAACAAATCCACATTGCGCAATTTTTCATTTTTCAGCGGCGACAGATCCGCGAGTTTCGGATGCACGCGTACCGGGCGGAGATTGGCGTAGACACCGAGCGCGGCGCGCAGCGCGAGCAGACCCTGTTCGGGACGGACTTTCGCATTCGGATTGGACCATTTCGGCCCGCCGACCGCGCCGAGCAACACCGCATCGGCACCTTTGCAGGCGGCGAGCGTGGCCGGCGGCAGCGGATCGCCGTGCGTGTCGACGGCGATGCCGCCCATCGCGTGTTCGCTGAAATTCAGATGATGTCCGCCCTTCGACGCGACGGCTTTCAGAACCGCAACCGCGCCGGTGGTTACTTCGGGTCCGATGCCGTCGCCAGGCAATACAACGATGTTCGCGTTCATGCCGCTTCCCGTTTTTGTTCGAACGCATCGATCGCGCTCGCGTTCTGCATGATGAAACCGAGTTGATCGACGCCACTCAGAAGGCAATGGCGCGCGAACGATTCGAGCTCGAAGGTGAAACGTCCGCCATCCGGCAATTCGATGAAACCGCCGGCAACATCGATCGTCAGTTCGATGCCCGGGTGCGCGAGCAGATACGCGTGTTCGGATTCGCTCAGCACGACGGCGAGCAATCCGTTCTTGAGCGCGTTGCCGCGAAAAATGTCGGCGATTTCACTCGACAGCACGGCGCGGATTCCAAAATCGAGCAACGCCCACGGCGCGTGTTCGCGCGACGAACCGCAGCCGAAATTGCGTCCGGCGACGAGGATTTCACAGCCGCGCGCCTCGGGTTTGTTGAGCGCGAAATCAGGATCGGGCGTGCCATCGGCGCGATAACGCCAATCGTTGAACAGCGATTTGCCGAGACCGGTGCGTTCCGTCGTGGTCAGAAAACGCGCGGGAATGATGCGGTCGGTATCGATGTTTTCGTGCGGCAATACGACCGTGCGGGAATGGATGTGTGTGAGTGGTTTCATGCTCGAGGCTTCATGTGCGATGTCTAATTCCTGCGTTTTCTTTTAACGCCATTGAATACGTGCGACGAGTCACGCCGCCGCCTCCGCCATCAGTTCGCGCGGATCGGCAATCTGCCCGGCGATGGCGGATGCGACGGCAACGAGCGGACTCGCCAACACCGTCCGCACGCCCGGTCCTTGTCGTCCTTCGAAATTGCGATTACTCGTGCTGACGACGAGCTGTCCGGGTTTTCCGATATCGCCGTTCATGCCGAGGCACATCGAGCACCCCGCCTCGCGCCACTCGGCGCCGGCGTTGCGAAACGTTTCGTGCAGACCTTCTTTCTCGGCATCACGCTTGATCTGTTCCGATCCCGGCACGACGAGCATGCGCACGCGCGACGCGACGTGATGGCCGCGCAATAAATCGGCCGCGGCGCGCAGATCGGACAATCGCGAATTGGTGCAACTGCCGAGAAACACGATATCGACCGGCGTGCCGAGCATCGACTTGCCGGCTTGCACCTGCATGTAGTCGAGGGCACGGCGCTCCTGCGCGTTAGCGGCGGCCGGCACCAACGCATCGAGTGTGGTGACCATGCCGGGATGCGTGCCGTACGTGATGCTCGGATGAATCTTCGACGCATCGATGTTCACGTCGCGATCGAAATGCGCGTCGCGATCGGACTTGAGCGCGCTCCACGCCGCGATCGCGTGATCCCACGCCGCGCCTTGCGGCGAACGGTTGCGGCCTTTCAAATACTCGAACGTTTTCGCATCCGGCGCGATCAGACCGGCGCGCGCGCCGGCCTCGATCGACATGTTGCACACGGTCATGCGTTCTTCCATCGACAACGCATCGATCGTGTCGCCGCGATATTCGAGTACGTAGCCAGTGCCACCGTTGACGCCGATCGTGCCAATGATGTGCAGCACGAGATCTTTCGCGGTGACGCCGGGCTGGAGTTTTCCGTGGACGTTGATCGCGAACGATTTCGGTTTGCGCTGCAGAAGACATTGCGTGGCCAGCACATGGCCGACTTCGGTGGTGCCGATACCGAACGCGAGCGCGCCGAACGCGCCGTGCGTGGAGGTGTGGCTGTCGCCGCAGACGATCGTCATGCCGGGTTGGGTGGCGCCGAGTTCGGGTCCGATGACGTGCACGATGCCGCGATGCGCGCTGTCCCAGCCGTGCAGCTCGACGCCGAATTCCTTGGTGTTCGTTTCGAGTTGCGCGACTTGCGATGCGGCTTCGGCGGTCACATACGCACGCTGGCCTTTGGCATCGGCGGGCAATGTCGGTGTGGAGTGATCGAATGTCGACAGCGTGCGTTCCGGCCGGCGCACGTTCAAGCCGCGCGCGCGAAGTTCGGAGAACGCCTGCGGCGAGGTGACTTCGTGAACGAGGTGCAGGTCGATGTAGAGGATGGCCGGCGTCGTTTCGGATTCCGGACGCACGACATGCGCATCCCAGATTTTGTCGAGCAGTGTTTTTCCCGATGACATTTATGCGGCCTCCATCGCGAGACCCGCGTGCGCCGGCGCGGTGGTCGATGCGTGCGTCGCGTCTGGAATGGCGGTGAGCCATCCACGCGAATCCGGTGTGCTGCCGTCGAACAGGCCGAAGAACGCTTTCTGCAATGCGCGCGTAACCTCGCCCGGTTTGCCGGTTCCGACCGGCTTGCGGTCGACGGATCGGACCGGTGTCACTTCCGCGGCCGTGCCGGTCATGAACACTTCGTCGGCGAAGTATAAAAATTCACGCGGCAGGTTTTGTTCGACGACGTCGATGCCGAGATCGGCGGCGAGCGTGAGCACGGTATCGCGCGTGATGCCGGCGAGAATGCTCGATCCGACCGGCGGCGTGTAAATCTTGCCGCCGCGAATGATGAAGAGGTTTTCGCCCGCGCCTTCGCTGAGCAATCCGCCCGGCGCGAGCGCGATGCCTTCGGCGAAACCGCCGCGCACGGCCTCCTGCGCGATGAGTTGGCTGGACAGGTAATTGCCGCCGGCTTTGACGCCAGTCGGATAGGTGTTCGGCGCGGCGCGATTCCAGGAACTGATACAGACGTCGACGCCATTTTCGAGCGCCGCCGCACCGTGCATCGAACCCCATTCGATGGCGATGATCGCCATCTCGATCGGCACATCCTGGCTGGGCGCGAGACTGAAGGTGAAACCGGCGCGATAGGCGATCGGACGCACGTACGCACTTTTCAATCCGTTGGAGGCGACGACTTCTTCGCACGCGCGATCGATCTCGTCGGCGGAATACGGAATAGTGAAATCGTATACTTTTGCAGAAAGCAGCAAACGTTCGGTGTGATCTTTCAAACGAAAATAGCGCGACCCTTGCGGCGTCGCATACACACGCACGCCTTCGAAAACGGACGAACCGTAGTGCAGCGCATGCACGCCGACGTGCACGGTGGCTTCCTGCCAGGGTTTGAGTCGTCCGTTTTGCCAGATCAGGGCGGAGGGATTCATCGATATTTCCTCAGGCTTGGTTGGCCGCAACGGGGATCGGGGTCGGTTTTTGATTCAATCGCTCGATGCGGTTGATGACTTCGAGCGCGGCCAGCGCAGTGGCTTCGACGATATCGGTGGAGGTGCCGCGGCCACGCAATTCGCGGCCGGCGTGGCGAACGGCGAGCGTGGCGCGGCCTTGCGCGTCGGCGCCGAAACTGAGCGAGCGGACTTGGAAATCGGCGATGTCCAGTTCCAGGCCGGCGGCGCGATCCATCGCGCGCAACACCGCGTGGACGGGTCCGTCGCCGATCGCCGCTTCGTTGGAAATACGACCGTCATCGTGCTTGAGTTTCACCGACGCGGATGCACCGCCGCCGAGATGCGTGGTCGCGTGCAGGTTTTCCAGTTTCCACGGACCGAGCGATTCGGGATCCTGGCCGAGAGCAAGTGCATCGAGATCGCTATCGAACACTTCGCGTTTTTTATCCGCGAGCGTCTTGAAGCGCGTGAAAAGTTCGTCGAGCTGTGCGTCGTCGAGATCGTGGCCGAGATTACTCAGGCGCTCGCGCAAGGCGTGACGTCCGGAATGTTTGCCCAGCACGAGTTGCGTGCGCGAGAAACCGACGTCTTCCGGACGCATGATCTCGTACGTTTCACGGTTCTTGAGCATGCCGTGCTGATGGATGCCGGATTCGTGCGCGAACGCGTTCGCACCGACCACGGCCTTGTTGCGCGGAATGGTCGAGCCGACCAGATCGGCCAGCAATCGCGCGGTCGGATACAACAAGGGTGTGCGGATTTGCGTTTCAAGTTGAAACCGATCGATGCGCGTGCGCAATGCCATGACGATTTCTTCCAGCGCGGCATTGCCGGCACGCTCGCCGATGCCGCCGATCGTGCACTCTACTTGGCGTGCGCCAGCCGCCAGCGCGGCGAGACTGTTGGCGACGCCGAGACCCAGATCGTTATGGCAATGCGCGCTCAACACCACGTTTTCGATGCCCTTCACTTCGCGCTTCAAGCGCGCGAACAGCGCGCCGATTTCGTCCGGCGTGGTGTAGCCGACGGTGTCGGGCACATTGATAACGGTCGCGCCGGCTTCGATCATCGTCGACAGCGCCAGGATCAGGAATTCGGGTTCGGTGCGGATCGCGTCTTCTGCTGAAAATTCCACATCTGCACAAAGTTCACGCGCGCGGCGCACGGCATTGAAACCGGTTTCGAGCACCTGCTCGCGGCTCATGTTGAGCTTGTGGCGGCGATGAATGGGGCTGGTGGCAAGGAAGATGTGGATGCGCGAACGTTCGGCGCTCTCGGTTGCGCGGGCGACGGCCTCGATATCGCCGACTTGCGCGCGGGCCAGGCCACAGATGATCGGCCCTTTGATTTCGGCGGCGACGGCGCGCACCGAATCGAAATCGCCGTCGGAAGCTTGCGGAAATCCGGCCTCGATGATGTCCACACCGAGATCGGCCAGCGCGTGCGCCATGCGCAGTTTCTGCGCGCGGCTCATCGAGAATCCGGGCGCCTGTTCGCCATCGCGCAACGTGGTGTCGAACACGCTGATGCGTGCGCGCTGCGGCGGTACTACATGCAGTTCCTGGTTTTCGTTCATGGCCGCTTTTGGCGGGCATTGGGCCCAAAAAAAAACCCCGCTTCGGTTTCCCGGTGCGGGGTTTTAGGATTTCGTCCGATGTTGCCTAGACGCGCCCTAACCCGCACCTCCGTTGGTAATTAGAAGTACGAGTACAAGGGCGAGAATCGCGATCGAATTCGCGTCGACGAGCCGCGAAACCAGCGCCGGCTGGGCTTTCGGGGTCGTGCGATCGGCTGTGTTGCGATGCGACATGCAATCGACGTTAAGCGAAGGCCAAATGCCGTGTCAACACTTTTTTGCCGATCAGCCGGGGATTAACGGTTTGGGCGCGATTTGGTCGGTTAGACGGCTAGACGGATGGACGTCCGCACCTGCGGCTACCGGGCCGGAATGCGCGATTCGATCCAAGCAGCGAAGGCGTTCATGAATTTCCGGAAGAACTCCCGGGTGTCGTCCTTCAGCCTGCCGTCTTCACTGAACAGCTTGTCGGCATGCGCGATATAGGCTTCCGGTTGCGGCATGCAGGCCACGTCGATGGCGACGAGCGATTGGCGGATGTGATGATTGGACCCCATGCCGCCGAAGCTGCTCACCGATACCGTCATCACCGCGCCCGGCTTGCCTTTCCAGGCGTTCTTGACGTACGGCCGCGACGCCACGTCGATGGCGTTCTTGATCGTGGCGGGCATCGACCGGTTGTATTCCGGACTGACGAACAGGACGGCGTCCGATGCGCGGATTTTTTCGCGAAACGTGAGCCACGGTTCTGGCGGATTTTCTTCCATATCCTGGTTGTATAACTGCAGACCGCCCAGGTCTAGGATCTCGAATTCAAGATGCGGGGGCGCCACGTCGATGAGGACGCGCGCAGCCATTTTGTTGAACGAACCTTTGCGCAAACTGCCGACGAGTACGGCGACTTTTCTTTTCGGCGGCGTGCTGTTCGGCTCAATGTCCGGCATGCGATTCCTTTCGATGCGGCCGAATCGGCCAAGATCAGGCGGCGTGTACGCCGTTGAATCGGGAGCGACGGTTTTCGGCGATCCACTCACACAGTCGCCAGCGCAGGAACTCGACGCATTCTTTGCCGGGCCGTTCGCGCGCGAGCGTGACGAGCAGGTCGATCAGTTCTTCCGACAATTCTTTCGGCGACACATTCGGGTCGGCGACTCGCGCCATGACCGCATCGATCTGTCGCGCTTCGCGAATCTCACCGACGACTGTTCCGCTGCGGGACCCGGTCTGCGCGAGCGGCGCCACCGACAGACGCAACGCGCGTGCGGTGCCGTCCCGCATCTCGAGGAACAGCGACCACGTCGAGTCGCCATCGTCGCAAAATATGTGCAGCGGCTGCGGATTCATCAGAACTCCCGAACGCCTGGTGCCGGGTGCGCCGTCCGCGACCACTGGCTGCAGTCTGGGCGGAGCCCACGTGAACCTCGATTCTAGAACAAAGGTATACGGGAATGTCAGATGCGATTCATCCGCTCGTCGCCAGAATGGCGCGAATCGACTTGGGAGCGCCGCATGAAAACTGAAATTTCCCTGCCTGAACTAGGCCTGGTCGGGATGACGCGCGGGATGCTCGGCATCGGCATCGGCCTGCTTGCGGCCAATCGGCTTCATGGGGCGCGCAAACCGCTCGGTCTGGCCTTGGTCGCCGTCGGATTGCTGACCACCGTTCCGCTCTTGCTGGACGTACTCGAAGGGCTCGAAGAAAAACCCGCGCCGCGCCGCAAGCGCGCCAAGCGTACGGCCGTTTAGCCGCCTAAACGTCTGCGCGGTGCGCCGCGCGATTAGGACTATTCGAACGGATCGGTGAGCGCGATGGTGTCGTCGCGATCGGCACCCGTCGCCACGAGCGCGATATGCGTCTCGGCTAACTCTTCGACGGCGCGTAGGTAGGCGCGCGCCGCGGGCGGTAATTTCGAGAACTCGCGCACGCCGCATGTCGATTCTTCCCAGCCGGGAAAATCGAGATACACGGGTTTGCATTCGTCCCATCCGGCCGCGTCGAGCGGTGCGAGTTCGCGACGTTTGCCGCGATACTCGTACGCGATACACACTTTGATCGTGGGCAAACCATCGAGCACGTCGAGCTTGGTGATCGCCAGTCCGTTGATGCCGTTGATCTGCACGGCGCGCTTCAACGCGACGAGATCGATCCAGCCGCATCGGCGCGGACGTCCGGTCGTGGCGCCGTATTCGTTGCCGCGCTTGCGCAGCGCATCGCCGGTGGCATCGGTCAGTTCGGTCGGGAACGGACCGCCGCCGACGCGCGTCGCATAGGCTTTGCAGATGCCGAGTACGTAATCGATATCGCTCGCGCCAACACCGGTACCGGCGTACGCGCCGCCGACGGTGGTGTTGGACGACGTCACGTACGGATAGGTGCCGTGATCGATATCGAGCAACGCACCCTGAGCACCTTCGTACAGGATATTGCCGCCGGATTTGCGCAGCTGATGCAGCGTGGTCGACACGTCGTCGATCATCGGATTGACGTAATCGCCGAACGCGAGCGCCTCGTCGAGCACTTTCTGATAATCGACTTCGTCGGCCTTGAGCCAGTGCTTCAGCACGAAGTTGTGATAATCGAGCACGCTGCGCAATTTTTCGGGCAACTGCGTCGGATACATGAGGTCCGCGACACGAATTCCGCGGCGCGCGACTTTGTCTTCATAGGCCGGGCCGATCCCGCGTCCGGTGGTGCCGATCGCCTGCTCGCCGGCGGCTTTCTCGCGCGCCTGATCGATGGCGATGTGGTACGGCATGATCAGCGGCGTGGCCGGACTGATCTTCAGGCGCGAGCGCACGTCGACGCCGTTCGATTCCAACTCGCCGATTTCTTCGCGCAACGCGGCTGGCGACAGCACGACGCCATTGCCGATCAGGCACAGCACGCCTTCGCGCAGAATGCCGGACGGAATCAGGTGCAATACCGTTTTCTTGCCCTTGATGACGAGCGTGTGGCCGGCGTTATGACCGCCCTGAAAACGCGCGACCGCGCTGACCCGTTCGGTGAGCAGATCGACGATCTTGCCCTTGCCTTCGTCGCCCCATTGAGCGCCGAGAATGACGACTGATTTACCCATGACGATGCTTCCAAAAAAAGTTTAACTCACCAGTTTCAACGCCAGCATGCCGATGCCCATCATCACGCCGCCGATGATGCGCAGGTGTCGCGCATCGAGTTGGCGCATCTGTTCGGCCATGCGTTTCCATGTAGCGGGCGCGGCAAACAGGAACAGGCCTTCCAACACCAGTACCAGGCACAAGGCCGACGCGAGAAGATGATTCATCGCACCGGTCGAACGAGTTTATTGTTTGCCGTCGAGCTTGTTTTCGCCGAAGTAACGCATGAATTCGGATTTCGGATCGAGCACGATCACGCCGCCGTTCTTGAACGACTCGCGATACGCCTGCAGGCTGCGATAGAACGCGTAGAACTCCGGATCTTTCGAGTACGTCGCCGCGTAAATCTCCGCCGCTTTCGCATCGCCTTCGCCGCGCACTTCTTGCGCATCGCGTTCGGCTTCGGCTTTGATCACCTGCACCTGGCGATCGGCATCGGCTTCGATTTTCGCGGCCGATTCCTGACCGTTCGAGCGCTGTTCGTTGGCGAGCCGGTTACGTTCGGCGCTCATGCGTTTGTAGACCGAGCCGACCACTTCGTCCGGGAATTCGATGCGCTTCATGCGCACGTCGATGACGCGGATGCCGAGCGTGTCGATGGTCTGTTTGTTGGCCTGCTCGAGCACGCGTTCGGTGATGTCCGAGCGCGCGCTGGCAATCAGGTCGCCGAGCGAGCGCGAGGTGAATTCGAAACGCAACGCATCCTTGATCACGGGTGCTAAGCGCTGATTGGCGAGCGTCTGGAAATCGTCGCTGCCGAAGGACTGGTAATACTGAACCGGTTTGTCGATGCGCCACTTTACGTAGAAATCGACGGCGACGGCTTTCTTCTCGGCCGTGAAATAGCGTTCCGGCGCGGCTTCGAGATTGAGGATGCGACGATCGTAGCGAACCACCTGCTGGATCAGCGGCAGCTTGAAATGCAAACCGGGTTCATAGTCCGAACCGCCTTCGCTACCGACGCCTTCGATGCGTCCGAATTGCAGAAGCAATGCGCTCTGCCCTTCGCGCACGACGAACGCGCAGTTGGCGACGATGACGACGAGGATCAACGCGATTATCGGAGAGATCATCTTCATTGTTCGCCCTCCCGTCCCTTGCGCATGTTGGCCGCGGCCGCCGCGGCATTCGGATCGGGATCCGATTTGGTCTTGTCGATCGGCAGGTACAAGAGATTCTTGCCGTTGGTGCCGTCGATCACTTTGGTGTTGTTGCCAAGTACCGTCTGCATGCTTTCCAGATACAGGCGCTTGCGCGTGACTTCCGGCGCGGCCTTGTACTGCACTTCGATCTGGCTGAAACGCTGCGTGTCGCCGGTGGCAGTGGCAATCTGCTCGGCTTTGTAGCCTTCGGCTTTGGCCCGCACGCGCGCCGCTTCGCCGCGCGCGATCGGTACGACTTTCGCCGCGTAGCCGAGCGCTTCGTTGATCAGCTGCTGCTGGTTGTTGCCGGCGTTGTTGGCGTCGTCGAATGCTTCTTTCACTTCGCCCGGCGGAAGGATTTTCTGGAAATTGACCGCCTTGACGATCAAACCCACGTGATATGAATCGATGGTCTGCTGCAATTGTTTTTCCGTCTCGCCGACCAGCTCGGTGCCGTGGCCGGACAGGATCGTATCCATGTCGCTGCGCCCGATGACCTGGCGCAACGCGCTTTCGGCGGCCTGCTTCAGGGTTTCGTCCGGCTGATTGACCGAAAACAGAAACTCGCGCGCGTCGCCGACGGTGTACTGCACGTTGAAATCGATGAGGACAATGTTTTCGTCTTTGGTCACCATGCGCACTTCATCGGAAACCTGGCGCACGTCGGTGGCTTTGACCGTGATGACCTGTTCGATCGGCGACGGCATTTTCAGGTTCAGGCCGCTGCTGAGCAGCCGATTGAACTGGCCGAAACGAAGCACCACACCGATTTCGCGCGCATCGATCTTGGCCCAGCTCGTCAGCGCGATCCATAACACGACGACGCCGACCGCGATCAGCGCGACGCTACCGGATCCGCCGCCGCCCAGAAAACTGCCGAAACCGTCGCGCAGACGGCGCAATAGCGCATCCATGTCCGGTGGCCGCGGTTTGCCTTGCCAAGGGTCGCGTTTGCCGCCACCCGGTTCATTCCACGCCATTACATCATCTCCACATTGTTGCTCCGGAACGCGCGCGATCGTACGCGGCGCACGTGTCCTTTGGACAGGCAACCGATTTCAAAAGGGGGTTGCGCACGAATTGTAGGGCGAGACGGGCTTTTTCGCGAGTCAATGCGCGCTGGACTCGATGCCGGCCGCGCCGAGCTGATCTTTCAGCCATTGCCCGTCCGTCATGCCCAACAACGGTTCGATCAGCGCGCGCGGCGCGTCGATTTCGATTTCCCAGCCGTGCTCGGCCGGCCGCTCGTTGGCGACCAGGCCCTGCTCGAACAGATGCGCGCGCATTTTGCCGCCATCGTCCGGCACGCGCAGCCAGCAATGCACGCGTTCGTGCTGCAGCGCGCGGCCGAGCGTTTCGCGCAACAGATCGATGCCTGCTCCGCTGACAGCCGATACCCACACGCGCTGCGTGCGACCGCCCTCGGCGCTGTCGACGCGTGGCGTGAACGTTTTTATTTGTTCGCCTTCCGTATCGGTATTGAGTTTGTCGATCTTGTTGAACACGAGGATTTGCGGCACATCGCTCGCCCCGATTTCCTCGAGCACGCGCTGAACTTCTACGATGCGTTCCTGATGATCCGGATCGGCCGCATCGACGACGTGCAGCAGCAAATCCGCGTCGCGCGTTTCGGCGAGCGTCGACTTGAATGCGGCAACCAGATCGTGCGGAAGATCGCTGATGAATCCGACGGTGTCGGCAAGAATCACCGGACCGGCCGACAATCCTTCGATGCGGCGCAGGGTCGGATCGAGTGTGGCGAACAATTGATCGGCGACGTAAACCTGCGAACCGGTCAACGCATTGAACAACGTCGATTTACCCGCGTTCGTGTAACCGACCAGCGACACCACCGGAACCGAATTGCGTTGCCGCGCGCGGCGCGCCTGCGTGCGTTGCGTTTCGACTTTCTGCAAACGCTGCGTCAACTGTTTGACTCGACCCGCGAGCATACGGCGATCGAGTTCCAGCTGCGTTTCGCCCGGACCGCGCAATCCGATCGCACCGCCGCGCTGACGCTCCAGATGCGTCCATCCGCGCACGAGCCGCGTCGCCATGTGCTTGAGTTGCGCCAACTCGACCTGCAACTTGCCTTCGTGCGATCGCGCGCGCTGCGCGAAGATATCGAGGATCAATCCCGTGCGATCGACCACGCGGCATTGCGTGAGCGCTTCGAGATTGCGTTCCTGCACCGGCGATAGTGTGTGATTGACGAGCACCAGATCGGCGTTCGTCGATTCTTTCTGCGCCTTGATTTCGTCGGCCTTGCCGCTGCCGACGTAGAATTTCGGATTGGGACGCTCGATACGCGCCGACATCGAACCGACAATCGTCGCTCCGGCCGAACGCGCCAATTCCGTGAATTCGCTCAGCGCGCCGGGATCGTTGTCGCCGACCCGGTGCGGCTGCACCAGCAGCGCGCGTTCGCCTTTGTGTAAACGATCGAACAGGTCTATCAACTGTCGGCGACTTCCGCGCCAATCGTGGATTCACCGTGGGCATCTTTTTCCGTCGTCATGCGCACATTGCGGCCGGGAACGATCGTGGAGATGGCGTGTTTGTAGACCATCTGGCTGACCGTGTTGCGCAGGAGCACGACGAATTGATCGAACGATTCGACCACGCCCTGCAGCTTGATCCCGTTGACGAGATAGATGGAAACCGGAACGCGTTCGCGGCGCAGGGCGTTCAAAAACGGATCCTGCAAGGACTGTCCTTTGGACATGATTTTTCTCCCACACTTTTGTTTGTAATTATGCGAACCGGAAAAAGCGGCGTGGCCAAAAAACAGATGTGGCCGGTACGCTCCGATTCAAGGTCGTCAAAGTATACACATCGCCGCACTGAAATGAAGCGGCGACGCGCGATCACGATGCTCAGAAAGTGTGAAGGAAGTCCGAAACCGCGCGCGTTGCGATAGAAGCGACGGCGCGAAACTCCGAATCGATGGCGCGCGCATCCAGTTCCGAGCGCAGCCACGTGAGCTGGCGCTTGGCGAGCTGGCGCGTGGCGAAAATTCCCCGATCGCGCAATTCTGGCGCGTCGAATTCGCCATCCAGATGTTGCCACGCCTGCCGGTATCCAACTGCTCGCATCGCCGGCAAATCGCGATGCAAACCGCCGCGCGCACGCAGACCTGAAACTTCTTCGACAAAACCGTGCGCAAGCATCGCATCGAAACGCTCGGCGATGCGCGCGTGCAAAACGGCGCGATCGCCAGGAATCAACGCAAGCTTGAGCACGCGATACGGAAACGGTTTCGGCAAACCCGATTGCAATCCCGACATCGGTTCGCCGGCGATTTCGATGACTTCCAGCGCGCGCTGGATACGCTGCGCGTCGGCCGCACCGATTCGCTGCGCCGCGATCGGATCGAGTTTGGATAATCGCGCGTGCATTGCAGCCCAACCGATCGACTCGCCTTCTTCACGCAACCGCTCACGCAATTCAGGATCCGACTGCGGCATGTCGGACAAGCCGGATTGCAGCGCACGAAAATACAAACCCGTACCGCCGACCAAAAGTGGAGCGCGGCCGGCGTCGACGATCGACGCCATAGCACGCACCGCATCGTCGCGAAAATCCGCCGCCGAGTAAGGTTGCGCCGGATCGCGGATGTCGATGAGGCGATGCGGATAGGTTTGCAGCGTCGCCGCATCGGGCTTCGCTGAACCGATGTCCAGGCCGCGATACACCAGCGCGGAATCGACGCTGATCAGATCGATCGGAAACCGATCCGCCAGCGCACAGGAGAGCGCGGTTTTGCCCGAAGCGGTCGGGCCCATCAGGAAGATGGCGAGGGGGCGTTGGTCGATCACGTGTTGAGTCGAAATCTCATTTTGAGATACAATGCCTGAGTGCGAGTTATATCGAATAAAACCCTGCTCGCATTCTCTATCGCGCATCCGGAAGCGGCCAGTCCATTGCAATTATGGCGCAAGGCGATGGAATCCAAGGATTATCCGACGTTCGCGTCGCTTAAAGCGGTATTCGGATCGGTCGATAAGGTTTCGACATTTCACATCCTCAATCTCGGCGGCAACAAATATCGCCTGATTGCGGCCATTCATTACAACCGCCAGATGGCATTCGTGCGACACGTGCTAACGCATCGGCAATACGATCAATGGAGTGCGCGATGAACGCCCTGGCCATCCAAAAAATCGCAAAACACTATCAGGCGCTCAACGCGGCGATACCGCTGCATCCTGTTCGCAGCAAGAGCCACTACAAACGCGCCGTAGCGGCGATGAACGAGTTGCTGGACGCTGGCGCGGCCGACGAATCGCATCCGCTGGCCGATCTCGCTGCAACGCTAGGTGAACTGATCGGCGATTACGACGATAAACATCATCCCCTTCCTGCCGATCTGACCGGAATCGATATGCTGCGCTTCCTCATGCAACAGCAAAATCTGAATCAGGCTGACCTTAGTGAACTGGGCAGCCAAGGCGTCGTCTCGGAGCTTCTTTCCGGGAAACGCGAATTGAACGTGCGACACATCAAACTGCTCACCGAGCGTTTTAATTTACCTGCGAGCACGTTTATCTAGCCGCCGTAACCCAAGCGCTTAGGTTTTGATATAATTTGGAAATGCCTACACTTTTGAAACTTGGATTTTGCAGAATCACCATTTATCCAAACGATCATCGTCCCGCTCATGTTCATGCGATCGGTCCGAATTGGGAGGCGGTGTTTGAATTGAATTGTCCGTCTGGACCGCCGCGACTCCGCGAGTCGTTCAAACTCACGCCGACTATTTATCGAAGACCAACTGATTTGGTTCGCGAGCATGTGCGCGAACTATGCCGAGGTTGGGAGGCATTACATGGCAACTACTGACATCGCGAAAGCCGTTCTCAAGCGCGGCGAGGCGAAGATGCTGCAGGAGCAACGCCGTGGCCGAGCGATCAAGGCGCGTTACGATGCGAGAACGGCGCGCGTCGTGCTCGATCTCGATTCGGGATTGTCGATCGCGTTCGAGAGCAAATTGGCGGAAGGTTTGGCGGGTGCTTCAGCGCGCGATCTTTCGGACATCGAAATCACACCATCCGGACTCGGCCTGCATTGGCCGCGACTGGATGCGGATTTGTATTTGCCCGCGCTGCTCAACGGCTTGCTCGGGTCAAAAAAATGGGTGGCTGCGAAATTGGGTGCGGCCGGTGGCCGGGCGCGCAGCCGAGCGAAAGCAGCTTCGTCGCGCGAGAATGGCAAACGTGGCGGACGACCGCGCAAAGTCGCCGCAGGTTAATCAGGAGAACATGATGCAAACGACCATGAAAGCCCTCGTCAAGAAAGAGGCGGCCAAGGGCATCTGGATGGAACAGGTGCCGATTCCCGAGATCGGGCCGAACGATGTGTTGATCAAACTCGAGAAGACCGCGATCTGTGGGACGGATTTGCACATCTATAAGTGGGACGAGTGGTCGCAGCGCGTGATCAAGCCGGGACTGGTGATCGGTCATGAATTCGTCGGGCGCATCGTCGATATCGGCGCGGGCGTGCGCGGTTACACGCTCGGTCAGCGCGTATCGGCGGAAGGCCATCTCGTCTGCGGCGTGTGCCGAAATTGCCGGGCGGGCAAGCAACATTTGTGTCCGCACACGATCGGTATCGGCGTGAGCAGGAACGGTGCATTTGCGGAATACATCGCGATGCCGGCGTCGAATCTGTGGCCGATTCCGGATCAGATTCCGAGCGAACTGGCGGCGTTTTTCGATCCATACGGCAACGCGGCGCATTGCGCGCTGGAGTTCGATCTGATCGGCGAAGACGTGCTGATCACGGGCGCCGGACCGATCGGCATCATTGCCGCCGGCATCGCCAAACATGTCGGCGCGCGCAATGTGGTGGTGACGGACGTCAACGACTATCGCCTGAAACTCGCCGCCGATATGGGCGCGACGCGCGTGGTGAACGTCTCCAAGCAATCGGTTCGCGACGTGATGAAAGACCTGCACATGGAAGGTTTCGACGTGGGCTTGGAAATGTCCGGCAACGCGCGCGCGTTCAACGACATGCTCGATTGCATGTATCACGGCGGCAAGATCGCGCTACTCGGTTTGTTGCCGAACGGTGCGGGTATCGATTGGGATAAGGTCATTTTCAAAGGTCTCGTAATGCATGGGATTTACGGTCGTCGCATGTATGAGACTTGGTACAAGATGACGCAAATGTTGTTGACCGGTTTTCCGCTGCAGAAAGTGTTGACTCATCAGATCACCATCGACGATTTCCAGAAAGGTTTCGATCTGATGGAAGCGGGCAATTGCGGCAAAGTCGTGTGCTCGTGGAATTGATGCGGACTTAAGCGCGATTCATTCGTCGGCCATCATCGTCGCGCGATGCGACAGTTCGTTCTTGTCTTCGCTCTCTGCGCCGCGACCCTCGTCGCGCGCGCGGATCCGCCGCCGAAATGCGAGCGCGACTGCGAGCCCGAGCCTGTGCTCACCGCGCCGGAACTGGTGCCGCCGCCGTTACTGAGCGGACCGGGCTATCGCGTGATTCCGGAAGTAACCGTGCGCGGCTACATGGCGAATTTCCTGATCGATACGAAGTTCGGTCCGCTGCGCGCCGAAAGCACGGAATTGTTGTCGGTACGGATCGGAGAAATTCCGGCGATCGAGACCTTGGACCGCGCCAGCAAAACCGGTGCGTTCGCGCACGCGATCGCCGAACGAGGACGCAAGACCGGCACGGCGATCGCGCACGTGATCGAACATCCGATCGATACGATCACCGGATTGCCCGCCGGCGTCGGCCGTTATCTGACTGCGAAATGGAAAGTGTGGACGGATCGCGCGCAATCGGTTTCGGATCGATCGACGAAAGAATTCGAAAACAAAGGCGACCCGTTCCGCGCGCCGCCCGGGCCAATGACGGCCAACCGCGATGAGCCGACCGACGATACCAGTCGGCAGCCCAAGAAAAGTCGCGCGTGGTATGCGCGAGCCGGCAGCGAAGCCGAGCGCGAAACGAAACGCTATTTCAAGTACAGCACTGAACGCCGCGACATGGCGAAACTGCTCAACGTCGATCCGAACACGAGCAACGCCCTGCTCAACGAGAAGCTCGACGATCTCGCGTGGGCTGCGGTATGGGGAAATTTTTCTGCCGGTGCGGCGCTCGGCGAAGTGGTCGGAACGGCCGCCGACGTGATTTCGTGGACCGGCAAACTCAATCAATATGTGCTCGAAAAAACACCCGAAGATTTACGCGAGGAAAATCGGGTTCGGCTCGTGAAATTCTGCAGCGACGACTTCGCCGTGCGGCAATTCCTGCGCCGCGGCGGATTCACTGACACATTGCGCACGGCACTCGCGCGCAGTTACGAAAATCTGAAACCCGAAAGCGGCTGTAACGAACTGGTCGAGCTGGCCGCAACAACGCGCGGTGAAGTCGAAGCGCGCTATCTCACCGACGCGCTCAAACTGATCCAGAAAAACGCCGAACCCGGCCACGGAAAACTACTCGTGGTCGACGCAGCTCTGGCCTGGCAGGCCGACGACGGCAAGCTCGTGTTGCCGCTCCCCGTCGACTACCTGACGTGGAGCCACGACATCGGCGATTTCTTCGACGCGCCCACGTTCCGCACCAAAGACCGCACCGCGCTGATTGGCGGCGACGCGTCTGCCTTGGCGCTGCGCAAGTTGACCGAACGCGGCTGGAGCATCGTTCCGCGCGTGCCGTTCGATGGCGCGCCGCGCTACGCGGAACCGGGGTTTTCCGATTCGCGCAGTAACTGACTGCGCGGCAGCGACGCAGATCAGTCCGCGTTTTTTGGTGGCACTTCGGTCGCGTTGAGCCGGTCCTCGAAGTAGCCGCCACCCGATGTAAACAAAAGAAAATTCTTGGCGGCTTCATGCGCGCGCCTGTCTTTGTCGGCGTTTCGAATCACCGCTTCGGCGGCCGGAAAGAACAGCGATTGCGTCTGCTTCAGATTGGCATCGTTGAGTTCGCGCAGGCGCACGAAGAGCGCGCTCGTCGCCGTCGAATCCAGACCTGCCACGTATGCCGAAACCTGATCGGTCAGCGCGCCGATCGCCGCTTTTGCATCCGCCGGCGGTGGCTCAGGCAAGCGAAATGGAACGTTGCCGAACGTATCGGCGTAGCGGCCTTGATCGATGCGAATGTCGATGTGTGCGCCATCGGCGAGCAATGCGTCGGCAGGCTCCGTCGCGTTCATGCGCGTGGTTCGCGCCATGCTGTCGATCATCATGGTCGCGATATCCGCCCAGTCGCGATTGACGTATCGGATGAAGTTGGGAAACGCCTCACTCCACCACGGCAAGGTCAGCAGCGGCGCGATCGTGATCGCCCAAAACAGCCACGCGGAAAGGCCGCCGAGCAGGAACGTCATGCCGAGTCGCCACACGAAAAATCCGATGCCCGCAAAAATAACGGCGATGACGAATCCACCAATCCACAGTTCGTCCCGCCGCCGCTCGACGTACTTCGCCGGCATGGCCTGCGCCGGATTGGACGGATCCATGGACAGCGCGAAATTCGGAATACGCGACGACCAGCTCGATAGCGCCACCGCTGTTGGACGATCGAACTGCTCGCGGAGCGCGTCGTATGCAGTCGCCGCCGGCGGATTGCCGAGCATGAAGGTGCTGTAAGGCGGATGGTTTTTAAGCCAGTTCAATGCATCGGCTGACAATCGAATCTGTTGCACCGCGAAACCTTTCGCATCGCGCGCGAATGCGAACGGCACGCCGGGCGAAATCCATGGGCTGTCGATCAGCGAAAAATCGTCGCTGAAATCGAAGCGGTCTCCGCAAAACGCGCGTCGCAATGGCCATCCGTTTTCGGCCGGAAATTCGACGACGACGCAGAACGTCATTTGCGCGTAGCCGTACCAGCGCAATTTATCGTTCGGAATCTGCGCCGGATCGAACGACAGTGCCGCCCACGCATCGACGATCGACCCGTTCGCACTCCCGGTGAATTTCGCGTAGCGATGCGCATCGATCAGCGGCCCGATAGAGATGTTCCAGGCGACGAACAGGAACATGCCCGCAAACACCAGCAATCCGCCCGCGAACAAGCCGATGATCGGACTGGTCAGCCACTGCGCGGCGATATTGCGCAGCGGACCGGGTACGCGGTCCAGCGTTTTTGAAACACGATTCAGCCCGCCGTCGACGATGTCGTCGAGCGATTTGCGATCGTTTCGTTTCCTGGCCATTCCGCGCCCCGATTCCTGCGGATGATCGGAAGTTTAACGCGATTGTCCGTCCTGTTACTCATCCCGCGTCACGGCGATACAATACGTGATCGATGCTTCGGAAGACGTCATGAATTACCCCGCACAACAGCGCTTCGCCAGCGAACTGGATTCGATCCGCGACCAGGGTCTGTTCAAAACCGAGCGCATCATCACGACGCCGCAGTCGTCGGAAATCAGCACGACGGACGGCAAGGACGTGCTAAATTTTTGCGCGAACAACTATCTCGGACTCGCCGACAATCCTGAGATCATAAAAGCGGCGAAGGACGCGCTGGATACGCACGGATTCGGGCTGGCTTCGGTGCGTTTCATCTGCGGCACGCAGGATTTGCACAAGCAGCTCGAAGCGACCATCTCGACATTCTTCGGTACCGACGACGCGATCCTGTACACGAGCTGTTTCGACGCGAACGGCGGCCTGTTCGAAACCCTGCTCGGCGAGGAAGACGCGATCATTTCCGATGCGCTCAATCACGCATCGATCATCGACGGCATCCGTTTGTGCAAAGCCGAACGCCGCCGTTATGCCAACGGCGACATGGCCGAACTCGAAAAGCACCTGCAGGAATCGCAAGGCAAGCGCACGCGGCTGATCGCCACGGACGGCGTGTTTTCGATGGATGGATTCATCGCCAAGCTCGACGAAATCGTCAAGCTCAAGGAAAAATACGGCGCGCTTTTGATGGTCGACGATTCGCACGCAACCGGTTTCGTCGGCCCGACCGGACGCGGCTCGGCCGAACTGCACGGCGTAATGGACAAAGTGGATATTTTCACTTCTACACTCGGCAAGGCGCTCGGCGGCGGTTCCGGCGGATTCACGACCGGCCGCCAGGAAATCATCGATCTGCTGCGCCAACGCTCGCGGCCGTATCTGTTTTCCAACACCTTGCCGCCGCCGCTTGTCGCCGCATCGATCAAAGTGTTCGAGATGTTGTCATCGAGCACAGCGTTGCGCGACAAGGTCAACGACAACGCCCTGTATTTTCGCCAACGCATCTCCGACGCCGGCTTCGACATCCGGCCCGGAACTCATCCGATCGCGCCGGTCATGCTGTACGACGCCAAGATCGCACAACAGTTCGCAAAGGATTTGCTGGCGGAAGGCATCTACGTGATCGGATTCTTTTACCCGGTCGTGCCGCAAGGCCAGGCGCGTATCCGGACGCAGATGAGCGCGGCGCACACGCGCGAGCAGATCGATCGTGCGGTTGCGGCGTTCGTCAAAGTCGGCAAAAAGCTCGGCGTACTCCGCTAGAACGCGCCAGGCCGGCGACGAAATTTTATTGCGCTACCAAATGCGGTATAAACCGGAATTCATCGATGCAGGACGCAGGCGCATGAGATTCACCCGAGCCATCGTTCGCCCACCGTCGCGCACGTTCGCCGACGGGCTCACGCACGCAAACCTCGGCAAGCCGGATCTGGAAAAGGCGCGCGTGCAGCACGCAACGTACTGCTCGGCGCTCGAGCACTGCGGATTGACACTCACGTTTCTCGATCCCGACGACAAGTATCCGGATTCCACGTTCGTCGAGGATCCCGCCGTGCTCACTACGCACGCCGCGATTCTCACCAATCCCGGCGCGGCGAGTCGGAACGGCGAAGTGTCCGGCATCGCATCGGTGGTGTCGAAATTCTATGCGCGCGTCGAGCGCGTTCGCGCGCCCGGCACGCTCGAAGGCGGCGACATTTGCCAGGCTGACGATCACTTCTTCATCGGGCTTTCGCAACGCACGAACCCCGAGGGCGCGCGCCAGCTAGCGGAGATCCTCGCGGCGCATGGGTACACATCGAGCATCATCGATATCCGCAACGCGACGACGGTTCTGCATCTCAAAACCGGGATGTCGTATCTCGGCGACGGGCGCGTCATCGCGATGGAAGAAATCGCCGACGATCCTGCTTTTGCCGAATACGAAGTCGTGCGCGTTCCGCCGGCCGAAAGTTACGCGGCGAATTTCCTGCGCATCAACGATCACGTGATCGTCGCCGCCGGATTTCCGGGCGTGGCGGCAGCGGTGCGTGGGTTCGGCCACGAGATTATTCCGCTGGACATGTCCGAATTCCGCAAGATGGACGGCTCGCTGAGTTGTTTGTCGCTGCGCTTCTGAGCACCTGATGAAACGACGGGAATTTCTCATGTCCACGACCGCACTGGCCGGCACGGCTGCTCTTCCGAGTCTTATCCAGGCTGCGGTTTCCGAAGCGCGCTGGAAAGGCTATCGCGACGGCGTGGTAATCGACGCCTGCGGCGGCGTGGGCCGAGGCAACGCGCCGGATCATCCGACGCTCGTCGACGACGAGATTGAGCAAGCGAAACGATCCGGCGTCTCGCTGGTCAATTACACCGTCGGCAGCGTCGGCAGTTATGCCAACGATTTCCGGTTGACTATCGACAACATCGCCTACTGGGACAAGGAAATCGCCAAGCGGTCGAATGTTTTCGTCAAGGTCACGCGCGGCGCGCAAATCGACGAGATCAAACGCAGCGGTCGTATCGGAATTCTGTACGGATTTCAGGATACGACCATGTACGGCGAAAACCTCGATCGTTTCGATCTGTTCCACAATTTCGGCGTGCGCATCGTGCAGTTGACCTACAACCGTCGCAATCTGATGGGCGACGGTTGTCTGGAGCCAGGCAATGCAGGCTTGAGCCAGCTTGGCCAGGAAATGATCGCGAAGATGAATGAGCGTGGTGTACTTGTGGATTTGTCCCATTGTGGACAGCGCACGACCCACGAAGGCATCGCGGCATCGAAGCATCCCGTCGCCATCACCCATTCGGGCTGCGCGTCGATTGCCGACATGGCGCGCAATAAGCGCGACGAGGAATTGCGTCTGCTCGCCGAGCGCGGCGGCGTGGTCGGCATTTATATCATGCCGTATCTGCGCACGCAGGGTCAGGTGATGGCCGAAGACGTGATCAAGCACATCGAATATGCCATGAAGATTTGCGGCGAGGAGCATGTCGGCATCGGGACCGATGGCACGACCTCCAGCGTGAACGTGACGCCGGAATTCAAGAAGGCGTTTGCCGAAGAAATCGCCGAGCGCCAGAAGCGCGGCATTTCCGCACCGGGCGAACGTGCGGATTCGTTCACCTTCGCGCCGGACCTCAACACGCCGACACGGTTTGAAACGATCGCCGCGATGCTGTCCTCGCGCGGCCATTCGGACGCGCGCATCGAGAAAATCCTCGGCGGAAATTTCGCTCGGCTGTTCCGCGACGTGATCGTCTAGCGATCCGACGCGCCGAACATGGCGATCTCACGGCCCGTCAGGTGACGCCAGTTTCCCTTCGCGAGATCGCCGAGTGGCAGCGCGCCGATGGCCACGCGAATCAGCCGCAACACCGACACGTCGAATTCGGCCAGTAACCGACGGATCTGACGGTTTCGACCTTCGTCGAGCGCAATTTCCAGCCATGCATTCTTTTCTCCGCGCCGCAATTCGCGGACGGATTTGAAGGCGAGGCGCGATTCGTCGACGTCGACACCCTCGCGCAGCCGTCGCAAAAGCGCATCGTCCGGAATTGCGTTGACCTGGACGTGATAGGTCTTCTCGACGTGCGTCGCGGGGTCCGTAATGCGCGCGGCCCACGCACTGTCGTTGGTCAGCAGCAATAGCCCTTCGCTGGCCTTGTCGAGACGGCCGACGGGTGCGATCCAGCGTTCGCCAGGAAATTGTTTCTCGCGCAGCAAATCGTAAACAGTGGCGCGCTCATGCTCGTCGCGCGCCGTCGTCACGTAGCCGCGCGGTTTGTTCAGCGCGATGTATACTTTTTCGGCCGCGCCGATCGCCGCTTCGTCCAGCGTGATGGTTTCGCGTGTCGCATCGACCGGTTTCTCGGGATCGCGGATCACGCGTCCGTCCACGCTCACGCGCCCCGCTTCGATGAGTACGCTCGCCTGCGTGCGCGAACAGATGCCCAGCTTGCTGAGCACTCGCGCCAATTCGTGCCGCGCCGGTTTGCCGGATTCGTCGCGATGACGCCGCAGCGGCGATGGGTTACGCTTTATGGTCATGCGCGCACGTTGCCGCATTGAAGCGGCGGCGTCAAAAAACCGGGGAATCCGAATGTCAGAACATCGTATCGAGCTGGATTGGCTGCGCAAGGACGGACCGTTCGAACGCGGCAATTATTCTTCCACCCACGAGATCACTTTTTCGGACAGCTTGAAGATAAAAGGCTCGCCATCGCCCGCGTTCGGCGGCGACGATTCGGCGGCCGATCCGGAGCAGCTACTCGTCTCTTCCATCTCGGCCTGCCATATGCTGACATTTCTCGCGGTGGCGGCCAATCGCGGCTATATCGTGGATTCGTATCACGACAGCGCGTCGGGAACCTTGGCGAAAAACGGCGACGGGAAGATGGCCGTGGTCAAGACCGTGCTGTCGCCGAAGGTGGCTTTCTCCGGCGAAAAACACCCGTCGGCGGAGGAATACAAGCAGCTCCATGACCGCGCGCACCAAGGCTGTTTCATCGCCCATTCGGTTAAGACGGAGATCGAGATCGTGCTGTGACCTGCACACGGCGGAATTCCGGCACGTGATGGCTTTCACCGCGCCATCACCGCTGGATCTTGAAACTTGACGCTACGGGGATAGACCGAAAACATCCATGAAATCGTCGACGCCACTTATGCAGCCGACCGCGCGCAAACGCATCTGGCCCAGTGTCGCGCAATGGTTCGATACGAACGCCGCCGACGCCCGACAGTTCGACGACGCGATCGATTGGTTGCGCGTGATTCCATTCATTGCGATGCATGTCATGTGCATTGGCGTGATCTGGGTTGGCGTTTCGCCGATCGCGCTGATCGTGGCGGCCGTGCTTTACGTGCTGCGCATGTTCGCCATTACCGCTTTTTATCATCGTTATTTTTCGCACAAGGCGTTCAAGACATCGCGCACGGTTCAACTTCTGTTCGCGCTGATCGGCGCGAGCTGCGTGCAGCGTGGACCGTTGTGGTGGGCGTCGCACCATCGCAACCATCATCGCAATGCGGATACCGAACACGATCTGCATTCACCCTCGCAGCACGGTTTCTGGCGCAGCCATGTCGGCTGGTTTTTGACCAAGCGCGGATTTCATACGGATCGGCTCGTCATCGCGGATCTGAATCGTTTCGCCGAACTGCGATGGATCGATCGGTTCGACGTGGTCGTACCGATCGTCTTCGCGACAGGATTGTTTTTCCTGGGCCGCTGGCTGGAACACGCCTATCCGCCGCTGCACACCAGCGGCGCGCAGATGCTGATCTGGGGGTTTTTCGTTTCCACCGTGGTCCTGCTGCATGCGACGGTGACGATCAATTCGCTCGCACACCGATTCGGATCGCGCCGCTACGACACCCACGACGACAGCCGCAACAACTGGTTGCTCGCGCTGATCACGTTCGGCGAAGGCTGGCACAACAACCACCATTTCTTTCCCGGTTCCGCGCGGCAGGGATTCCGCTGGTGGGAAATCGACATGACGTATTACGCGCTGCGCGGCA
>JBDUEI010000117.1:0-2006 GCA_040002515.1 Rudaea sp. | reverse complement strand
GCGATCCACATATCCGCGCCGGCGATCGGCTTGATGCCGTTGGCCTCGGCCGCGCGATAAAACTTCACCAATGCGAACAGATTGCTTTGATCGGTCAACGCCAGCGCCGGTGCGCCGAGTTCAACGGCGCGGCTGATCAGATTCGGGCGCGGCGCTTTCGCCGGAGCGCCGTATTCGGGCTTGTCCGGCAGGCGGATCGTCGAATCGACGAGCGAATAATCGCTATGGACGTGAAGATGAACGAAGGATGGGTGCATGGCGACCGCGGGCTACAGCGGCAGGTTACCGGTGCTGCGCCGGTCAGGCAAGAATTGACAGCGCGTCGACAGGGTGCGCGGGCTCGCGCGGCGGCTCGGCTGGGATGTCGAACAGATCGCGCGTGAAGAATTGGCCGACCGGCGCGAAACTGCGCCGATGATGCGGGCACGGCCCGAGTTTTCCGAGCGCTGCGAAATGTTCCGGTGTCGAATAACCTTTGTGCCGCGCGAAACCATAGCCGGGATGTAGCACATCGAGTTCGCACATGATTTTGTCGCGCGCGACTTTGGCCAGGATCGATGCCGCACTGATGGCCGCCTCGAGCGCATCGCCGTCGACGATCGCACGTTTGTCGCACGTCATCGCTTTCGGCGCGTGATTGCCGTCGATCAATGCGAGCTCCGGTTGCGGCATCAATTGTTCGACGGCGCGCGTCATGCCGAGCATCGTGGCGTGAAAAATATTCAGCCGATCGATGTGTTCGACGTCGATCACGATCACGGTGAACGCGATCGCACGTTCACGGATGCGTGCATCGAGCGTCTCGCGTCGTTCTGCGCTGAGCACTTTCGAATCGGCCAGTCCGTTCACGCGGCGCTGCGGATTGAGGATCACGGCGGCGACGACGACCGGACCCGCGAGCGGGCCGCGACCGGCTTCATCGACGCCGGCGGTCAGCAATGGCCAACACTTACTCATGCAGAACGTTCAATTCGTGAAAGATGTAATTGTGATACGAATCTAGTATGCGCTGGTTTTCACAATCCAGATACGCGCCGTGACAGCGTTCGCGCAGCATCGCGTTGGCCTGGAACATCGCGTCTTTCGGCACACCCGCGACGTCGAGAATCAATGCGCCGGCGAAACTCAGATCGAGCGTATCGTATTTGGCGGTGAGCGCCGGTTTGAAATTGGTCTTGAGCATGTAGTACGTGACGAAGTTCAAATCCGGCACGGGCACCGGCAGCGATTTCGCGATTTCGCGAATGGCGCCGTCGAACGACGGTTGATGATCGCCGAAATGAAACAGCACCGCCGGGCGCGTTCCGTCGAGCAGCGTTTTTTCGATGTGCGTGATGGCCAGATCCGAACCTTCGAGACGTTGCAGATAGTTGCCGAGATTGATATTCAGCCACGCATCGAGCGCTTTCGGCTTGAACTGTCCGGCGAATAAAGGCTTGTTGTATGGCGCCGGCAATTTTTCGAGCGGCGTCATGTGCGGGCCGTGCTGGCGCAACGTGAGCATCATTACGAACAGCGGCTGTTTGCCGATCGCGGTTTTTTCCTCGGCGTAGATGCGGTCGAATACCTGCATCAGATCGTGGTCGGTCGATTCCCACGACAATCCATAATCCTGACCGTCGTAGAATTTGTCGAAGCCGTAGAACTTGTACGCGTTGCGCGCGTTGATGAAGTCGCCGTTCATCGGATAGATCGCGATGGACCGATATCCCGCTTCGTTCAGCACGTGCGGCAGCGATGTCGTGACGCGGGGTGCGAGGTTGTACGGCGCGTAGAGTCCCGCTTCGCCGAACGTGCTGTGGTTGAGTCCGGTGAGTAGCGCGAACTCGCTCGTCCACGTGCCGCCGCCCCACACGTGAACGGTCAGCGGTCCCGTGCCGCGCGTGCGGCCGTCGCTGTCGAACATGTGGCGCTTGCACACCGGAATCGTGCAGAGGGTCATCATGCGCGGATCGAATGTGCTTTCTTCGAGGATCGCCACGATGTCGGGATGTTCCTGCGCCGAC
>JBDUEI010000116.1:0-5730 GCA_040002515.1 Rudaea sp. | reverse complement strand
CGCGCCGATGCGCGCGCAGGCGAGCATGGCCACGGCCGCTTCCGGAATCATCGGCATGTAGATGGTGACGCGATCGCCTTTGACCACGCCGAGGTTCTTCAGCAGGTTGGCTGCCCTACAGACCTGTTCGTGAAGTTGCCGGTAGGTGATGGCTTTGGATTCGTTCGGATCGTCGCCTTCCCACAGAATCGCCGTCTTGTCGCCGCGCTTTTCCAGATGACGATCCAGACAGTTGGCCGACAGATTCAGTTCGCCATCGGGATACCAGCGCACATGCAGATCGTCGGCGTCGAAGGAAACGTCTTTGACCTTGGTATACGGCTTGGTCCAGTCCAGGCGTTTGCCGATGCGCGACCAGAAACCTTCGGGATCGTCGACCGACTCGGCATACAGTTTCGCGTAATCATCAGCCTTGATGCGCGCATGCGCGGCGAATTCGGGCGGTACGGGATGTAGCTCAGACATGGAAACTCCTCGCAATTGCGCGGCCACGTTAGCCCGCAGGCGTCGATGACCAATACTACTTTGGTCGAGTGCGCATCGCGCCTACGACCAAAGGCGTATGGCCCGTTGCGCAGACGGTGCGCAGGATGTCGCCTATCTGTCACCAATCAGGATAGATGATAGTCCGCCGCCACGCGTTTCGGGGCCGCAGTCTTTCACAGCCACCTTCTGGGGAGTACATCATGGCGACCATTCAACCTACCGCTGGTCTGAGTAGCGGTCACGTACGCGTCATCGCGGCATCGAGCATCGGCACGATGTTCGAGTGGTACGACTTTTATCTGTATGGATCGCTCGCGGCGAATATCGCGGCGCAATTTTTCAGCGCACTCGATCCCACCAGCGGATTGATCATGGCGTTGCTCGCATTCGCCGCCGGTTTCTTCGTTCGTCCGTTCGGCGCGATCCTGTTCGGCCGGTTGGGCGATATGATCGGCCGCAAATATACGTTCCTGATCACCATCATCATCATGGGTTCGTCGACGTTCCTGGTCGGCCTGATACCGAGCTATGCAACGATCGGTATTGCCGCGCCGGTGATTCTGATCGTGCTGCGCATGTTGCAGGGTCTGGCGCTCGGTGGCGAATACGGTGGTGCGGCGACCTACGTTGCCGAACACGCGCCGCCCGGCAAACGCGGGTTCTACACGAGCTTTATCCAGATCACCGCGACATTCGGACTGCTCCTGTCCCTGGTCGTGATCCTGGTCTGCAAACAGACGTTGGGGGCGGAGGCGTTCGGAAGCTGGGGCTGGCGAATTCCGTTCCTGCTTTCGTTCTTCCTGTTGCTGATTTCGGTGTATATCCGCATGCAGCTTCAGGAATCGCCGCTGTTCCAGAAGATGAAAGCCGAAGGCCGTGGTTCGAAAGCGCCGCTGACCGAAGCGTTCATGAAATGGGACAACGGCAAGATCGTCCTGCTCGCGCTGCTCGGCGCGACGGCCGGCGAAGCGGTGGTCTGGTACGGCGGTCAGTTCTACTCGCTGTTCTTCCTGCAGAACGTCATCAAGGTCGATGCGACGACGGTGAGTTATCTCATCGCGCTCGCGCTGTTGATCGCCACACCGTTCTTCGTCGTGTTCGGTGCGCTGTCGGACAAGATCGGCCGCAAGCCCATCATCATGGCCGGCTGTCTGCTCGCGGCGCTAACCTACTTCCCGATCTTCAAGGGACTGACGCACTACGCCAACCCCGCGCTCGAAACGGCTGCGCAAAACAGCCCGGTGGTGGTGAGCGCCGACCCGAATACGTGCGCGCTCCAGTTCGATCCGGTCGGCAAACGGCAGTACAAAGACTCCTGCGACATCGCGAAGAATTACCTGAGCAAGGCCGGCGTCCCGTACACCAACAAACAAGTGCCGGCCGGAACACCAGCGGTGGTGCAGGTGGGCAGTACGACGATCAGTTCGTTCGAAGGTACCAGCCTGGACGCCGCCGCCTTCAAAACGCAGAACGATGCGTTCGGCAAGCAACTCGGCGATGCGCTGAAAAGCGCAGGTTATCCGGCGAAAGCGGACCCTGCGGCGGTGAATTTTCCGATGCTGCTATTGCTGGTCACCATTCTCGTCATCTACGTGACGATGGTATACGGGCCGATCGCCGCGTGGCTGGTCGAACTGTTCCCCACGCGCATCCGCTACAGCTCGCTGAGTTTGCCGTATCACATCGGCAACGGATGGTTCGGCGGATTCCTGCCGTCGATCTCGTTCGCGCTGGTCGCGCTTAGCGGCGATATCTACTATGGACTCTGGTACACCGTGATCATCGCGGTGATGACGCTCATCATCGGCACGTTGTTCCTGCCGGAAACGAAAAATGTGGATATCACTAAATAGTTTAAAAGTATGGAAACCTACCGACGCGCCCGAGCCGGAACAGCGAACCGGCGGAGGCGCGTTTCTTTTTTCAAGCGCTGGTTTCAGCGCGCCGATTTATCCGGCGCTGGCGGTACCGATGGGCGCGGCAACGGCGCTTTTTTGGTGCGCATGCTCGCGCGCAACGCACTGATGTCCGCATCGGTGAGCAGGGCTGCATCCGGCCGTGCCGTTGCCGCAACGCGCGCGGCGGCGAAGCCTAAGAATGCGCCGACCAATCCGATGAAACCGACCAGCAGGGACAGCCCGAGCATCTCCGGCGTCCTGGCGACATAAGCGAACGAGAAGCCGGCAATCGAAAACAGCAACATGAGCCAACGCATGACGTAATCCCTCACGATCGATGCGTAAATGCTGCCACAGACTTCCGCGCGGTGCGAGCGCGGAAAATGCGCCGCGTCACATCCCTACGGCGCGGTGAAACGTCAGCGGCTGGCGGTCGCTCTCGCCGCAGACGGCACGCAGCTCACGTCTTCGACGCGAATGTGCGCAATATCCGTCGTGTGCTTGCCTTCGGACGTATCGAAGTAATGACGATCGACGACCAGCGATCGTTTTGCGTCGTCCGGAACGGCATAGGTGAGTGTTTTATGCTCGTTTCTGGCCATACCGTCTTCCGTCGTCCACTCGGTCGAATAGCTGATCGTGCCGTTGCAACCGCGCGCGCCGCAGCGTTCGCTGTTCAAACCGAACACAATGCGAAATTCGTCTTTTCCCAACCGCATTACCACCGGATCCTGAGCCATGCTGACCGAGCACGATTCGGAAGCGGCGAACACCGTGGCGATCGGCAAAAGCGCGAGTATCAACGCGACAAGAATCTTCATGGCTTTCTCCCACTGCATTTATGATGCACTGCACCATATCGGGTTGTGCCTGCGCTGAATAGGTTTTGCAAAGCCGAATACGAGCGATCGGCGCCACCACCGCTAACATCGAAATTTCATCCCGGCCAACAACGCCATAGTTCGAATGGCGCAGGTTTGCGGAGTCGCGCGCGCTGAGACAGCCGGCGCATAGAATATCGATCTCCATGAATCACGATCCCAGCGCTCTCGACAAAATCGCCGCCGTCAAAGGCCGCGGCGCCGCGTCGAATCGGGAAGGCCGATTCGAAACCGTTCGTAGCGAAGCGTTCGATGACGGTTGGACGCAAGATGACGAGCCAGCCGCGCCGGTCGCGACGCACGTCACGCACGAACTTTCGCGCTCGATCATCAGCCGCAACGATTCGCCGGACGTACCGTTCGATCAAAGCATCAATCCCTATCGCGGCTGCGAACACGGTTGCGTCTATTGTTTCGCGCGGCCGTCGCATTCGTATCTCAATCTTTCGCCCGGGTTGGATTTCGAGACAAAACTATTCGCGAAAACCAACGCGGCGGAATTGTTGCGCACGGAATTGTCGAAACCGAGCTATCGCGTGAGCCCGATAAATCTCGGCGCAAATACCGATCCGTATCAACCCATCGAACGGCGCTATCGTTTGTCGCGACAGGTGCTCGAGGTGATGGTCGAGTTCAAGCATCCGGTCACCATCGTCACCAAGAATGCGCTGGTCGAACGCGATATGGATCTGTTGAGCGAGTTGGCACGGCAGAACCTGGCCTATGTGTTCTTGTCGGTCACCTCGCTCGACAATCGCCTCGCCGCCAAACTCGAGCCGCGCGCCAGCGCGCCGCATCGGCGCATCGAGGCGATCCGCAGGCTGACCGAAGCGGGAATTCCGTGTGGCGTTTTAGTCGCACCGATCATCCCGGCGCTGACCGACCGATGGCTCGAAGGCATCATCGAAAGCGCCGCCGCCGCGGGCGCGAGAATGGCCGGCTACACGATTCTACGCTTGCCCTACGAGTTGAAAGATCTCGTGCGCGAATGGCTGGAACTGCATTTCCCCGAACGCGCCGAGCACGTGATGAGCTTGGTCCGCCAGATGCGCGGCGGCAAAGAAAACGACGCGCGTTTCGGTTCACGCATGCGCGGCGAAGGCGAATTCGCCGCATTGATCCGGCAACGATTTTCCATCGCGGCGAAAAAATTCGGTCTCGCTCGCAACCGCGATATCAAACTCGATTGTTCATTGTTCAAGCCGCCGAACAAACTGTCTCCTCAAGCGGATTTGTTCTAAATCGGAAAGCCTTTCCTGCGAGAAATAAACGACGAAGGATGACGCACCTTCGCCGCCGCAAACCACATGCATCGGTAGCGCAACGCTCGCCCGACCTCGCACAGTATCTTTCGTCTTCCGGCTTTCCGCGCGGAATGCGATGATTACGATTGCTCAAACGGAGACGGCGATGAACATGCGTTGGATGATTCTCGGCATCGCCATGATGCCCTTCTTTACCGCGGCAGCGGAATCGCCATCGGCCGACGAACGCTTCAAAGCCATCTACACCGACGAGTGGAAATGGCGCCAACACGAATTTCCCGGCCTCGGCAGCGAGGAAGAAGACGATGCTGATGACGACGCGAGCATCGCGAACGATCGCCTCGCCGCGGTCGATCCGGGCGCGCAATCGGCGCGTCTGGCGTATTGGAATGATGTGCTCAAGAAGATCGACGCGATTCCGTCGAAGGACTTATCACCCGAACAACGCGTCAATTACGCCGTGTTCAAACCGCAGATCGAGAATCTCGCGGCGAGCATTCGATTCCGGCAGTACGAAATGCCGTTCAATGCGGATTCGCAATTCTGGTCCGATCTCGGATTCATGTCGGAAAAACATCTGAAGAACGCCAAACAGGCGCGCGACTACATCGCACGTCTGAACGATTTCCCACGCTACTTCGGCGAGAACATCGTCAACATGCGCGCCGGATTGAAGCGCGGCTTCACCGTGCCGCGCGCCGTGCTCGACGGTCGCGATGTATCTATTTCCACTTATATAAATGTGAAATCAACAGAAGACAGCGATTTCTACAAACCCTTCCTCGCTTTGCCCGCTTCGATCTCGAAAGACGAGCAATCCGCCCTTCGCGCCGAATGCGCAAAGGCCATTCGCGAACGTGTCATTCCCTCCTATTCGAACCTGCTGACATTCTTTCGCGAAGAATATGTTCCGCACGCGCGCAAGACACTCGCCGCCGAATCGTTGCCCGACGGAAAAGCGTTTTATCGGCAACAGATCCGCGAATACACGACGCTCGATCTGGATCCCGAAACGATCCATCGCACGGGTTTGAACGAAGTGGCTCGCATCGATGCCGAGATGCGCAAGACGATCGCATCGACCGGTTTCACCGGGGATTTCGCCGCGTTTCAGAAATTCCTGCGCACCGATCCGCAGTTCTATGCCAAGACGCCGGACGAATTGCTGATGCGCGCCGCGTGGATCGCCAAGCGCGTCGA
>JBDUEI010000115.1:0-4914 GCA_040002515.1 Rudaea sp. | reverse complement strand
CACGGCTGGCGCATGTTGATGGAATCGCTGGCGGCCGGACGTTCGATTTCGTTGCCGGCGTTATCCGTCGGCGCGGCGCAAATGGCCACACGCATCTGCGGCGCGTATGCGACGGTGCGCGAACAATTCGATACGCCGATCGGCCGCTTCGAAGGCATCGAAGAACCACTCGCGCGCATCGCCGGCAAAACCTACATGATGACGGCGACGCGCACGCTCACGTGCGGCGCGCTCGACGCCGGCGAAAAACCCGCCGTGCTGTCGGCGATCGCCAAGGCGTATCTCACCGAAGGCATGCGCGAGGTGATCACCGACGCGATGGACATCCGCGCCGGTGCTGCGATCCAGAAAGGTCCGCGCAACTCGCTCGCCCGAGCGTGGGATGCGGTGCCGATCGGCATCACCGTCGAAGGTGCAAACATCCTCACGCGATCGATGATCATTTACGGGCAAGGTGCGATTCGTTGCCATCCATTCGTGCAATTCGAAATCACCGCGATCGCCGAAAACGATTTGAAGAAATTCGACAAAGCCCTCTTCGGCCACATCAATTTGCTGATGCGCAATATCACGCGCGCGAAATTGCTGGCGTGGACCGGTAGTCGTCTCGCCGCCGCGCCGCGCACGGAAGATACGGTGCGCTACTACCAACATCTGTCGCGCTTTTCGGCGGCGTTCGAATTGTTGTCCGATGTCGCGATGGGCACGCTCGGCGGCTCGCTCAAGCGCCGCGAAAAAATTTCCGGCCGGCTCGCCGATGCGCTCGCTTACATGTATCTCGCATCCGCATCGCTCAAGCGTTATCACGACGAAGGCAAAACCACGGCCAACTATAACCTCGTGCGTTGGAGCGCGGAACATTGTCTGTATCGCGTGCAGGAAGCGTTGCTCGGCGTGCTCGAAAATTTGCCGGCGCGGCCCGCCGCGTTCCTGTTGTCGTGGGCGATCTTTCCACTCGGCGCGCGATTCCGTCCGCCATCGGACGCGCTCGGTGCGCGCGTGGCGCGCGATATCCTCGAAGATCGCGAAGCACGCATCAATCTCACCCAGGACATTTTCGTTCCGCCGCCGACCGAAGTAGGGCTCGGCACGCTCGAAGCCGCGCTCGACAAAGCCGTGCGTTCGATTCCCGTCGAAACGAAATTGCGCGATGCCGTGCGCGCCGGCAAACTCGATCGCGCGCCCGGATACATGCTCGACGAACTCGGCCGCAAAGCCGGCATCATCAGCGACGAGGAATTCCGCCTGCTGCAGGACGCCGATGCCGCGCGTAACGAAGTGATCGCCGTCGACGCGTTCGACGCCGAAACATTCAAGACCCTGCATTGAACATCGAACGGAATATCACATGAGTGGATTGACCGCCGTACCCCTGGATCCCGAACTCGGATTGCGCGTCGAAGCGCTCAGCCGCGAATGTCGCGGATTGAGCACGAACTGGAATCCCCAACGCGTCGAGATGTTGTACGAGGAAGCCGAAGCGCTGGCCGAACGCGCGGGCGCGTCGGAGCTGACCGACCTTTCCGAATCCGTGCTCGGCCTGGCTGCGTACCTGAGTTCGTTCGCCGACAGCGCCATGCGTCCGAACGCCGCGCAGATCGAACAATTGCAGGCGCTGGCCGACTCGGTTGCCGATTCGCTGCAGCGCTATCGAGCACGTATCGAAGTCGCTGTTCTCTCGCCCGAGCGCGCCGCGCCGCTGCCGCTGCGCCCGGCCATCCATTACCTCGGCGCAAATCCAGTGCATCGCGACGTGCTGCGCGCGCAACTGGCGCTGCTCGGCTACGACCTGGCCGCCTGCATGGAAGTGCAAGACGTGGAACAGGCGCTGGAATCCGGCGGCGCGCTGGCGGTCGTGATCGGCGCGGAATGCCTGTCGATGTGGCTCAACGAACGACGCACCGGCATGGACGACGGCGTGGCCACGCGCGTGCCGCTGGTCGTACTCAGCGATCACGACGACATCGACGTACGCCTCGCCGCGATGCGCTGTCAGGCCGAATCGATGTTCGTGCTGCCCGACGACGCCAACCGCATCGCACCGCGCCTGGCCGGCATGATCGCCGATCGCTCCGAACCGTATCGCGTGCTGATCGTCGACGACGACAACTCGATGCGCCTGTTCTGCGCCTCGGTACTGCGCCACAACCACATGGAAACCAATTCCGTCGCCACGCCGGAAGAAGCGCTGCAGGCGCTGCACGATTTCACGCCCGACGTGATCCTGGCCGATCTGTACATGCCGCAGATTTCCGGATTCGAATTGCTGGCGCTGTTCCGCGCGCATCCGCGCACCGCGTTCACGCCGGTGGTTTTGCTATCCGGCGATGCCGACATGGAAAAACGTTTCGCCGCCTTGCACATCGGCGGCGACGATTACCTCACGAAACCGATCCGCCCACGCCACCTCGTCGCCGCCGTCACCAACCGCGCCCGCCGCGCGCGCTGGATGCGCCGCGAGATGCTCGGCTTGAGGTGACGATTCGTTTCGCCTCGCCCACAACAAGACGCAAGGATGGTCATGCAAGCTGACTGGTTCTTCGATTTCATCTCGCCGTTTTCGTATCTGCAGCTGGATAAGGTGCGGCGATGGCGCGAGCGTCTGGATATCACGCCCGTGCCGATCGCGTTCGGTGCGGTGTTGCATCACACGGGTACGCTTGGCCCTGCCGAAGTGCCTGGCAAACGCGAATTCATGTATCGGCACATCGTCTGGCAGTCGCAGCGCGACGGCGCGACGCTGCGTTTTCCGCCCACGCATCCGTTCAATCCGCTGACCGCACTGCGGCTGTGCATCGCCGCGGGCACGACGTGGGATGCGGTCGAAAAAATCTACGCGCACATCTGGCGCGACGGGCATGCTGGCGTGACAGCCGATGATCTTGCCGATGTCGGAAAATCGCTCGGCATAGACAATGTGGAAAATGCAGCCAATGCGGCAGACGTCAAAGCGCGACTTCGTGCAAACACCGATGCGGCGATCGCGGCGAGTGTATTCGGCGTGCCAACCTTGCGCGTCGGCGGCGAACTGTTCTGGGGCAACGACGCATCGCCGATGATCGACGATTGGCTGGACGATCCGAAACTGTTCGAATCCGCGGAATACGCGCGCATCGCCGAACTCCCACTCGGCGTCGAACGACGCCGCTAGCCAGCCATAACGCTGCGAAGTTCGCGCAACGCGATATCGATGTCGGCAGTCGTGACATCCAGATGCGTGACCGCGCGAATCGTGTGCTTGCCCATCGCGCCCATGCGCACGCCGCGTTTCATCACATCGGCACACACGGTTTCCGCATCGCGTTTTTCGTCGATCACATCGAAATACACGAGATTGGTTTCGACACCGCCGGCATCGATGCGCAACCCGTTGATCTGCGCGATGCCGTCGGCGAGCCGGCGCGCGTTGGCGTGATCGTCGGCCAGTCGGTCGACGTGATGGTCCAGCGCATACATGCACGCGGCGGCGATGATGCCGCTCTGCCGCATCGCCCCGCCGATGCGCTGTTTCCAGCGATTGGCTTCGTTGATGAATTCGCGCGTTCCGGCGAGCACCGCGCCGCCCGGCGCGCCGAGTCCTTTCGAAAAATCGATCCACACCGAATCGAACCCGCGCGCATACTCCGCCGCCGCGATGCCGGTGGCGACGCATGCATTGAGCAAACGCGCGCCGTCCATGTGAGTCAGCAGATTGGCGGCATGCGCCACGTCGCTGACGTCGTTCAACAGCTGCAGCGGCCAGATCGTGCCGCCGCCGAGATTCGCGGTCTGCTCGATTTCGACGAGCCGCTGCCGCGGTGCGTACGGACGGTCCGGACGAATTTTCTCGCGCAACTGATCGGCGCTGAAAATACCGCGTACGCCGGCGATCGGATTGAGCATGACGCCGGCCAGCGCGGCCGGACCGCCGCCCTCGAAACCGATGATGTGCGATGTCGCATCGCAGATCACTTCGTCACCCGGTTTGCAATGCACGGCGAGTGCGATTTCGTTGCACATCGTTCCCGACGGCAGATAAATCGCAGCCTGTTTGCCGAGCGTCGCGACGCAGCGTTCGATCAGCGCATTCACGGTGGGATCTTCGTTGGCGCGCTCGTCGCCGACATCGGCATCGGCCATCGCCTGCCGCATCGCGAGCGAAGGTTTGGTTTTGGTGTCGCTGAACAACTCGATCATGGTCGAAGGCTCGTGCAGTCGGGACGGTTCAGGTGATTATCACCGCAGCGCGCTAAGATAGCCGCAGCCATCGGATCATCGCAAATGCGCAATTTTCTCATCGCCACGTTCGTGCTGGCCGGCGCCTATAGCGGCATCGCCGGCGCCGCCGTATACAAATGCACAAATGCACAAGGCGGCATCGCGTTCCAGGATCACGCGTGCGCAAGCGGCGAGACGGAAAGCAAAGTGCATTTCGCGTCCGATCCGCCCGAAGCGCAGCCGGATCCCAATGCGCCGCCCGTGGAAACCGCTACGGCCCACGGCGACGATGCGCCACCACCACCGCCACCCGCGCCACCGCCGCCCGTTCCGACGATGTGGTTTTGCGTGCGCGCCGAAGACGGCACGCAATACATGAGCCGCGACGGCAATCCGCAGCCGCGCATGGTTCCGGCAGGCGTGCTCGGTGTCGGCGGCAAAAGCCTGGCGCAGACCTACGCGCCGGGCGGCGTCGGCGTTTCGGCGCCGGGCATGCGGCAGATTCCGGTCGACCGGTCCGCGCAATCCGCTGTCGCCGGCGATTACGTGGCGGTGCAGGATCACTGCGAACAGGCATCGCGCGAAACGACCTGCAATTATCTGCAGAAGCAATATGACGACGTTCACCAGAAACTGCGCCGCGCGTTCAAGGACGAGCAGGCGATTCTGCAGCCGCAGGAAGATCAGCTCGTCAGGGACATCGAAGGCTGCTGACGC
>JBDUEI010000114.1:0-28391 GCA_040002515.1 Rudaea sp. | reverse complement strand
AACCAGCGACCAACGGATTAAAAGTCCGCTGCTCTACCAACTGAGCTAACGGCCCAAGAAATGTGGTGCGGAATCCGCAGATAAGCGATGCGGGCCGCGCAGTTTAGGCGGCAGGGCGGGATTCGGCAAGCCTTGCTGCGTGGTCGGGATTTTCATTGCGCCGCGTAACGCGTCGGGTCGGCGATGTCGGCCTCGGTAAATCCGAGGGCGCGCAAGCGGCACGCGTCGCAGTGGCCGCACGCGAGGCCATCCGCGTCGGCGCGGTAGCACGACACGGTGATTCCGAAATCGACGTCGAGGCGCAAACCTTCGCGCACGATGTCGGCTTTGCTCAGACGGATCAGCGGCGCGTGCACGGTGAGCGAAGAACCTTCGACGGCTGCCTTCGTGGCGATGTTGGCGAGGCGTTCGAAGGCGTCGATGAATTCGGGGCGGCAATCGGGATAGCCGGAGTAATCCACGGCGTTCACGCCGCAGAAAATATCCTGTGCGCCGAGCACTTCGGCCCAGCCCAGCGCGATCGACAGCATGATCGTGTTGCGCGCCGGGACATACGTCACTGGAATGCCGGCGCCGCCTTCTTCGGGGACGTCGATGTCCGCCGTGAGCGCGGAGCCGCCGATACTGCGAAGATCGACGTCGACGACTTTATGCTCGATCGCGCCGAGTTGTTTCGCGACGCGCGCGGCGGCGGCGAGCTCGGCGACATGGCGTTGACCGTAGGCGACGCTCAACGCGTAGCAATCGAAATCGCGCGCACGGGCGAGCGCGAGCGTCACGGCGGAATCCATGCCGCCGGAGACGAGGATGACGGCGCGTTTCTTTTGCACGTTCATGTACCGGGCGTCTCGCCCCAGAGCACTTTGTGCAATTGGATTTGCATGCGCACGGGCAGACGATCGGCGAGGATCCACTCGGCCAGGTCGCGCGGAGCGAGCTTTCCGTACACGGGCGAAAACAGAATGTCGCAGCGATCGGACAGTGCGCGTTCGCTCATCGCGTTGCATGCCCAATCGTAATCCGTGCGATCGGCGACGACGAATTTGATCTGATCGTGACGTGTGATCGCATCGAGATTGCTCCACAGATTACGTTGGGATTCGCCGGAGCCCGGCGCCTTCAAATCCATCACTTTGGCGACGCGCGGATCGACGTCGGCGACATCGAGCGCGCCGGATGTCTCCAGCGATACGTCGTAACTGGCATCGCAAAGTTTCGTGAGCAAATCCAGGCAACGTTTTTGCGCGAGCGGTTCGCCTCCGGTCACGCAGACGTGTTTCGTTCGATAGGCGGCGACGTCGGCAAGAATGTCGTCGATCTCGCGCCACTGACCGCCGTGAAACGCATATTCCGTGTCGCACCAGACGCAGCGCAGCGGACAACCGGTCAGGCGAACGAAAACGGTCGGGCGGCCGACGTCGCGCGCTTCGCCTTGCAGCGAATGGAAAATTTCGCTGACGCGCAACCGCTGCGAGTTCGTAATATCGGTATCGGTCATCGGATCGGACGCCCGCGCCACGCGAGCGCCACAGTGACGGGATTTCTAGCGGCGGCCTTCGAGCTTCAACGCACGCAGGCGACCTTGCGCCAAACTCGCGACCGTCGTGTTCGGATATTTCTGCACGACCTGATTCAAGGTGAGTTCGGCCTGATCCCACTGCTTCAATTCGTACTGGCAATATCCGATCTTGAGCAAGGCATCCGGCGCTTTCTGGCTATCGGGATATTGCGTGAGCAACTTGCGGAAGGTATCCAGCGAAATCGGATAGTTCTGCGTCACGTAATACGATTCGCCCAGCCAGTAATACGCGTTCGGCGTGAGATCGCTACTCGGATATTGCTGGATGAACAGCTGGAAACGGCGCGCGGATTCCGCGTAACGGCCGTCTTTCAGCGCGGCGAATGCCTGATCGTACGAGGCTTTCGCATCGTCCGGATTCGGGGCCGGCGGCATGCCGTTGTCGATCGGCGCGTTCGACGCCAGTTCGGTGGTCTCCGCGCGCGTCGCCGGTTGCGGCGGCGGTGCGTTGGAACCGCCGAGCGCGACATCCGGCAAACTGCCGTTGTCCACCGGTGCTGCATTGGCTGGCGCGGCACCTGAGGTGTTGCGGCCTTCCATACGTCCAATTCGCGAATCGAGATCGATGTATTGTTCCTTCGACCGATTCTTCATTTCATCGAGCTGATGACGCAGCTCTTCGACCTGGCCCTGCAGCGTCTGCACTTGCGATTGCAATGCGTTGATCTGGTTGACCAGTTCGGTGGAACCTTGTGCGCCGCCATGTCCTTGCGACTGTTGCTCCAAGGCCGACACGCGTTCGGCCAGGCTCATGCGCTGGGCTTGCGCGGGAGCCGAGAAAGCAACGGCGACCAGGATGGCCGCCGCCGCTACCGTTGGACCTACTAACTTGTGCAAACCGTGCATCGATTACTGCTTCGACGTGTAGACGATTTCGACGCGACGGTTCTTCTGCCAGCAACCTTCGTTGTGATCTTTGCAGGTCGGACGCTCTTCGCCATAGCTCACGACATTGAGCTGGCTGGAAGACGCACCGGCCGCACCGACGGCGCTGGACACCGCGTTGCCGCGACGTTCACCCAAGCCCAGATTGTATTCACGCGTACCGCGTTCGTCGGCATTGCCTTCGAGCGTGATGCGGGCACCTGGGAACTGACGCAGGTAAGAAGCGTGGCAGGCGATTTGCGCCTGGAATTCCGGCTTGATTTCAGCGTGGTCGAGATCGAAATACACCACGCGCTGGCGCAGGCAGGAATCGCTGTCGAGATCGCCAATCTTGTATTTGCCGCCGTTATCGGAGGAATTGCTCATGGCCGGACCGGGACCGCCGTTATCGGACGGAGCGACGGGCTTGGTCTTGTTGCTGCTGCAGGCGATCAATGTCGCACTGGCAAGAGCGGCGGTAAGGAGTACGCGAATCGGGAATTTCATAATTTTAGGCCTCATGCATCGGTTGTCAGGAAAAATCGTCACTTTCTGGAGCTTTTTATTGTCCGCGCTGACGATAAGGAGACCACGTCGGCTCACGCACATCGCCTTCGGCAAGAATCAAGCGTTGACGCACCCTGCCATCGGCCGACACTGCGTAAAGCACACCGCGTGTACCTTCGGTCGCGGCATACAGGATCATGCTGGCATTTGGCGCGAAACTTGGGTGTTCGTCCAAATTGCCGGGTGATATCGCGTGGGACTCACCACTGGCACGGTCCAAAACCGCAATACGATACACGTTTCCGCTGCCCTGCACCATAGCGATATGCTTACCGTCGTAGGAAACCGACGGGTTGGCGTTGTATTCGCCCTGGAAGGTGATGCGCGTGGCGTCGCCACCGCCTAGTCCCACCTGATAAAGCTGGGGTTTTCCGGAACGATCCGACAGAAAAACCAGGCTCTGCCCATCCGGCATCCAAACGGCTTCCGTATCGATCGCAAAGTGCTTCGTGAGCTGCGTGGTATGACGCGTTGCGAGATCCATGACGTAGACGTCCGGATTGCCGCCGTAGGAGAGCGTAAGTGCCAGCTTGCTGCCGTCCGGCGAGAAATTCGGTGCGCCGTTGATTCCTTTCGTGCTGGAAACGACCTCCCGCGCGCCGGTGCCGATTTCCTGCACGTACACCGAAGAATTGCCGCGCTCGAACGAAACGTAGGCGACCTTGCGGCCGTCCGGCGACCACGACGGCGACAAAAGCGGTTCATGCGAACGCACGACCGTCTGCGGATTGAATCCGTCGGAATCGGCGACCATCAGGGCGTAGCTGACGTTGTTCCCCAGCCCGGTCGAAATGATGTACGCGATCCGCGTCCAGAACGCGCCGCGCACGCCGGTGATCTTTTCGTAGACCAGATCGGCGATCTGATGCGAGACGTCGCGCAACCCCGTGCGCTGTCCGGTGATCGCCAGCGCGAGCATCTGCTGCTGTTTGGCGACGTCGAACAATTCGAATTCGACACGAATTTCGCCGTTCGGACTTTCGATCTGTCGACCGACCAGAATGTATGCCTGCTTGAGCATATTCCAGGTCGGAAACTTGATCTCGTTGCCGCGCGTGGGGAACTCGACGATGCTCGCTTTCTGCAGCGAACGGAATTGGCCGCAACGGTTGAGATCGTTGCGAATCACCTCGTCGACATTCGTCTCCGGCGGCACGCCGGCGCCTTCGAAACCGAAGGGGATCACAGCGATCGGCGTCGCCGATGCGGTGCCGTTTTTGATGTCGATCGTGGGCACGTCGCTGGTCAGTCCCTGCGCGAATGCGACGCACGAGAAAAGCAGTAAGACCAGCGAAGCGAGCGATGCCGCCATCAGTTTTTTTGACATGTCTTAATCCGTTTATCCATCAAATGAAAAATTGAAATTGAATTCGCGACGAAACGACTTCTCGAAACCCTTGAACGGCAGCGGCGATGCGCGCTTGACCGCCTGTTCGATCGAAGCGCGCGTCAGCGGATCGGCATTGCACGGGTTGGCGACCTGTACGCCGATCACGTCACCACCGGGGATCTGGACGATATGCAACATGCAGTGCAATCCACCCTGCGCAGAATCCGGTCGGAGCCAATTATTGGTTACCGCGTTCTGAATCGCAGCAAAATATTGCGCATCGAGGCTATCGTCCTGACCGTTGCCGCCGGATTTCGACGTCGTATCTTCCGGAACCGGCTGGGCAATCGGCTTGACCGGCTTTTGCGGCTTCTGCAGATCCGTGAGCTGCGCGAGTTTTTCCTGCTCCAATTTGCGAAGCTTTTCGGCTTTCTCGCGATCGCGACGGATTTGCTCAAGCTGTTTTTGCCGATCGCGCTCCTGTTTTTCCTGCTGTTCGAGCAACACTTGTTCCTGCTTGTGTTGTTCTTGTTCGGCGCGTTCCTTGTCGGCTTTTTCCTGTGCGATCTGCGCGATCTTCTCGCGCTCGACGCGATCGTTGCGCGTGGGTTGCGTCGGCGGTTCCGGCACCGGCTCCGGCGGCTTCACGGCTTCCTGCGGCTGAGGTTTGGGCGGCGTGGGTTTGGGTGCGGGTTTCGGACGCGACGGCGCGCGTTGTGCGGTGGTGATGCCGACCAGATCGACATCGATCACCGGCCCTTTCAATTTGACTTCCTGCACCTCGGAATGCGACCACATCAACCCGATGAACAACGCGGCGATGCACAACACGTGTATGACCAGCGCGTATCCGTATGCCCGAGCCTTATCGCCAAAGCTTTCCATTCACTTAGCGCGTCTTGGTTTCCTGCACGGGTTGGCTCATCAGGCCAACCTTCGCCACGCCGGCCTGCTGCAACAGCACCATCGCCTGCATGATCTTGCCGTAATCCACGCGCTCGTCGCCGCCGATCAAGACCGGCACCTGCGGATTCTCTCGGACGAACGCGGTCACTTTGTTGAGCAGCGTCGCCGAGTCGATCGGTTCTTTCGGCGTGCTGCCGAGCGTCAGGTATAAATTTCCATCTTTATCCACGCTGACCAGCACCGGTTCCTTGTCGACCTGCAAAGCTTTGGCCTTGGTTTCCGGCAAATGGATATCGACCCCGAGATTCAGCAGCGGCGCGGTCACCATGAAGATGATCAGCAGAACGAGCATCACGTCGATATACGGAACGACGTTGATCTCGGCCTTCAGTTTGCGGCGTTTTCGAACGCGACCGACATGCATGCTCATTGGAACGTCCCTCGCGCCGAAGAGGGGTTAATGTCCATCGTCCAAATGCGCCTGACGCTGCAGGATCGACGAAAATTCTTCGACGAACGTGTCGTAGCGCGTGCTGACGCGCTCCACTTTGGTCGAGAATCGGTTGTATGCCCAGACCGCGGGAATCGCCGCGATCAGTCCCATCGCCGTGGCGATCAGCGCTTCGGAAATGCCTGGCGCGACCATCGCGATCGTCGCCTCTTTTACGTTCGCCAGTCCGACGAAGGCGACCATGATGCCCGCGACGGTACCGAGCAGGCCCACGTACGGACTGATCGATCCGACGTTGGCGAGAAATTCGAGATTGTGTTCAAGGCGATCGAGTTCACGCGTGAGCGCGACACGCATGCCGCGCTGCGCGCCTTCCAGAATCGTGCGCTGGTCCATCTGCTTGCGCTGCCGAAGACGCGCAAATTCGCGAAAACCCGCCTCGAAGATACTTTCGATGCCGGTGACCTGATCGCCGTTGGCGGTGACTTCACGAAACAGACCCGCCAGATCCGCACCGGACCAGAAACGTTCCTCGAACGCGTCGGCACCCTTCATCGCTCGATTGAGCGTGCTCGATTTCCGAAAGATGATGACCCACGAGAAAAAGGAAAACGCAATCAAGATCACCATCACGATCTTGACGAAAAGGCTGGCATCGAGGACAAGCTGCAGGACGTTTATACCGCCATTCATGCGTTCTGATTCTCCGCTAGTAGAAAGTCCGGAATGCGGCGTGGTTTGAAACTCGACGCATCGATGCAGGCCGCACGGACATGCGCTTCAACGAGTCGCGCGTCATCCGTGGACTTCAGTATACATTGCGAAAAGGTCATCGAAGCCGAACGCCAAGTGAATGAGTCGATGGTTGCAATCAATTCGTCATCGAGTCGCGCCGGCGATAAAAACTTCACGTCGATCGTGCTGACCACGAACAAGATATCGTGCTCGTCGCGCAAGCGCTGTTGATCGACGCCGCGCGATCGCAGCCATTCGGTGCGCGCGCGCTCGATGAAACGCAGATAGCTAGTGTGATAAACGACACCGCCCGCGTCGGTGTCCTCCCAATACACGCGAATGGGCCATGCGAAGATGGGATTCGCAACACCGGCGCGCTTCATTACTGCGCTTTTTCCGGATCTCGAACGTCTATTCCGGTTTCCGGTTCGAATAAATCCTCCGCGACCGGCCGTTTCGGCGGCTTGAGACCGAGATGCCGATACGCCTTGCTTGTCGCCACGCGGCCGCGCGCGGTGCGCATCAGAAATCCTTGCTGGATCAGGAACGGTTCGAGCACATCCTCGATCGTGCCGCGTTCTTCCGACAATGCCGCCGCGAGTGATTCGACGCCGACCGGGCCGCCGTCGAAATGTTCGATGATGATCGACAACATGCGTCGGTCGATCGCGTCGAATCCTTCCGCATCGACGTTGAGCATTTGCATCGCGCCGAATGCGATTTCGCGCGTAATCACGCCGTCGCCTTTGATTTGCGCGAAATCGCGCACGCGCCGCAATAATCGGTTCGCGATTCGCGGTGTGCCGCGCGAGCGATTCGCGATTTCCACCGCGCCGTCTTCCGCGCATGCGATGCCGAGAATTTTCGCCGAACGAATCACGATGCCTTTCAATTCTTCGGGTGTGTAAAACTCCAGACGCTGCACGATGCCGAATCGGTCGCGCAGCGGACCGGTCAACAATCCCGCGCGCGTCGTCGCGCCGACCAGCGTGAACGGCGGCAAATCGAGTTTGATCGAACGCGCCGCGGGACCTTCGCCGATCATGATGTCGATCTGGCAGTCTTCCATCGCCGGATACAGAATTTCTTCGACGACCGGCGACAGGCGATGGATTTCGTCGACGAACAACACATCGCGCGGTTGCAGATTGGTCAGCAGCGCGGCGAGATCGCCGGCGCGTTCGATCACCGGTCCGGAGGTGGCGCGCATGTTCACGCCGAGTTCGTTGGCGATGATGTGCGACAGCGTGGTTTTGCCCAATCCGGGCGGGCCGAAGATCAGCACATGATCCATCGCTTCGCCGCGACGGCGTGCCGCTTCGATGTAGATCGACATCTGCTCGCGCACCGCGCGCTGGCCGACGTAATCGGCGAGTTTGTGCGGGCGAATGCGGGCTTCGACGGCTTCGTCTTCGCGCGTGGCGCCGGCGTCGATCACTCGGGTATCGCTCATGACGCGATTATCGCATGTTGCGCGACGTCGACTGACGTTCGCGACCCGTCAACATCGATCAAATCTCGACTTGCGTCCCGAGCTCGATCAGCCGATTCCCGGGAATCCGGAAAAATGCCGTCGCTGGATTCGAATTGCGCGCCATGAACGCGAACAATTTGTCGCGCCACAACGGCATGCCGGGACGATCGGTCGCCACGACGGTTTCGCGACTGATGAAGAACGTCGTGTCCATCATGTCGAAGTCGAGACCTTTGGTTTCGCACTCCTGCAGCGAACGCGGAATATCCGGATCTTCGGCGAAACCGAAACGCAAGGTCAGTCGATAGAACTCGCCGCCGAGCGCGGTGATTTCGGTGCGCTCGCCATATTCGGCGATCGGCGTTTCGAGCGTTTCGACGGTGAGCAGCACATTGCGTTCGTGTAGCACTTTGTTGTGTTTGAGATTGTGCAGTAACGCGCTCGGCACGGCGTTGACGTTGGCGGTGAGGAAAACGGCGGTGCCGGGCACACGAAGCGGCGGATGCGCGCTCAAACTCGCGATGAACGGTTCGAGCGCGAGACCGCTTTGTTTCAACTCGCGGATCACCAGATCACGCCCGCGCCGCCACGTGCTCATCAGCGTGAACACGATCAGTCCGAGCGCTAACGGCAGCCATCCGCCGTGTTCGACTTTGTCCGCGTTGCCGCCAAGGAACGCGAGATCGACGAACAGGAACAATCCGCCGACGGCGAACACACGCCACCACGGCCAATGCCAGAGATTTCGGAAGACGAACATGACGAGAATCGAATCGATCGTCATCGTGCCGACCACGGCGATACCGTACGCCGCCGCCAGATTCGCCGACGAACGAAATCCGATCACGACGCCGAGTGTCAACACGAGCAGCATGCGGTTGATCCACGGCAGATAAATCTGTCCGATGGTTTGCGTCGATGTGTGACGAATTTCCATGCGCGGCAGATAGCCGAGCTGGATCGCTTCGCGCGCAACCGAGAACGCACCGGAGATGACGGCTTGCGACGCGATGATCGCAGCGACCGTCGACAACGCGATCATTGGATATAACAGCGGTTCCGGCACCATCAGATAAAACGGATTCGACGCCGCGGCCGGATTCGAAATGAGCAGCGCGCCCTGGCCGAAATAACTCATGACCAGCGCAGGCAGTACAAAACTAAACCACGACAGCCGAATCGCCCCCGCTCCGAAATGTCCCATGTCCGCATACAGCGCTTCGGCGCCGGTGATGCACAACACGACCGAACCGAGCGCGAAGAACGCCGATGCGCCGTTGCGAATGAAAAAGTTCACGCCGTAGTAAGGCGACAACGCTTTCAGCACTTCAGGATTGTGCGCGATCTGGATCAAACCAAACACGGCAATGGTAAGAAACCACAACGTCATGATCGGACCAAACACCGCGCCGACCTTGCCAGTGCCGTGATTCTGGAACGCGAACAGCAAGAAGATGATGGTCGCCGTCAGCGGCACGATCCAGTGGCTGAGTTGCGGCGCGGCGACTTCGACACCCTCCATCGCCGACAACACCGACATCGCCGGCGTGATCACGCCATCGCCGAAAAACAGCGACGCGCCGAACAATCCAAGCATGATGATCCACCAGCGACCGGCCAATCCCGCGCGTACGCTGCGGCTGGCCAGCGCGGTCAATGCCATGATGCCGCCCTCGCCTTTGTTGTCGGCGCGCATGATGAATCCCGCGTACTTCACCGAGACCACGAGGATCAACGACCAGAACACGAGCGACAGTATGCCGAGCACGTTTTCCGGTGTGGCGAGCACGCCCTTCTCGCCGAATGTTTCCTTGATCGTGTAAAGCGGACTGGTTCCGATGTCGCCGTACACGATGCCTAACGCGCCGACGGCGAGTCGGGCGAAAGCCTTGCGCGAGCGGGGGATGTGGCGGTTCGTAGCGTCCATGTTCTGCCGTTTCCTAGCGCAATGCGGCTTTGAGCGCTTTGCGGATTATCGCTTCGGCGTCGTCGCCCGGTTGCGCGGCTTCCCTCACCAGTCGTACCGATTCGGCCGGTTTGTAGCCGAGTTGCTGCAACGCGACGGTAGCTTCCGTCACCGCATCGCGCGGCACCGGACTTTCGCTGAATCCCGGCGCGGTCATCGAGATGCCATCGACGCGATCGCGCAATTCCACGACGATGCGTTCGGCGGTTTTCTTGCCGATGCCCGGCACGCGCGTGAGCGAGGCGATGTCGCCGTTCTGCACCAGCCGCGCGAATTCGTCGACGGAAACGCCGGACAAAATCGCCAGGGCGATCTTGGCGCCGATACCGCTGACTTTCTGCAATGTGCGGAACAGCACGCGCTCGCTGTCGCGCAAAAATCCATACAGCGCGGCCGTGTCTTCCTTCACCGCGTAGTGCGTGAGCAACGTCACTTCTTTTCCGGTTTCGGGCAGATCGAAAATCGTCGACATCGGCGCCTGGATTTCATAACCGACACCGCCGACCTCGAGCACCAGCCACGGCGGCTGTTTGGCGACGAGCGTTCCGCGCAATCTGCCGATCATCGACGCCTCCGCCATGCCGTCCGTGGAATGCCGAGTTTCATCACGCTCGCGCGCGTATGCGCATGCGTGAGTGCCACGGCGAGCGCATCGGCCGCGTCGGCCTGCAGCTTGTTCGAAATGTTCAATAAGATGCCGACCATGTGCTGAATCTGCGTTTTGTCCGCGGCGCCACTTCCGACCACCGCCTGCTTGATTTCCTTCGGCGCGTATTCGGTGATCGCCAATCCCATGTGGACCGCCGCGCAGATCGCAGCACCGCGCGCCTGACCGAGCTTGAGCGCGGAATCCGGATTGCGCGCCATGAACACGCGTTCGATGGCCGCTTCCTCCGGCCGATGCTCTTCGATCAATTTGCACATGTCATCGAAAATCTGCTTGAGCCGCAACGGGAACGTGTCATTGCCGAGCAATTCCAGCGCGGCATGGTACACGTAGCGCGTCGAGCCGGCGTGATCGGCATCGATGATGCCGATGCCGGTGCGCTGCGAACCGGGGTCAATGCCGAGAATGCGGGTCATGGCGGCGCGCGGCCGGCGGTTCAGCCGGTCTACGCAAAGGCTTCCGAGGGCAGGTCGGCGTTCGAATAGACGTTCTGGACATCGTCGAGGTCTTCGAGCCAGTCCAGGAGCTTGGCGACCGACTGCGCCGCATCGCCGCTCAACGAAATTTCGTTTTCCGCGCGCATCGTGATTTCCGACGCGTCGGGTTTCAAGCCCGCTTTTTCCATCGCGGCGCGAACGCTCTCGTACGAATCCGGTGCGGTCAGCACTTCGATCGATCCATCGTCCTGGTGCACGACGACATCGTCGGCGCCCGCGTCGATCGCGACATCCATGATTTTGCTCTCCGCCGCACCCGGCGCGAACGAGAGCACGCCGAGTTTCCGGAATAGATAGCTCACCGAACCATCCGTGCCGAGATTTCCGCCAAATTTCGAAAATGCGTGCCGCACATCCGCCGCACTCCGATTGCGATTGTCGGTCGTGCATTCGACGATCACCGCCACGCCGCTCGCCGCGTAACCTTCGTAGCGGATTTCTTCGTAGGCGACACCTTCGAGTTCACCCGTCGCCTTCTTGATCGCGCGATCGATCACATCTTTGTTCATGTTCGCAGCCAGTCCTTTGTCGATCGCCAGACGCAGGCGCGGATTCGTTGCCGAATCTCCACCGCCGCTGCGCGCGGCGATGCCGATCTCACGAATCACCTTCGTGAAAATCTTGCCGCGTTTGGCATCCTGAACACCCTTGCGATGCTGGATGTTCGCCCATTTGGAATGACCGGCCATAGAAAAATCGAATATTCGTGCGGAATCGATGGGCGAATTTTATCACGCGACGGCATTTACGCCGTGGCGTCGGCCGCGTCGTGCGCGAATCGCGCGTCGTTCAGAAACGCGATGGTCTGAAGCGCTGTGATTTCGGAAAACGGCAATCCGGCGTGTGTGGCCGCGACGACGCAATGATCGGTCAATCCCGGCAGTTGCGTTTCTTCGACGCTAACCGTCCCGTCGTGCGGTGCGGACAAGGTGCCGAGCGCCACTCCCAACCCTAGCGGTAGGCGTCCGGCGATGGCGCCGACTTGTTGTCGGCCGTCCCAGCGTTCCAGTCCGCTGCGCAGCGTGTCGATACTGCCGCCTAGCAGGAACGATCCGCCCGGAAAGTTCGCCAGCGCACGCGCAACTGAACTGCCGCGCAGCGGCGAGCCGAGGCAAACCACGCGGCCATCGATCAAATCCGGTTTGTGCTGCAGCGCCTGCAACGCGAGGAGACCACCGAGGCTGTGTCCGACAAAGTGTACTTTTTTACTTTTTGTGGCCGCCGTGAGCGCGAGCAGTTTTTCGATGCTCGAACTGGAATCCTGCATCACACTCGCGTAATCGAACAGATCGACGGAATAACCGGCCTGTTCGAGGCGTCGGCGCAGCGAAATCAACGTGAAGCCGCGCATCCACAAACCGTGGAGCAAGACGACGTGCTCGGCGGCGTCCTTCTTCATGCTTTGACAGGCTTGACGACGCGCACATGCAATTCCTGCAATTGCACTTCCGGCACCGTCGAAGGCGCGGCCGTCATCAAATCCTGCGCGCTGGCGGTTTTCGGGAAGGCAATCACGTCGCGAATCGATTCGGTGCCGGCCATCAGTGCGGCGATCCGATCGATGCCGAACGCGATTCCGCCGTGCGGCGGAGCACCGTACTTGAGTGCTTCAAGCAGAAATCCGAACTTGGCTTGCGCTTCCTCCGCACCGATGCCGAGCAGATCGAACACGGCGCTTTGCATATCGGGACGATGGATACGGATCGACCCGCCGCCGATTTCGTTGCCGTTGAGGACCATGTCGTAACCGCGCGAAACGGAGTTGTTCGCATTCGCGCGTAGATCATCGATGTCGTCGACCTTCGGCGCGGTGAAGGGATGATGTAGCGCGACGTGGCGTTTGGCATCGTGATCGTATTCGAACATCGGGAAATCGGTGACCCACAACGGTGTCCACGCGTTTTCGACGAAGCCGTTGTCACGACCGATCTTGATGCGCAACGCGCCCATGAAATCGGTGACGGTTTTGTACGGGCCGGCGCCGAAGAAAATCACGTCGCCGTTTTGCGCGCCGGTCGCTTCGAGCACGCCGTTGAGCGCTGCGTCGTCGAGGAACTTGATGATCGGCGAAGTCATGCCGTCGCGGCCTTTTGCGATATCGTCGATGCGGATCCAGGCCAATCCTTTCGCACCGTATCGAGTAACGAAGACGCCGAGATCGTCGAGATATTTGCGTGGCTGTTTTGCGCCGTCGGGCAAGCGCAGTGCCACGACGCGGCCGCCCGGATCGTTGGCCGGGCCGCTGAACACTTTGAATTCTACGTGTTTGACTTTTTCCGCAATATCCACAAGTTCCAAATGTATACGGAGGTCGGGCTTGTCCGATCCGTAGCGGCGCATCGCTTCGGCATACGTGATGCGCGGAAATGGATCGGGCAGCGCGACGTCGACGACTTCCTTGAACACATGACGGATCATGGATTCGACCGTGTCCTGCACATCGCTCTCTTCGACGAACGCGAATTCCATGTCGAGCTGGGTGAATTCGGGCTGGCGATCGGCGCGCAGATCTTCGTCACGGAAACAGCGCGCGATCTGGTAGTAGCGATCCATGCCGGCCATCATCAGAAGCTGTTTGAAAAGCTGCGGCGATTGCGGCAGTGCGTAAAACTCACCGGCGTGGACGCGGCTCGGCACGAGATAATCGCGCGCGCCTTCCGGCGTGGCTTTGGTGAGGATCGGTGTTTCGATGTCCTGGAATCCGCGCTCATCCAAATAGTGACGCAGCGTCGACACCAGCTTGGTGCGCATGCGCATCTTGCGCTGCATGTCGGGACGGCGCATATCGAGGTAACGGTATTTGAGGCGCGCGTCTTCGCCGGCGGCGTCGTCGAGCATGAACGGCAGCGGCGCCGATGCGTTGAGCACTTCGACGGTCGTGGCGAGCACTTCGATCTTGCCCGTGCGCAGTCGCTCGTTGAGCTGGGTCGCTGGACGCGCGCGCACCTTGCCAGTGATGCGCAAACAGAACTCATAGCGCACGTTCTCGGCCGACGCGAAAGCCTTTTGATTGTCCGGCTCGATGACGACTTGAACGATACCCTCGTGATCGCGCAAATCGATGAAGATCACGCCGCCGTGATCGCGCCGCGTATCGGCCCAGCCGCATAGCGTGATGTCACGACCGATCAATGCCTCGTCCACGAGGCCGCAGTAATGTGTGCGCATACAAAATCCCGAATTTCGAAAGAGGGGCGACGCAGGCAGAGCGCCCGGCCGCGCCACGAACCCAACATCGTACGAAGGATTTTGCTGCATCGCAAACAAAAACACCCGCCGAAGCGGGTGTTTCGGTTCGATTTACGCGTGACTCAGCGCCAGCGTCTATCCACGGTGAAGGTTGCCGAGCAACCGCCGTTGACCCAAACACCGGCACGGTTCCAGCCCCATGAGCGGCCTTCGACGCACGCGGCGCCCGAACTCTGGCGATCCAGATAAACGCGTCCGCCGCCGCCTACGTCAACACCGCAGAAACGGTACTGGTAATTGTCGCTGGCGCATCCGACCACGAAGCGATTGTCCCAACCCGGTTCCGGATTCCAACCGCCGCCACCGCCACCGCCGCCGTGTGACGGACCGCGACCGGCCGCCGCAAACACGCCGCCGCAGCCGCGATCAACCCACAAGCCGCGACGATCGATGCCCCAACTACGGCCACGGATACATTGGGTGTCGGAAACCTGCCGGATCAGCCGCGCATCGCGCCACGGTACCGGGCAATTCTGATAACTGAAATTTTTGCTTTCACACTTAACCGTATCGTCGTACCCCTGTGCCTGCACAGCGGAAACCGGTAGCAGCGAAATGGCGAATATCGCGAATGCAAGACCCCAACGAAACATCATGATCACTCCTCCTTGTTATGTCCGGCGAAGGAATATGTACATACCGCCGCCGAACGATCGTCGCAAGCGACCCCAGTCTCTTGCGCCCGTGTGACTCCATCCGGACTCTAGCGCTCCGAAGCTGGCCACAATGTTAACGCGATACTCGCCGGGCACGGCAAATTTCTGCATACTTCGACGCTGCATTCGCACCATATGCGCGGGGACGCGATGAAAGACGATGCAATCAGCGGGACGATAACGCGCCGGCAACTCTTGACGCGCATCGGCATGTCGGCTGGCGCGGCGATGATGTATCAGTCGATGGCCGCGCTCGGCGCAACACAGGAATCCTCCTATCGTGGGCCGGTCGCGCTGTCCGGCGCGCCGCGCGGCACGTCCATCCTGATTCTGGGCGCCGGGATGGCCGGGCTCGTGGCGGCCTACGAATTGAAGCAGGCCGGCTACAACGTCAAAGTGCTGGAATACAACCAGCGCGCCGGCGGCCGTTCCTGGACGCTACGCGGCGGCGACGAATACACCGAACTGGGCGGCTTCAAACAGCGTTGCGAATTCGATCCTGGCTTGTACATCAATCCTGGGCCGTGGCGACTTCCGTATCACCATTACGGCATGCTCGATTACGCCAAACGCCTGAACGTCCCGCTGGAAGCGTTCAACGGACTGAACTTCAACGCTTATCTGCATTCGTCGCGCGCGTTCGGCGGCAAACCGCAACGCTATCGGCATGTGCGCACGGATTATTGCGGTCACGTCGCCGAGATGCTCGCCAAGGCGACTAATCAGGGTGCGCTCGATCAATCGGTCACGAAAGAAGACAAAGAAAAACTGCTCGAATCGCTGCGGCATTGGGGCAGGCTCGATCAGCAATTCCGCTATGGCGCATCCGAGAAATCGAGCAACACGCGCGGCTATGAAATCGATCCCGGCGGCGGCCTAATGGCCAAACCGGTTCCGTCGACGCCGATCGCGATGAACGATCTGCTCGATTCCGGACTGTGGAATTTTCTGGCCAGCGATTTCGATTACGACATCAATCCCTCGCTGTTCCAGCCGGTCGGCGGCATGGACCGGATTGCGAATGCGTTGTATCAGAAGGTTGCGGCGGAGGTTCAGTTCGGCGCGAAAGTCGTCGGCATCGATCAGGATGCGCGCGGCGTAACGGTGCGTTATGTCGATGGCAAATCAGGCGGCGCGGTGCAAACCGCGAAGGCCGACTGGTGCATCTGCACGATTCCGCTGTCGATTCTCGCCAAGATCGACATGCAGGTCAGTCCGAAAATGCGCGCGGCGATCGAAGCGCCGAGCTATCTCGGTTCGGTGAAAATAGGCCTGCAGTTCAAGCGCAAATTCTGGGAAGAGGACGAACGCATTTACGGCGGCATCACCTATACGGATTTGCCGATCCAGCAGATCGCGTATCCGAATCACGGCATGAATCAGCCGGGCAAAGGCGTTCTGCTCGGCGCGTACGTGTGGGACGTCAATTCGTTCGAATTCACCGCGATGTCGCCGCAGGATCGCGTGCGCAAAGCCGTCGAATTCGGCGCACAGATTCACCCGCAATACACCAAGGAATTCGAAAACGGCATTTCCGTCGCATGGCATCGATCGCCGTTCACGCAGGGCTGTTTCGCGCTATGGCCGGAGGATCTTCGCGAGAAACATTACGACAATCTGTGCCCGATCGATGGCCGCGTCGCGCTCGCCGGCGAACACGCGTCACGCCTGCCGGCGTGGCAGGAAGGTGCGGTGTTGTCGTCGCTCGACACGATCGAACGACTGCATCGACGCATCACCACGCACGCGTGAGGCCGAACATGTATACATTTTTAAAATTGATGCTCGCCATCGTCGTCTCCTATGGCGCGATCGATTCGGCGCGTGCGGACGATGTGCCGCCATTCTCGATGGGCATCGCGTTCGGCCGGTCGGGGAAATTCGTGCAGCAGGATGGGCCCACGCTGTGCCGCGCGATCTGTCAGGGCTGCCACATGCCCGACGCGCGCGGTGCGAAAGGCGCCGGCGAATATCCGGCGCTGGCGAACAATCCGAAATTGGCCGTGGCCACGTTCCCCGTCGCGCGCGTGCTGCGCGGCTGGCTGGGCATGCCATCGTTCGCCGGCAATTTGACCGATGCGCAGATCGCCGAGGTGGTCAATTACGTGCGATCGCATTTCGACAATCACTACACCGATCAATTGACCGCCGACGATGTGGCGCGTTTGCGTACATCGGCGACCCAACCAGGAAACTGACGATGAAAATCCACTTTTTCGCATTTGCTGCATTTGCCGCTTTTTCCACGACGGCCGTGTCGGCCGCCGATGTGATCCGCCACAAAATCCCGAACTCGGATTTTCCGATCGCTCAGGCTGTGGAAATTCCGCCCGGACAAACTCTGGTTTTCCTCAGCGGCTCCGGCGCCGATATCGCGGATAAAACTGCGGCGAAAGACACCTTCGCCGCCTACGGCGATACGAAAGCGCAAACGCTGAATACGCTGACCAAGATCGACGCCACGCTCAAGTCGATGGGATTGAGCATGAAGGACGTCGTCAAGATGCAAGTCTTTCTCGTCGGCGATCCAGCGCTGGATGGCAAAATAGACTTCGCCGGTTTCATGGACAGCTACAAGAAATTCTTCGGCACGCCCGATCAGCCGAATCTTCCAGCACGCTCGGCGATGAAAGTGGCGGGTCTGGCCAATCCGGGCTGGCTGGTCGAAATCGAAGTCACCGCGGCGCGCGCGGCGAAGTAGCTAGCTGTCGGCCTTCGGTTTCGGCGCGGGCTTTTCTTTCTTCTCGACCGGCTTCGCGTCGGCCTTTTTCGATTCCGACGGTTTCGCATCACTCGACTTGGCGTCGCGCGATTTTGCTTCGCCCGAGCCGCCGGAGCTTTCCGATTTACTCTCCGGCTTCGCGCCCTCGTTCCTGTCGACGAGGTTTCGTTTCTTGTCGCCGTCTTTCTTGAAATCCGTCTCGTACCAACCGCTGCCGGCCAGACGGAAGGATGGTGCCGTCACCATGCGTCGCACCGACGAAACGCCGCATTCGGGACATACCGTTGGATCGGCATCGGACAATTTTTGCAAGCGATCGAAGTGGTTGCCGCAGGTGGTGCATTCGAATGCGTAGATCGGCATGGCGTGAAGGAAAGATCGAAACGGGGGTGCTTACTATGCTATCGGTCGGGCGATTTTCAAGCGCTACGACCGCCGCGCGTGCGGCGGTCGCAGCGTCCGGACTCAGAAATCGTAGGTCGCTCGAACCCCGAGTGTGCGCGGCTGTACCGGGATGATGTACGTGGTGCCGCCGCAGAACTCAGCCCGACATTCCGCGTAATTGCCGATCTCGCCGCGGTTGTCGAAGATGTTCTTGACGTAGGCGTCGAACGACCACTGGTTGTGTTTGAAACCAGTCGACAGATCAACCGTGCCGTAACCCGGCAGATCGCCCAGAATTGTGTTATCGATCACACGCAGGTCGGCGCGGCGCCTTCCCACGGCGAAAGCTGCGGCTTGCGCGTAGGCCTGCTGTCCGAACGCGTCGAAGTTGTAGCGGGCCGTGATGTTGCCCTTCAGCTTCGGCGTAATCGGCAATCGCGATCCTTTCGGCGCCAACGGCACTGCACAATCGGTCACAGGATTGTCGTTCTCGTCGAGCGTGCCGCAGTAGTTGGCGGTCAGCTCCGTATGGTAGAGCGCGATGCCCGCGGAGATAACGAGGTTGTATGTCGCCGACCACACCACGTTCGACTCGAAGCCGCGAATCTGCGCCTGGTTCGCATTGCGAATTTCTGTCAACCCGTTCGCGCCGACCACGGCGAACTGAAAGTCTTTCCATTTTTCCTCGAACACCGCACCGTTCCAACGCAGGCGATGATCGAGCCAATCGGTTTTCCAGCCGAGCTCGTAGTTGTCCAGAAAATCCGCCTGATACGGCGGCAATGTACCGCGGCGATTGATGCCGCCGGGGCGGAAACCTTCCGAATACGTGGCGTAGATCATTTTGCTGTCGTCGAACTTGTACGTGAGGTTGCCTTTGGATATGTGATCGCTCTGCGACACTTTCTTGTCGAACTCCGTACACGGCGCACCCTCGAACGGCGGCGAACCTTCCGGACACGCAGCCTCACCCTGGCTGCTGCTGTAACCGGCCGCGTAACCGAAAAATCCTTTCAGGCTGTTTTCGGTTTTGAAGAAACGCGCGCCGGCCGTGGCAGTGAGATGATCGGTGATGTCGAACGACATCTCGCCGAACAGTGCGTGGTCATCGTCGTAGCGGCGCTGGCGCGTCAGCCAGATCGTGTCGGGCCAGCCCGTGACGGATAAATCCGAACCAAGATTATTGACCTTGTAATCCTGCAGGATATCGTGCGACTGACGCTCGTCGAACGCGCCGACCACGAAACGGAAACGATCTTCTTTCGGCGATGAAACGCGCAATTCGTTGCTGGTCTTGCGATACACGTCCTGCGCTTGAATATATTGGCTGGGATCGATCAGATTACCGTTGTTGTCGTGGAAGTACGCACCGTAGCCGGATAACGTGTCGTACCAGAACGAGTAGTCGCTGTAGTCCTGTTCGATGTGATCGCTGCGATTCAAATGCGCGCCGGTATATACGATATCGAAGTTGCCGATCTTGCCCTGCACCGTCAACGCCGATTGCACCCAGCGGTCTTCGGATTTTTCAGGGAAGCGATGCGAAACCTGCAGATCGCCGAGGCTCGGATCGAAAGCGTAGAGCCCGTTGACGTGTTCGGACTGGGCAATGATCGTCGGCGTGATCGACCAGTTGTCGTTGAGATCGATCTTCAACGCCGCGCGTCCGCCGCGTGTGTCGGCGAAATTGTAGTTCTTGCGCACGGCGTCGGCGTTGTCGACCGTGATTCCAGACGTGGGAAACGTACGCGTTCCAAACACGTTGTCGATGTAACCCGCGTCCTGTTTGCTGTAACCGACCGCACGCAATGCAATCGACGAGGTGATCGGAATATTGATGTAACCCTCGGTCGTATAGCCGGTGTTGCCATGATCGATGGTGTTTAGTTCGGTCGACACGCTTGCCGAAAACGCAGTCGGATCGGGCTTGTTGGTGATGATGCGGATCGTGCCCGCTTCGGAACTCGCGCCGTACAACGTGCCTTGCGGACCGGCCAGCGCCTCGATGCGCTGGATGTCGTAAATGTGTGGATCGATCGCGCCGACGGCCGTCGTGATCGGCTGCTCGTCGAGATAAATGCCGACGCTCGGCTGCGGGCCGGAATGATTGCCGTTGCTGCCGGATTCCACGCCGCGCATCGAGATTTGTCCGAACCCTGGTTGATAGGCGCCTTGCGACGAACTCGTCGCCACCATCGGCAGGATCTTGGTCCAGTCCGCCGTGTCGGAGACATTCAATTCCGTCAAACGATCGGTGGTCAGCACGTCGATGCTGATCGGCACGGACTGCACATTCTCCGTGCGTTTCTGTGCGGTGACCGTAATTTCGCCGAGCTGTTGCGCTTTATCCGAATCGGCGCCGGCGCCGGAAGCAGAACCGCTTTGCTGCGGATCGGCATCAGGAGTCGTGTCGGCGAACACGGGCGCGAAACACAGGATGTGAATGGCCGCCGCGAGCGGCAAACGCGTGAGTGCGGTACGTCGAACTCTCTGAAATCTGCTGATGGTCTTTTTCATGATGACTTTCCCCGAGTCGGAGCCAATGAGAAGAATGTGCAAAATTGATTTTGTATACAAATTCAGGCAGCCGCTGCGTTTCCTCCGGATTCCAAATCTGACGATTGAATTCCCAGCGCGGTCCGCAACGGGCCGAGCCACGGTTCGTAGTGCTGCCAATGATCCACGCCGCTTCGATAGATCGGCCGACGTACCTGTTCGGAACTGGCGGTGCGCACTGGTCGATCGTTTTCGAAGAAGCGCAGACATGCCGGATCGAACGGAAGACCGCAATAATTGAGCAACGCGCGCACTTCGCGCTCCGTGTCGGCGACCATGTTTTCGTAGTGCACGCGATGAATGCGGCCGGGCAATACCGCATCGAAATGCGCCATCAAATCGGCGTAATCGCGGTAATAGCGCCCGACATCCGTCAAGCTGTAACTGAAATTTTGACCACGCGCGAAGTGTTGTTTGAACGATGAGAAACAGCACGCCATCGGATTTCGCCGCGCGTCGATGATCTTCGCATTCGGCAGCGCCAGATGAATCAATCCGATGTGCGCAAAATTGTTCGGCATCTTGTCGATGAAGAACGGTCGATTCGATTTGCGATGAATGCGCGTGCGTTCCAGATACTGTTCGCCAAGCTCGCGTAGCTCATGCGGCTTTAGTCGCGCTAACGCGTCGTGGTAAGTCGAAGATTTCGTATCACCCGACAATTTCAGCGCGCGCGTCAGTGATGTGATCTCCGGCAATTCCATGGTGCCTTCGACCAGCGAATGGCTGGCCAGAATCTGCTCGATCAGCGTCGAACCTGCGCGCGGCAACCCGACGATGAAGATCGGCGCCATGTCGGAATTGCCTGCGCCCGCGCGCTCGCGAAAGAAATCGGCGGTGTAGAGCTGACGAACACGCTCCAGCCGCCTCGTCGTTTCGTCGGCGCTGTACGGTACTTTCTTCAGACGTAATGCGTTACCGCTAGCGTAATGACGGAACGAAGGTGCGTAGTCGCTGCGATCTTCGAGCGCCTTGCCGATCGCGAATTCGAAATGCAGTCGATGTTCGTCGTCGAGATTGGCATTCGCCAACGCTTGCCGCATCGTTTGCAATTGTTCGTCGCTGAAGCGAAACGTTTTCAGATTCGCGAGACTCCAATACGCCTCGCCGAATGACGGATCGATTCGCGTGCACATCGTGTACGCATGAATCGCGCGATCGTTGTGGCCCGCCGTTTTCAGCGCGTGGCCGCAGCTCAGCCAAACCGGCGCCTGATCCGGAAATTCGCGCAACAACGATTCGTAAATCGCGATCGCCGGCTCGTAATCGCCGGTGCGACACAACACCGCCGCTTTGAGATTGCGGCACGCTGGACTACGCGCATCCTCATGCAACATGCGATCGAGTTGCACGAGCGCCTCGCGCGGCTGGTTCGTGCGATGCAGGACGATGGCGTAATTGAGCCGCGCCTCCTGAAAACCCGGCGCCAGTTCCAAGCAGCGTTCCAATAGATGCTCGGCGTCTTCGCCGCGATCGAGCCGCATCGCCAGTTCCGCGAGCATGCGAATCGCCACGACATCGGTCGGCGCCTGCTTCAACAAGTGCCGGAGGCGCGTTTCGGCCTCGGGAATCTGATTGGCGTGCAGCGCGGCGCCGGCGCTCATCAAAGCCGGATCGTGGATGGCCTGGCGGACATGCTGAAGATAGGCGTCCGCCGCGGCGGCGCGTTCACCGGCCGCGTCGAGATGATCCGCGAGTTGGCGCCAGACCTGGGGCTCGCTCGGCGTCGCAGTGGCAGTCGCCCGCAACGCAGCAATGGCGGCTTCGTGGCGCGAACTCGTATCCCCGGCGGCAACGGTCATGCGTCATCCACATGCGTTTATGAACCGAGAATAGTTTTTTGCTGCGACCGCCGCAATATGAATTTCTGATGACAGCGCGAAATCGGCACGGAAACCAGCTCCGCGCCGACTGATCAGGCTTTGGCAAACACCAGGCGTCCGTTCTGCACATCGACGGCGATCGCATCGCCGGGCTGGAATTTGCCCTCAAGAATTTCGCGCGCCAGCGGATTTTCGAGTTGCTGCTGGATCGCACGCTTCAACGGACGCGCGCCATACACCGGATCGAACCCGACATTGCCAAGCAGATCGAGCGCCTTGTCCGACAAGCGGATGCCAAGCTGGCGTTCCTGCAGACGCTTGGCCAGATAATCGATCTGGATACGCGCGATCTGGCGAATCTGCGATTTCTCCAGCGGACGGAACACGACGATCTCGTCGAGCCGGTTGATGAATTCAGGCCGAAAATGCGCTTGCACCACGCCCATCACCGCCGCTTTCGCCTTGGTGTAGTCCTCTTCGCTGTCGCCCGAATATTCCTGGATCTGCTGCGAGCCGAGATTCGACGTCATCACGATCACGGTATTGCGGAAATCGACAGTGCGGCCCTGACCATCGGTCAGTCGCCCATCGTCGAGCACCTGCAACAACACGTTGAACACATCGTGATGCGCTTTCTCGACTTCGTCGAGCAGGATCACGCTGTACGGTCGGCGCCGAACAGCTTCGGTCAGATAGCCACCCTCTTCGTATCCGACGTAGCCCGGCGGTGCGCCGATGAGTCGACTCACGGAATGTTTTTCCATGAACTCGCTCATGTCGATGCGCACCATCGCTTCGGTCGAATCGAACAGGAATTCGGCGAGCGCCTTGCACAGCTCGGTTTTGCCGACGCCGGTCGGGCCGAGGAACATGAAAGACCCGTTCGGACGATTCGGATCGGACAACCCGGCGCGCGAGCGACGGATCGCATCGGCCACCGCGTGCACCGCTTCGTCCTGGCCGACCACGCGATGATGCAGCGCGTCTTCCATGCGCAACAATTTGTCTCGCTCGCCTTCGAGCATCTTGCTGACAGGAATGCCGGTCCATCGCGCCACGACCTCGGCGATTTCCTCAGCCGTCACGCGCTGCTGCAACAGCGTAAAACCTTTCGCTTCGGTTTCCTGCGCGGCGTGCAACTGTTTTTCCAATTGTGGAATTGTTCCATATTGGATTTCCGCGACTTTAGCCAGATCGCCATGACGCTGCGCCGTTTCGATTTCCGCGCGCGATTGCTCGATCTGTTCCTTGATCTTGGTCGTGACTTGCACGGCCGCCTTCTCGGCTTTCCACACTTCGTTCAAATCCGAGAACTGACGATCGAGCTTGGCGATATCGGTTTCGAGATCTGCCAGACGTTGCTGCGATTCTTTGTCCTTCTCTTTCTTCAACGCCTCGCGTTGAATCTTGAGCTGGATCAGACGACGCTCCAGGCGATCCAGTTCTTCCGGCTTAGAATCGATTTCCATGCGGATGCGCGATGCCGCTTCGTCCATCAGATCGATGGCCTTGTCCGGCAACTGACGATCGGCGATATAGCGATGCGACAACGTTGCTGCAGCGACGATCGCAGGATCGGTGATTTCCACGCCATGGTGCACGGCGTAGCGTTCTTTCAAACCGCGCAGAATCGCGATGGTGTCTTCCACGCTCGGTTCGCCGACGAACACTTTCTGGAAACGCCTTTCGAGCGCCGCGTCTTTCTCGATGTACTTGCGATATTCGTCGAGCGTCGTCGCGCCGATGCAATGCAGTTCGCCGCGCGCGAGCGCCGGCTTGAGCATGTTGCCCGCGTCCATCGAACCTTCGGCTTTGCCCGCGCCGACCATCGTGTGCAGTTCGTCGATGAAGAGGATGACGTTGCCCTCTTCTTTCGCGAGATCCTTCAACACCGATTTCAGACGTTCCTCGAATTCACCGCGGAATTTCGCGCCGGCGATCAGCGCACCCATGTCGAGCGAGAGCACACGACGGCCGCGCAATCCTTCCGGCACTTCGTGATTGACGATGCGTTGCGCGAGTCCTTCGACGATCGCGGTTTTGCCCACACCGGGTTCGCCGATCAACACCGGATTGTTCTTGGTGCGGCGCTGCAGAACCTGGATCACGCGACGGATTTCCTCGTCGCGACCAATTACCGGATCGAGCTTGGATTTCTCCGCCTGAGCAGTGAGATCGATGGTGTATTTTTCCAACGACTGGCGCTGATCTTCCGCGTTTTCGTTCTGCACATTTTCTCCGCCGCGCATTTTTTCGATAGCCGTCTCGATGGCTGCTTTCGTCGCACCGCTCGTCTTTAGAAGCTGCCCGACTTCACCCTTGTCATCGAGCGCCGCGAGCACGAACAATTCGCTGGCGATGAACGCATCGCCGCGCTGTTGCGCGAGCTTGTCGGTGACGTTGAGCAGCCGGTTCAATTCGTTCGAGACATTGATGTTGCCTTCCTGACCTTTCACCGCCGGCAGCCGATCGAGCGCTTGCCCAAGCCGCGTCCGCAGTGCAGCCACGTTGACGCCAGCCTGCGCCAGCAACGGCATCGTCGAACCGCCCTGCTGATCGAGCAGCGCGGCCATGAGATGTACCGGTTCGAGCATGTTGTGATCGCGTCCCACCGCCAGCGATTGCGCGTCGGCGAGCGCCTGCTGGAATCGCGAAGTGAGCTTGTCCATTCGCATGAGAGTTCCCGATTTTCGAGTGCGGCGAGCGCCGCGAGATGTCACCGTTATGCGGGCGGAGTAGCGGTTTTCAAGCAAATTGCACGGCGCGATCAGACCAGAAATCGATCCGATTCGCCGGGCTCGGGCAGATAACACACATCCGTTTTTCCGAACCAGCCGTAGCGCCGTTTCGCGACGTAGCGATAGACGGCGTCGCGCACTGGACGAGGAATTATCCAAAGGACGGCCGCGAGCGTTCGCCAGCCGAGCGCGAATTCCCGCAGCACGCGGATCGCCGCCTCACTTTCGGTGTAACCCACACCGTTCTCGACAAGAAGTACGCTCGCTGGCTGCGCCGGATCGATGCCATGTTCGATCATCAAACGCCGCCCAGTTTCCGACTGCGCCGTGGCGAATCGAAACCGGCGCTGCGCATCGTGACGCAGGACGAAACGAACGCTGCGGCTGCACAGCACACAGACGCCATCGAAAACCAGAATGGGCGATTCAGTCGACATCGAGCCAGCCGTGATAGTGGACGAGCAATCCGATGCCCGGCATCTGCGCGCGTACGTCGAATCGGTATCGGCCGTCGCTGTCGAATTCGCGCGCGACGACGTTCGCGAACCACGCGGGCGGCAACGGGATGCCTAGCGCGCGGACGCGGCCCACACGCCAGACCAATGCCTGATTTTCTATCGTCAAGTCAAAATCGAATGTCGCGAGCCCGAGTTTTTCCTGAAGCGCTCCGTTCGATTCGCCAAGGCGCGAAGGCATGCGATGCCCCGCAAAATCGCGCGTCCATTTCTCAGTATCAGCGCTGGTTTCGATCGTGACGACAAGGGCGACATCGCGACCCGCGCGCGGCAACGAAGTCGCCCAAGAAAATAATCTCGGGAGAAAGCCTGCGTCACGTTCGACATCCGCGACGCCACGATAGGTGCGTGTGCCTTCGCGCTCGTGCAGCGCACGTACGCGCGTCGGCAATTGCGCGAAGGTCTCGCCGAGAACCCGGGCGAAAAGCGCGGGCACTCTATCGCTGCAGCCAGATCAGGCTGGCGAATCGTCCGCTGCGCGCACCATCGCGGCGGTACGAATAAAAACGTGGATCGCTGAACGTGTCGAGTCCGCCGCCGTAGATTCGATCGATTCCGGCGGCGCGCAATCGTTGGCGCGCGAGGTCGTAAAGATCGCACGACCAGTGTCCCGTCCGCGTCGGGCCGAAAGCCGTGGTCGCATCAGGGGATTTCGCCATGAAAACGTTGCGCACTTCATCGCCGACTTCATATGACGTCGGCCCGATGGCCGGTCCCAACCAGGCCATTAAATTCGATTTCGCCGCACGAAGACGCGACGTGCAACTCTCGATGATTCCGGCCGACAAGCCACGCCAACCCGCATGGATCGCGGCGATTTCCGAGCCATCCTCTGCACACAATAAAATCGGAAGACAGTCTGCGGTAAGGATCGCGAGAACGATATCGATTTGCGTCGTGAACGCGGCATCGGCCTGTTGTTCGTCCGCGAAAACTTCCTCGTTCACGCGCAGACTTCGGTCACCGTGCACCTGTTGCATCCAGCGCGGCGTCGACGGCAAACGCATTGAGCGTTCGAGCAACGCGCGATTGGCGCGTACGATGCCTTCGTCTTCGCCGCTGCGCCGTCCGAGATTGAACGCTTCGTACGGCGGCTGGGAATTTCCCGGCATCGTGCGCGTTGTCGTGATCGCACGCACATTCGGCGGCGCGGGCCAATCCGGAATGATCGGGCTAGCAACTTCGATGTGCGCGGTCGACACGCGAAATCCGATCTAGTTTTTCGACGCGTGGGTGATCGCGTCCGCGCGCAATGCGGTAATGAGTTGTTGCATATCGGCGGGAATTTCCGCGCTCACGCTCACCGTTTCCTTGGTGCGCGGATGTTCGAATTCGAGTTTTTCCGCATGCAATGCCTGGCGTTTGAATCCACGCAATATCTCGACGAATTCCGGCGAAGCGCCTTTCGGCAAGCGCAATCCGTTTCCGTACGACGCGTCGCCGAGCAGCGGATGTCGAATGTGCGCCATGTGCACGCGGATCTGATGCGTGCGCCCGGTTTCTAGTCGGCATTCAATCATCGTGTGCGCACGAAAGCGTTCGCGGACCCGATAGTGCGTCACAGCCGGTTTCGACGTCGGACTTTCGATCACGGCCTGGCGCAGACGATCGCGCGCGTGTCGGCCGATCGGTGCGTCGACAGTGCCGCCGGCGATCATCGCGCCATAGACGATCGCGACATATTGCCGATGCACGTCGCGCGCCTGCAGTTGCTCGACCAGCGACGCGTGCGCCTGCAATGTGCGCGCAATCGCCATCAATCCTGACGTATCTTTATCCAGACGATGCACGATGCCGGCGCGCGGAATCTCGGCGAGCTTCGGATCGAAATGCAGCAACGCATTTTGCAGCGTACCGGCCGGCTGGCCGGCACCCGGATGCACGACCAATCCGGCGGGTTTGTTGATGACGAGCACATCGGCATCTTCGTAACGGATATCGAGCGCGATGGATTCTGGCGCGAGCGGAACTTCTTGCGTCGATTCGGCGCGCAGGATCACGTCTTCGCCGCCGCGGACGATCTGTCGCGGCACCGGAATCGCGCCATCGAGCGTGACATCGCCGGATTTGATCCACGTCGTGAGCCGCGAGCGCGAGTAATCCGGGAACAGGTCGGCGAGCGCCTGATCGAAGCGTTTTCCCGCCGATTCCGGCGGAATGCGTGCGCTTAGCGTTTGCGTGGAGCGTTCCATCCGTAGCGATTTACCTGAAGCGGTGCGTGGCTGAATGAGGTCTGGCTGCCCGGCCGTCTTAACTTCGGCTGACGGGGGATTTCCGCTATTATCCCGAATCTGTCCCCGAAAGCGTGCGTTTTTCCCATGCGACTGTCTTCTTCGCTGAAGTTTCTATTGCTCGTGTTCGTCGTTTTCTGCGCCGGCTGCAACCTCTTCGGCAGAAAGAAGGACGACACCGAAGTTCTACCCGTCGAACAGATGTACTCGACTGCCAAAGATGCGCTGGCTTCCGAAAACTACGGCAAGGCGATCCGCTACGACCAGCGCCTGATCGCGCGTTTCCCGTTCGGACCGTACACGGAACAGGCCACGCTCGATCTGGCGTACGCGCAGTACAAAGTCGACAAGCAGGACGATGCGTATTCCACCGTCGGCCGCTTCATCAAGACCTACCCGACGCACAAACACGTCGACTACGCGTATTACCTGCGCGGCATCATCAACTTCGATCGCGACAAAGGTTTCCTCGATCGCTACG